>NZ_JAUOEU010000002.1:0-348570 GCF_031932105.1 Shewanella sp. SP1S1-7
TTATTGGTGCGGTTTTTTTATGCTCTAAAGACGGCTTTGCTTACCAGCAAAAATTACATTTTGTCGGTAAAAAAGACCGACTTAGGGGAAATCGCTGAGACATGAAAATATCGAAATCATCAACTAAAAGCATTTAAGTCAATAACTTAATAAAACTGGCACGATTCACGCATTATCTAACATCGAGAAAACAACGGAGGATATGATTATGAAAACCACAACAGCATCAGTACTAGCGACCTTACTTGTCGGTTCAATCAGTTTAAATGTCGCCGCAGCTCAAGATTGGAAGGACGGGGCAAAGGATGCGTGGATCGATGGTAAAGCTGAAACCACTTTACTGCTCAACACTAACCTCAATTCCTTTGACATTATCACCGATGTGAAAGACGGAAACGTCACATTAACAGGTAAAGTGGAAAGCAGTGTCGATAAAGCTCTTGCCACTGAACTGATCAAAAGTTTAGACGGCGTAAAAGATGTCGATAACCAACTCACTGTAATGAATGAGAAAGAAGGCACCAGTGACGTTGTCGCTACTTTGACCGATTCTAAGGTTGCCACAGTCGTCAAAACCCGTTTACTGTTTTCAACCGATGTTTCTGGCACCCAGATTAATGTTGATGTCGCCAATGGTATCGTCACCTTAAAAGGTGAAGTGGCTAGCGATGCCGAACGTCAGTTAGCGCTGAAAATTGCTGAGAATACCGACGACGTGAAAAAAGTTGTCGATAAAATCAAAGTCGTTAAAAAAGCCTCTTAACGCTAGCTAAAGCTGCACTTTCTGAAACTAGCTTTCAAAAGTAGCGCTTTAACAGTCAGAGTTAAGTAAAAGGCGTTAATCTTGCCTCAACTTTTGAGCTCGATTGATTAGAGAGAGTAATAACAAAAAACCAGCCTAGGCTGGTTTTTTATGTCCATTATTTCACTCAATCAAGCAAGGTCTTCTAGGCCACGTAGATAAGACTAGGTTTGAGAAAACGAAATCAAGGTAGGAAAATTGAACGACATCAGGCTAATGCTGGAAGCGATAGTACCTTAAGCGATAACACCTTAAGCAATAGTGCCTGAAACTATATTTTCAGAAACAATCATGCCTAAAAAATAATGCCTGAAGTCGCGTTAAAATGCTGGCTCAGCGCTGGCTTCAAAGCCAAACTGGAACTCATAAAAATGCTGACCATTTTCAATACTGATGGCCATAGTGCCCGTTAATCCCTGCAACTCGCCCGCACCGGAATGGGGAACCACTTCTAAGATCAAACGGTTTTGTCCATCGGTCATAATGCCAAAATGTTGCAGCACGAAACTGCCCTGCTTACCACACACCTTGCCAACCACTTGCTCAATCGCCACATAGCCAGCCGAGCCTTTTACTGACGTCATTGCACTGAGCATTTCCCCTTGGCTACGGCCCTCAAGCTCGCCATAAAAGGTTTTATCTAAACCCATACGACCTAACGTTACGCCGCCCACACCCGTAGCATAAGTGCTATCTGGGGTGAGCTTAACATCAAATTTCCCCGTAATTTTGTTAACTTGCATGACACTCTCCTTGTCAAAACCTTATGCCAAGTCTATCTACCCGAGATTGCTTGCCGCTGCGGCAAGCATGATTCACGGAACGAAAAATAACTTAGCACAAGCCTGCGCAGATCCATAATCGCATTTACACACTTACCTTACACACTTACCTTACACACGCCCCTTGCACACGCCAACTGACTACTGAGTTAAGTGACTGATGCCAGTTTCACTCACTGCCACTTCTGTGGTTTTGACGATTTCAGGGCTTTCAGACATAGGTTGGTCAGGCGCTCTATCGCGATAAGTCACGGCAATTTTGAATGGAACTTCGAAGGGATAAACAGGTTCAATACTGTCCACCTCAATGCGATCGCCCAGCACGACGCTGCCTAAATGCTTCAAATTATTGTGTTCAAAATCGAGGCTAAACAAACCAAGATACCAAAATACCCCCGAACCTTGGGTCGTCACAATAAACGGCGCCACAAAGGGCATAGTCTGCATTTTAGGATCATCTTGAATTGGCGCGTTACTCTGGGTGTCGGGCTCTAAAGCGGGATCGAAATTTAACGGCGTAATGCGCAAATAATCCAGTAATACTCGGCCTTTTACCTCGCCATCTTGATAATCGCCCATCGCAAATTCCGTTTGCTTGATCTTAATAAAATGGGTCAAGGCAACCGATTTACCGCCCTCTGGTAGGGTAATTTCAAACGGGTTAGCGGTATTTAAGCTAAAGAGTTTAAGCATCACTTCCGACGCATTCGCCACCGGCTTAACCTCAAGCGGTGTCACTACTTCAACCTCATTGGCCTGTGCCTGCGTTTTTTCCTGCGCCATGGCCTCGTCGTATTGCATGACCTTACCATCTTCCATCACCATATAAATATCATCATTGGTCATGTTGAAACGGTAAATACCTGCGGCGAGTATGGCTAATATCACTAAGGTGCCCGCTAAGGTTAACTTTACAAACGTACTCATTTTCTCTCCCCAATCGCGCGCTTTGTGCGCTGCTTTTCTAACACTGATCAACTTCAAATCAATGTCGGAGCAGTATTACAGATACTGAGTTAAAGCGGAGTGGGTAAAGTGTAAAAAAGTGACGCTATTTTGAAATTTGTCAGGCTAAGTTCAGCAACATGTCCTTTACTCGGTGAATATTATGGGCCGAGTAAATACTCAGCCAAACACTTAGCTACTTCTCGTTTTTCCACAAGGCTGGGGTTTGACTCGGTTGCCAATTACTTTGGGAGAAATGGGCTTGCACTAAGGAATAGATTTTATCTTGATACGAGACAAAATCAGGCTGCTGATAATCATGCTGATCCTGCCAAGCAGGGGCATAGTTATCTAGCGTGTCGAAACGGTATCCTTGGCGCTGCGCCTCTTCCACGAAGCGTTTAATTTTAGGCAAATTGATGGTCGCACCTTGACCACGGTGCGCATTCTCAAACAGGAAGTCGTGGGTCAAGATCACCACTTTACCGTCGTGCAAACCATCGCTGCAGTCTAAGTTTTGCGTGCGACTGTTGAGAGGGTTCATTGTGGTGCCCGCACAGGTGTTGATCACTTGATTGATTTTATCCACCAGCTCAACCCCATCGGCCATAGATTCAGCAGGAAAAGCCACGCCCCAATCCTCTGGCCCCCAATCAAAGTCCCAACCAAATATTTTATAATCACTCTCGGCGAGTATATTTTGAATTTGCACCGCAACTTGCGAACTGTTGGTAGAGGTTTCGGCGGTACAAGCAAAAGCAGGGTCCCAAGGCGGCACAGTATCAGAGGTTGCACACAAGCCGTCGCCTTTAAGTTTACTGGTCACGCGCCAGCCATTGGTATAGGGCAAACGCGCCAACTTAGTCATCTTGTTGTTAGGATAACTGGCGGCATTAGGGATAAGCTCAACCACTTTGGCGGTGTTCGTCACAAAGTAGGTAAAGTCGGTGGCCGCATCTTGATAGGATTTCACCGGCCATAGACCCACTTGATTGCAATAAACCGCCCCCGATTGCACGCCATCGGTGCAGTTATGCAGCATATGATCGTAACTGTGGTTCGCCAGAATATGACCATCGTCTAATAAACGTTGCAGGGCGACAGCCGCTAACGCTTCGTTTTCATCCCCTTCGCCATACATATGAAATGCATTGATAAAGAAGGTCGCCTTGATATTGGCATCCTTTAGCGCATCCAATACCCCTAAAGTCGCGTCAATTGGACCATCATCAAAGGTGAGGTAAATGGTTTTATCGCTGGCGTGGGCAGGACTTACGCTCGCTAAACAGAGTCCAACTGCGGCGGCTATCGATTTCAGTTTCATGATCTCATCCTATAGATAATGTTTGAGGCTAATGATTAAAAAGCAATGAGTTAACGCCCATGCATCTCAATTCGCACACAGTCTCGCACTCATTCGCTCGGCTTATCTATAGTGAGTAATCTAGCCAGCGTTAGTTATACCATCCTAGCAACAAGCCATACTTTTCTACGCTAAGTTGATAAATCTCCCATCACCACTCAAGTTGAAATCACCGCCGCCCTCGCGTTAAACACAATAGAAAAATACCAATCCTAGTGTGAAAAGTACCGCATCAACAATTCGATAACAGGTAAGTTAACTGAAGAAAAAAACAACACTAAAGCACTACAGGGACGCTATAACATGTCAGAAGGTCAATTATTTAAGAGCTCTTTGCTCGCATTGTGTATCGCTAATGCCTTATTCGGGATGAGCTCAACCGCAGTCGCGGCGGAGCAACAAGAGGCAACGGCAGAAAATATGGAGGTAATCCAAGTACGCGGCATACGTCGCTCGATTGAAGCCTCATTGAATACCAAACGCTTCGCCGACTCCACGGTCGATGCCATCACCTCGGAAGACATAGGTAAGTTTCCCGATAAAAACATCGGTGATGCGCTGCAGCGAATTTCTGGGGTCACGGTCGATAGGCAATACGGCGAAGTAAGCGGCGTCACTATTCGCGGTACAGCGCCAGAGCAGAGTCGTATTTTGCTTAACGGTCAAACCGTTGCCAGCACTTCTTGGTATGACTTGGGTCCTGCCACTCGTACCTTCAATATGGAATTGTTGTCGGCAGAGCAAGTGAGTGCGGTTGAAGTGCACAAAACCCCGACCGCCAGACTTGAAGAAGGTGCGCTGGGCGGTACTGTCGATCTCAAAACCCGCAAGCCCTTAGATCTCGATGCCCACACCTATCAAGTCGCTGGCGAGCTGAGCCAAAGCAGCCTGTACGATGAAACAGACCCGAGTGGCTCTTTCCTTGGAAGCTGGAAAAATGACGACGAAAAGTTCGGCATTTTAGGCGCCTATTCAGTAGAAAAAATTACCAGCGGCCGCCAAGTGTTGGAATCTCTCAGTGGTTATTATGAATACTTCGCCGCCGATCCCGCGCAAAATCAAGAATCTACCGTTGGCGCTTGGGGCATTGGCTCGCAGGCCTTTAGAGCCGAACGTGAACGGACCAGCGCCCAAGTCACACTGCAATTTGCGCCAACTGACAATACCGAGTTCACCTTAGATTACTTTAATTTTGAACTCGATATCCCCCACGTAAACCATAACTTCTTAACCGTTGGCGCGCGCGGTTCAGGCTCCACCAACGTAGTGAACAACGCCCAAGGCGGCACAGCGTCGGCAACGATTCTGCCGGCGTATGCGTCGATTATTTATAACCCTGTGGTGCGCCACGCGGTCAATATGAAATCTGACGTACTCAACTTGACCGGAAAATACGTCGGGGACAGTTTTACTGTGAGCGGCGTCATTGGCCAATCGACCTCAGATGGCGGCACCCAAGGCGGTTCATCTTCTTGGTGGATCCCAGCGACGGATCAAGGCGGTAAAATTGGCGACCCCGCCTTCCCTAATGGTCAAGGCAGTGTCGATGGTGGCTTTAGTTACGATGCCACCGGTCCCTACCAAGTGGTGCTGACGAGTTTAGATGCTAACGATGCTAGCCAATTCAAGCACGCCCAAGAGGCGAACTACGAAACCACAGTGCAAGATCATAAAGTGACCTACGCACAGACCGATTTCGAATATCAACTCGACCATGATTTTATTAACAAAATTGCGGTCGGGATTAAGTACAACACCAGTGATTTCGAGCGTAATGCCTTCAACCGTAACCCCGCAGAAATCCTAGGTTTCGTGCCTAATGGCAACCTCGCTAACTGGAGTGATGGCGTGCTGTCTGGGCTACATTCCCAGAGCGGCGGCAATGTACTCGACTCCTATGCCAAGTTAGATGAAGACAAATGGTGGGCCTTTATCAGCGAGAAATACGCCAATGGCGAGTTAGTGGAAGTCGCCGATCTCGGTAACACCTTCACTGTCGAAGAGGATATGTTGGCCCTTTACGCCCAAGCGGATTTCAGCGGCGAATTCTACCGTGGTAACTTTGGCGTGCGTTACGTTAACACTGACCAAACCTCAACCGGTTTTGCCGATGGCAAGCCCTACAATGAATCAGTTAATTACGATAATTGGTTACCGAGTATCAACGTCGCCTTCGATCTGCAGGAAGATTTAATCCTACGTGCTTCGGCCTCTTCCGTGATGGCGCGTAACAACTACAGCGATCTAAAACCTGGCTTAGCCATAGCAAAAAACTTTGGTACTGCGAGCGGCGGTAATCCCAATTTGAAACCCTATAAGGCGAACCAAGCCGACCTTGGCATCGAATGGTACTTCACTGAATCTTCTATGCTGTCGGCGGCCTTGTTCTACAAAGATATTGATAACGTAGTGTTTGTCACTGAGTCGACTCAGTACATTGAAGGTTGCGGCGCGTCAGAATCCGAGTGGGATAAATGCCGCGTCACAGCTCCTGCCAACGGCGGCAGCGGCTCAGTAACTGGGCTTGAAATCCAGCTACAGCATAACTTTGAAAGCGGTTTTGGCTTCTTGACCAACTACACCTATGTTGACAGTAAGAGCACGCGCCCCGATGGCACTGAACAGATGATTGAAGGCGTGTCAGAAAACTCCTTCAACGGCTCACTCTTCTACGAAGATGATCTATTCAGCGCCCGTATCGCCTATAACTGGCGTTCAGAATACTTAGGCGTGGGTAACATTCAAAACGTGTTAAACGACAGCTATCAACAAGTCGATGCCTCGATTATTTGGCATGCGATGGAAAACTTAGATGTCTCACTCGAAGGGGTAAACTTAACCAACGAAGTGGTGCAATCCTATGATGTTAAATACGGATTGACCCAAAACACCATCGAATTTGGTTCACGCTATTTCGTCGGTGCCAGCTACAAATTTTAAACTTGAGTCACACCATAGCCGACCTTAGGGTCGGCTTTTTGCGTTGATAATGCAGCGGGGATAAGCCATGAAAGCGAAGCAAGCAATCAGAAAAATCATTATCTTAGGTGGCGGAACCGCAGGTTGGATGGCCGCGGCCGCCCTCGCGAATAACCCCGTATTTGCCGCCATTGAACTCTGTTTAGTGGAATCGGACAATATAGGCACTATCGGCGTTGGCGAAGGCTCGACGCCACACCTAAAACGCTTTATGGACAACTTAGGCATCAGCGAAAAAGATTGGATGGAGCAATGCCACGCCAGCTATAAAACCGGCATCGACTTTATCAATTGGAATGGTGACGGCCAGCAATATTTCCACCCCTTCTATTTTCAAATGGATGTAAAACCCGCCGAAGTCTTTTTTATCAACGCCAATGCAAGACGCCGAGGGCATGGCAATGCCGTTAAACCTGATGCGTTTTTCTCTAGCGGCGTACTGGCCAAACACAATCTCAGCCCAAGGCCGAATAAAACACTGCCCTGCACCAACGAATACGGCTATCACTTCGATGCCACTGAGCTGGCCAACTACTTAAAAGATTATGCCTGCCAACGCGGCGTACGGCAGATCATTGCTGATGTGGTCGAGGTTTCAACCTCCCAACACCAGCAGATTGAGACGCTGATCCTGGCAAATGGCGAACGACTGAGCGCCGACTTTTTCATCGATGCCAGCGGTTTTAGCGCTAAGTTAATTCATAAAGCCCTAGGCGTGCCCTTTCAATCCTTCGCCGATGAGTTACTCAACGACAGCGCCGTCACTGTTCCTGTTCCTGTTCCTGTTCCTGTTCCTGTTCCTGTTCCTGCATTAATGGACTCCACTCAAACGCAGCAGGCAAAGTACCATACCCGCGCCACAGCGCTCAGTGCAGGCTGGCTATGGCAAATCCCCCTCACCCACAGGCTTGGCAATGGCTATGTTTATAGCAGTCGCCACCTCAGTGCCAATGCCGCGGCTAAGGAATTATTGCACAGTGTAAATTTACCCGAGTCGACCCAAGTGCGGTTTCTCAAGCTGCGGGTCGGCGTCAGTGACAAGGCTTGGCACAACAATGTTCTGGCGATAGGACTTGCGCAAAGTTTTATCGAGCCACTCGAAGCCACGTCGATCATGATGACCCAATTCACCCTTGAAAAATTTATGTCGTTATTCGAGCGTTATCAGTTAAATAAGCAGGCAGAAACCTTAAGTCGGCAAACATTAAATCAAGCAGTAATGCAGTTAGTGCTCGGCATAAAGGATTACATTCAGGCCCATTATGTCACCAGCCAGCGCAGCGAAGCCTATTGGGTCGCAGCGAGAAAAGTCGCCATTTCCCAAAGGCTGACGCAACTATTAAAAGCTTGGTATCAAGGGGATGACTTTGATCTGCTGCTTTACCAATACGACCAGCAGCTCGCCTACTTTCGCCCCTCTTGGTATGCACTGTTAGCGGGAATGGATTACCGCGACCCAAAACTCAAGCGCCCATTTGAGCCGATTTCAGCGGAGATCACCGCGCAGGCGATAAGCTACTGCCAGACCTTAGTGGATCAGTATTTTCAGCCTAAGTATTCGTGATAGTAAGGGGTTAAATCGCCCTTTGTTTACTGCTAAAGCGCTGACGAAAACGACTCGGCGTGACGCCTTTAAATTGAATAAAGCGTCGATTGAAATTAGATAAATTATTGAAACCACACTGATCGCTGATGGTTGAAATCGGGCTCTGGTTCGAGAGTAATAACTTGCACGCCTTAGCGATCCTGAGTTGATTGATAAACTCAGTTAAGGTTTTCTCGGTACGTTTTTTAAAGAAGCGATGAAAGTGATTGGTGCTCATGTGCGCTAACTTTGCCAAATCCTGTGCCGACAAGGCCTGAGTGTAATTGTCATAAATATGTTCGATCACTTTATCGAGCTTTTTCACGGTAAAGTCGAGCTTACTGCCGTGGGTGAACAAGGTACTGGACAAGAGTTCTTGCTGACTATCCTGTTGTAATAACGCTAATAATTCCAATAACAAAATATAGCGTTTAAAGGGATTAGCCGTCTCCATCGCGATAAACACGTTATGGGCCTTGCGCGCCGTTTCCTCACTAAATAACACGCCCCGTTTGGCATGGGTCAACAGTGAATGCAAGGATGCTAACTCGCGCTGCTCATTCACAATTTGGTGTAGCCAGGCTGCGGGAATTTGTGCCACATACACGACTTCCTTCACTCGATTTTTCGAAGCGGATCCCTTCAAACTGGGCTCTTTCAAACCGACCGCAGTTGAAGCGCCGCCTTTCAAACAATCGTTCTTTGAAGCCTCGTCAGGTGAAAGATCAAGGTTAGCCTCGGATTGCCAGCCGTGGGGCATGTCTGGGCCGATGATCACTAAATCATAATCGCCATAGCGGGCAATATGATCGCCCACATAACGCATGCCATAACTGTTGAGGGTTAAGCAGATTTCGTACTCGGGGTGATAATGCCAGTTGAGATCCATGTGGTCCCATTCATAACGAAAGTAACGCCAAGAGCTGTTTTCATCGGGGATCACTTTTTCACACAGAGGTTTCATCCATTAAACTCCAGTTACTCATTCCTTTACCTTAGCTTCAATCCGCCCTTACAGATCAACGCCATTTACTCAAGCTAGCCGTTATTCCATCCTGTTAAATTATTCAATTACTTAGACCTTATTTTTAATGCCAGCCTTAACCTATCAGCGCGGCGAAATCGCTGTGCCTCGCGCACTATTGTCTATAGCAAGTCAGCCCTACTGTGATACTCAACTCCGTTACTCTAATACTATTCTATCCAATGTTAATTAAAGGTAACTATTTTACAAGCAAACACTTTATCAGCAGATACTAAAACACGGTTTTACCTATGCCTATCCGCAGCAGCTAACTGCAACTCGTATCTATCACCATTATCTATCGCCAGTATTTACAAGTATCTACAGTCCGTATTAACTGCACCTGATGTAAATCAGCTAAATCAGCGCGAACAGGATTTACATATGTGAGAAAAGTATCGACAGAGGCACCATTCGTATCACCGCCATAGCGAGCGTCAGTCCACAATGAATTTCACTTAATTCAATTGGCTAAGCACATGAAACACAAACTCATCATCCTGTTTGTCCTCTGCACTTTCTTTGTGATTTCCTTGATGACCAACAGCATGGGGCCGATTTTCCCTGCGTTAATTGACAGTTATGCTATCGGCCTGACGTTGGCGGGGTTATTTCCCTTTGCATTTTTTATCGCCTACGGCGTGACATCGATTCCTGCGGGGATTTTGGTGGACAAGTACGGTGAAAAGCGGGTGATCATCTTAGCCTTTAGCCTAGCGTTCATCGGCGCCGTGACTTTTGTGTGTCTGCCTACCTTTAGCATCGCCATGTTTAGCCTGTTTTGTATCGGCACTGGCATGAGTTTATTGCAGGTAGCAGTCAATCCCTTACTGCGCCAAGCCGCGGGGCCAGAGCATTTTGCCTTTTTCTCCGTACTAGCCCAACTCGCCTTTGGCGGCGCCGCGACCTTAGCGCCGCTGGTATACCAGCATTTTGTCGCCTTAGATCAAGCCAGTGTTGCATCAGCCAACTATGTGCAACAGCTATTGCCCGAGAACATGAGTTGGCTCGCCATGTATTGGTTATTCGCCGTAGTCACGCTCGCCATGGTGCTCTTTGCCAGCCTAGTGAAGATGCCCAAAGTGGATAAATTGGCCGATGAGTCTGCGGGTGCTCTGGAGACCCATTTACGCCTTTTCAAAGATAGAACCGTTTTGAAATTCTTCTTCGCTATCGCCGCCTACGTTGCACTTGAGCAAGGGCTTGCTAACAGTATCTCAGTCTTTTTGTCGCAATATCATGGTCTTGATACCTTAAGTGTCGGCGCCAATGTGGTTAGCGATTTTTGGTTTTACATGACGCTCGGCTGCCTACTCGGTTTGCTGCTACTTAAGCTTATCGACAGTCAGATCTTGCTGCTCAGTTTTTCCCTTAGTTCACTGGTTTGTTTTCTGGTGGCGATTTGGGGACCGAGCCAACTAGCATTAATTTGTTTCCCATTGGTTGGCTTTTTCATTTCTATCATGTGGTCGGTGATCTTCTCGCTGGCGCTCAATTCTCGCGCCCAAGATCATGGATCATTCGCTGGCATTCTCTGCACTGGCATTATCGGCGGCGCGTTTATCTCGCCGATCATTGGTGTTATCAGTGAGCTGTACGGCGAGTTACGGTTCGGGATGTTAGTGCTGTTAATCCCTATGGCATACATAGGCTATGTCGCGCTAACGGCTCGCCCCTTGATTAAAAACACCACCCTATTTTCTGCTAAAACGGCCTCAAAGAATGACGAGCCGATGGCAACAAACAACACGAGAGGCAACAAGCTATTATGAGCGTCCTATGTTTAGATCTTGGGGGAACTAAACTGATGTTGGCACAGGTGGAAGGTAAAACCTTACTCGACACTTGGCGGTATCCCGTTCCCGCCGATGGCAATTTCGAACAATTATTCGATTTCCTCGTGACCTGTATCCACAGCCACCTCACGCCTGAAACCTATGGTATTTCCATCGGGATACCCGGCATGGTGGATATGCACAGCGGCACCTTACTCGAAGTGCTCAATATCCCTGCATTAACGGCAACGCAGTTAGCTCAGCAGCTTAAAAATACCTTTGAAATGGATGTGGTTGTAAATAACGATGCGAACCTCTTTGCCCTTGGCGAAGCTGTGCTCAATCACAATCAAGACATGCTCGGGATTACCTTAGGCACAGGCGTGGGCGCTGGGGTGATTTTTAATGGTCAGCTGTATTCGGGTAAACATTGCGCCGCAGGCGAAATCGGCAGCTTGAGTTATCGCGATGGCATTATTGAGCACTACTGCTCGGGGCAATACTTCACCACTCACCATCACATAAGTGGCGAATATTTGTATCAAAAAGCCTGTGAAGGAGACAGCCAAGCGCTGCAAGCCTTCGCCCATTTTGGTGAACACTTGGCGCACATGATCGCCCAAACCTTACTGGTATACGATCCCAAAGATATCGTCCTTGGCGGCTCAGTCAGCCAAAGCTTTCCCTTCTTTATTGAAGCGCTTAAACAGAAATTGCAAAGCTTAGTCTATGGCCCCCAACTGGCGGACTTGACGATTTCAGCCAGCCAACATCACAATGCGGCACTCATAGGCGCGGCGCAATGGTTTTTACAACAACAGAAATCAAGCGATTTCAATTAACATCACAATGCACCAGCAATTGATCGACACGGCGCAGTGGTTTTTACAACAAAAGGACTTAGCTAAGTGAAAGGACTAACGAAAGGGAAAATAAAGTGGCAGGGGATTAAGACGGCCTTAGTCAGCGGCGTAATGGCAGTGCTTCCCTTGACACCAGTGCTTTCAATACTTGTTATGCCATCAGTACAGGCCACCAACGCCGTGCAGGAGGCAAATAATGTCGCGCTGAATCAATTGGCCGATAAACTCCAATTAAATTATCAGTTAACCGCCAGTTATCTTGAAACCTGTCCCGCTAAAGAAGCCCAATGCTATCGCTCTGCCATTGAGCTGACCTTGCCCACTCAGCTATCGAACGACAAGTTATCCAGCGAAGAGTTAAATTACGGCGACTGGCAAATTTATTTCAGCCAATTATCGCCCGTTTATTTCGTCGATGCGGGTGACTTTAACATTGAGCATATCAATGGCGATTTACATAAAATCACTCCTAAAGCCAGCTTTAAGGGCTTCGTCGCCAATCAAGTTTATCGCATTGAGTTTTATAGCAAAGGCAGCCAAATCACCCGTTCCGAGTTTATGCCAAACTTCTTTGTCGCTATGGGCGATAAGGCGCAGGTCATAAAGAGCACTCAAACAAGGCGCGATCCAGAAACAGGTTTAGCCGAGCAAGACTACCTGGCGCCCTTTAATGCAGAGAAACAATTCTTACTAGCAAAAAACGATGCAACCCCCTTTGCCGATGGCCAGTATTTAGCAGAGCAATATCAAGCCTTAGCCGCAGACAAAGCACCTGACATTAGCGGCAAACTTATCCCCACACCACTTCATAGCCAAAGCCTAAACTCGGCGCCTTTATCCCTTGCTAAAGGTTATCGACTCACGGCTGCGACTGTCGATTTTAAGGGGCGGCAAGCGGCGTTTGATTACCTCGATTATTTAGGCTTTTCGGCCAAGGACAAAGGCACGCCGCTATTATTGCAACTCGATGCTCAAGCTCCTAAAGTCGCAAGCACTGAAGCCCATGATAGTGAAATTAAAAACCGCGAAGCCTATCGGTTAACCATAACAGCTGAGCAAATCAGTATTCGAGCGGGCACTGAGGCGGGACTCTTCTATGGCCTACAAAGCCTAGCTGGGCTAATCAGTTTAAGTGAAGATCAACTCGTCGCCATCGAGATCCAAGACCAACCTCGCTACGCCTTTCGCGGCCTGCATATTGATTTAGCCCGTAACTTTCACTCGCTCGATTTTATTAAACGCATTATCCCACAGCTCGCCGCCTATAAAATCAATAAGCTGCATTTGCACTTAGCCGACGATGAAGGCTGGCGTTTAGCCATCCCCGGCTTACCCGAACTGACCGATGTGGGCGCAAAACGTTGTTTCGATTTAACCGAACAAACCTGTTTATTGCCACAACTGGGCAGCGGCATAGCGGACGTAAACCCCGTCGATGGCTACTTAACCGTGGCGCAATACCAAGAAATATTACAACTGGCTGATGCTCACCACATCGAAGTGATCCCTTCACTGGACATGCCGGGGCATTCACGCGCCGCAATAAAATCCATGGAGGCGCGTTATCACCATTACCTCGCCAAGGGAGACAAAGCTAAGGCGGAGGAGTTTTTACTGACTGAATTTACAGATAAAACCCAATATTCGTCGATTCAGTATTACCACGACAACACACTCAATGTGTGTCTGCCGAGCACCTATCACTTTATCGATACTGTGATTGATGAAGTTAAAAAGATGCACCAAGCCGTAGGCATTCCTTTAGTGCATTACCACATAGGCGCCGATGAAACCGCGGGCGCTTGGGTAGAATCCCCCGCGTGTATCGCAATGAAAAAACAAAAAGCCGATGAGTTAGCTGGACTCCACTCACTCAATGGCTACTTTATCGAACGCGTTGCTAACATGCTGGCAGATAAAGGGATTATTGCCGCTGGCTGGAATGATGGCATGGGTGAAGTGCGCCCCGAAAACATGCCCGCCCAAGTGCAATCTAACGCTTGGTCACTGATTTCAGACAACGGCCATCAAATCGCCCATAAGCAAGTCAATCTTGGCTGGAAGGTCGTGCTCTCAACGCCGGAAGTCACCTATTTTGATTTTCCCTATGTTAGCCATCCAGATGAGCGCGGTAATCATTGGGCCTCGAGGGGAATAGACAGTTTTAAGGTGTTTAGCTTTATGCCCGACAACCTGCCCGCCCATGCCGAGCGCTGGCACAATAGCTTAAATCAGCCATTTGTGTCGGACGATAGCCACAGCCAGCTCAAACCGGGGCACAGTTTTTACGGCTTACAGGGGCATCTTTGGAGCGAAATGGTGCAATCGGACGAGCAAGCAGAGTACATGCTATTTCCGCGCATGGTCGCCCTCGCCGAACGGGCATGGCATAAGGCACCATGGGAATTAGCCTATGATTATCAAGGTAAAATCTATAGCCAACAGACTCAACATTTTGCCCGCCAACTCAATGGCCAAGCCGAGCAAGTCCTCAAACAGGATTGGCAAACCTTCGCTGCAGTTTACGCCAATAAAGTGCAACCTAAGTTAGCAAAAGCGGGAGTTTTCTATCGCATAGCACCGCCTGGAATACGTGTTGAACATCAGCAGTTAGTGCTCAATAGCTTGTATCCCAATGCCGAGCTGGAATACCAACTCGACTCAGGACCTTGGCAAAGCTACCGCCAAGCGTTCAAGCTTAATGATGTCAAACACATCCGCGCTAGAGTCAAAGATGGCGCACGTTACTCTCGCCCATCGACTTGGCAAAACACCCTCTAGTCGTTTCTCGCACAATGTCGGCCATCATATGTGATGGTCGATACGTTAATTGACTATTAATACCACTGGTCGATGGGTTAAGCATGAGCTTACATTGAGGCTTTTCAATAACAGCGCAACTCAGGCTATAATCTCGCTATTCGCGATAACACTCTCGTGATAATACTTTATCAAGCCTAAGGATCCGCCAACCGATGACAACTGCTTCTACTAGCCCCTTTGCCGTGTTAAACCAAACCACAGCGACCTCGTTTAATGAACAGAAAAATCTAATTAAACGGGTATTTAAAGGTAAGCCAGTGCAATGTCCTAGCTGTAAACAGACACTTAAAGTCATATTGCCTGAGCAGGCAAAGGCAGAACAAGCCGCAGGAATTTACTGTGCTAAAGGCTGCACAGATATCGAACTCGATATGGAAGCCGTCGCGGGACTCTAGCTATCCTAGATTAATCACGCACAAAGATGCTCTTCACATCAACGCCAAAACGACTATGCAAGCGCTAAAAATTTAACCTCTCAGTTAAGGCTAGAGATGACCTTGGCTGATCACGGAAGTTGCTTAAGCCGCCCGCGAAAATAATGCCGATAATAGCCCAGCAAATTACTGCCAATAAATAATATCTCCATCAATACCGCCACGGGCGATCCCACTAAGGCATTGTGAACAAGCCAAAAACTGGTTCCGACTATCATCAGTAATCTAAGATCTTTATCCCTTTGACAGAATGCGGCGCGGGTTTGAAACAAGGTACCTATACAACTGATCACTGTCGTTATGCCATTGAAGGTCACGATACTCATTGCCACTGCTGCGCTAGAAAAACACCACATGGCCACCTTTGACGTCGTAAACATGCTGGTGAGATAACGCACTGTGGCTATGCCCATTAAGCCTGCAGCAGTCCATTGCTGCAACAGACAAAAATGAATAGAAATCAGAATACCCGATACAAAAAGGCAGGCGACAATCCGCTCCCGCGCCTTAAATTGAAACGAAATCAGATCGAAGATAATGGCTATCGCCACCAAAATTTGAGACAAAGTAAACGCAGTCAACTTATTAAGCCCCTTAGCTTTAAGCAATAATGCGCACTCAGATTGCAAGCCTTACAGACTTGAGAGCGCAACTTAAGGCTCAGCATCATGGAAATCGCGCTTTAGCGCATTAACCTAAGTTAACTGGGGGCAAAAAACGTTAAAAAGAGTCTTGAAGTCGTCGACGCATACGCGACAAACTGATTGCCGTAATACCAATATAATTAGCTAGCTGACCTTGGCTTAACCGCTCAAGCCAAAATGGTGAATGTTCGCGTAAATACAGATAACGTTGCTCAGGTGTGTGCAGCAGTAAAAAGGCTTCCTTTTGTTCTTTATACAATAATTGCTGTTTAAGTAACCCTAGTTGCACGGGCTGCAGCGAAGTATCATCCAACACGGATAACGGCATTTGGATAAGTTTACAGGCGCTTAAAGCTTCTAATTGGTAACGAGCGGGAATTTGCTTCAGCCAACTGACATACAAAAAACACAATTCACCCTCGAAATAAAACTCCTTACAGCGCTCTGTGCCCTCCTGAGTATAATGGCAAGCGCGCACGATACCATCCACAACAAAATATGCCTGTGACTGCTCATTTCCTTGGCCAAGAAGCACCTCTCCCGCCGGCACGTTCAACGCTTTAAACTGTGGTAAGTAACGTTCAACAGCAGCTTGACTCGCCCCTAACGCAAGCAAAAATTGTTGCAGAGGCTGGCAAATTGACACCTGCAATACAGCAGTCTTTTTTACGTCATCAGGTTCAATCATGCGAGCTACTCAGCGATTTATCACTAAACACTTAACCATTGCCATTCGAGTAAGGGCTCAGCACTCGCTTGCAAACCCCGGCTCAGCGTCACGTTGAATACACTTTTAGCGGGAATACTTCCCACGCCCTTGGGGGTGCCTGTCATCACAATATCGCCGTCATCTAGACTGATAAAGGCTTGCAGCTCAGATAAAATAGTCTGAGGTTTGTAGATCATTAAATCGATATGTCCCTCTTGCACCAAGTTGTCGTTGATACTCAAGGTAAAATGCAGCGGCGCCTCGGCATCATCAATCGCCACAAAGGGGCTGAATAATGCCGCACCATCGAAAGCCTTTGCCCGTTCCCAAGGCAATCCCTTGGCTTTTAACTTGCTTTGTAAATCACGTTTAGTGAGATCTAAGCCAATGGCAACGCTGCTAAAACGGCCATCTTGCAACATAAAACACAGCTCGGTTTCATAGTGCAAGGCTTCACCTTGATGCTCAGAAAGTAGCACTGTCGACATCGCCGAATTGGGCTTTAAAAACACCACCATGTCATCGGGTATGTCATTGCCTAACTCATGGATATGGTCGACATAATTACGCCCAATGCAGACAATTTTTGTCGGTACGATACGCTTTTCACCCAACACGACTGATTTCATTTTCAATCCTTTTAAGATACGGTCGAGATTATTTTTAAATAATCAAACCAAGAAGTTAACCTTAACTAGCGCTAAACTCTCAATAGAATAATTCACTTTACTTGTGACGAACTCTGCTACACTTGAATTAATATTTCAATAAAAACAGCGATCTAATCATTATTAAACCCATTTTACAGGGACAGTCATAGAAGAGGTTTTCGCACTATGTTGACGCTTACCATAAAACAAAAAATCATTTTTAGCTTTAGTGCCATCGGCGCCCTGCTCATCGCTGGCAGCAGCTTCTTCTACTATTCACTCTCACAAGTACAAACCGCCTATCAAAATATCGAAACCTTAGCCGTACCGGTGCAAAAGCAGAGTAATAGCTTGCAACTGGTGCTGTTGAAAATGTCACGCCTTGCCACCTTGGCCCATAGCCAGCAAGACACAGCCGCCTTAACCAAAAGTCAGCAAGCGTTTACGGCGCTGCAGAAGAAATATCAAAGTATCGAAAATGAGTTAACGGAGCGAGTGGCAGATCAATCTAAGATGCAGACTTCCCTGCACGAGGCGCAGGCAAGATACCAAGCCTATTTGCAACAAAGCCAAGCCATGTTTAGTGCGAAACTCGCCAATGAACAAGCAAAGCAGCAATACCAACAACTTTTCCAACGCTTTAACGATGCCAAGACCAACGCCAGTAATGCGATGATCGATCTCGAAACCCTGTCCATCCCCGATAATCCCACTCTGCTCGAAGAGATTGTCGGTACAGGCACGCGTATCGACGACATGTTGTATACGCTAACCAACACTATGGGAGAGCTGATCCACACTCAAAGTTTGGAGGTGATCCAATCGCACCAGCAAGATGTCAGCATCTTACTGGGTAACCTCACCACTAACTTTACCTTTTTAAAACAACAAACTGATGGGCTTGATACCTTAGGCTTGCTGCAAACCTTCGAACAGCAATATGCAATTATCAACACCTTACTCGCAGCCCCTGCCGAGCTTTATAAAACACAACAAGCCGTGGTTGAGGCGCAGCTTCAAGCCGAGCAACATTACCTCGATGCCGATAAAGAATTTAACGCCAATAATCTCGCCTTAGACAAGTTAATCACCTTAGCCGATCGCCGATTTAGCAGCCTGCAAACCATTGCCAGTAATGCCATTGAGCAAGGGCAAACCTTAGCGATAGTGCTCGCATTGGTGTTTATCGTTATGGTGAGTTTTATTTCCTTCTTCACCTCCAAGGCCATGCTCAATCCATTAGCCTTAGTGAATGGCGCACTCGCAAGCATCGCCCGAGGGGATTTATCTAAACGCAT
Organism: Shewanella sp. SP1S1-7; assembly: GCF_031932105.1. NCBI lineage: Bacteria > Pseudomonadati > Pseudomonadota > Gammaproteobacteria > Alteromonadales > Shewanellaceae > Shewanella > Shewanella sp. SP1S1-7. The sequence continues at coordinate 18,677 of NZ_JAUOEU010000002.1, forward strand.
TCACAAACGCCATGATGATGAATTTGGCGCCCTAATTGATAACATGAATACCTTGAGTGATGACCTTGCCAAGCTACTCACCAATATCAGCCAAAATGCCCATTCACTGGACAGCTCTGCCACCCAAACCAATGAGCAAGGTCAGCGCATTGCCAATGCCGCAACCGCGCAAATCAGCCGCGTCGATGAGACTAAAGCCTTAGCTGAACAGATGTTTACCAGTTCTAATTTAGTAACTGAACAGGCCAGTGAGTCGGCGAAACAAATCAGCCAAGCCTCGAAATACGGCAATCAAGTGAAGCAAATTGCCGATGATAATCGCAATAAAATTGCCGAACTGAGCGCCCGCTTAAGTAGTTCGGTTGAGGTCATGTCTCGCTTGAGCATTCAAAGCGATAATATTGGCAGCATTTTAACCACCATTAGTAGCATTGCCGAACAAACCAATTTGCTGGCACTGAACGCCGCCATTGAAGCCGCCAGAGCGGGGGAACATGGACGGGGTTTTGCTGTTGTGGCCGATGAGGTGCGATCCCTGGCCTCACGTACCCAAGCTGCCACCGCTGAAATTCAAACCATGATCACGGCCCTGCAAAAAGAGACCTCCACGGCAGCGAGTGCAATTACCACAGGTCAAAATCAGGCAAACGAATGTGTCGGACAAAGCCAAACCCTGCAGGATGCTATCGCCCATATAGAAAGCACCTTACATACGCTCAATGACATGAGCCTAGAGATCACCCACGCCGCCCATGAGCAGTTAGATTACAGTCAACGTATTGAATCAAGCATGAGCGAGGCTGCGCAAGCGGCGGATCAAAATGCCAATGAAGCCATGGACATGGCCAAACGCAGCAACGAAGTCACCACGCTTGCCCACTCACTCACCAGCTCAGTGGAACGGTTTAAACTCTAGTGAGTTTAGATATTTGGGAATGTCGAAAATGGCATTCGTAGGATGACTAGGCAGAAGTTAGCGAAGTAAAAATAAGCACTTAAAAATGATCACAGAAGTCGCAAAACTATCTTAGCGACTTCTGTGGCTATATCCAATTTCAACACATCTGCGGTTAAGCATATTCCATCAAAAATTCATCGAGCTGTTCATTAGCCATTTCAATTTCGTCACCTTCAAACTGGGCGATATGGAACATGCCCTCGCCTTCGTTAGTAACGGGAATATTGCTGATCCCTATGATAATGCCGTCGGTTGGTGCACGAATGGCCACACTGTCACCACCGTGGGGGCTGACGATATGGGCAATGATATAACCCTTAGTCACCCGCTGGCCGAGCTTGAGCTTCATATTCACTAAACCGTCGGATTCGCTGCGCACCCAATAACTGCGAATGGCGCTGACACTCGATCCCTTATTGCTCACCCGCCCCTTCAACATGCCTAAACTGCGCATCACATTAAGCACGCCCTTAAGGCCGGATTTTATCGACAATTCACTGAAACGTAGCGCCTCTCCCGCCTCGTACAAAATACACGGAATGCCCTGCTGATTAGCATAACCCCGCATGGAAACACTGCGCGCTTTTGAATGCATAATCAGCGGTGCACCAAAGGCATTCGCCATGGCCAGCATAGTCTCATCGCTGGTATCACAGCGAATTTGCGGCAAGTTGTCTCTGTGAATCGCGCCCGTATGCAAATCAATCACATGGGTTGCATGGACTAATAACTGAGTGGCAAACAGGTTGGCTAACCGACTTGCCAGTGCCCCTTTACTGGAGCCTGGGAAGCAGCGGTTGAGATCCCGCCTATCGGGTAAATAACGGGATTGCTGAATAAAACCAAACACATTCACAATCGGCACCACAATTAAGGTGCCCGTCAGATTCTTGGGATTGACTCTGGCTAATAGTCGCCGACAAATCTCGATACCATTGAGTTCATCCCCATGAATGGCGGCACAAACCAGTAAAGTTGGGCCGGGTTTGGCCCCGTGAAACACTTCCACATGAATATCGAGTTGCGTATCGGTATACAACTTAGCGGCGGCCAGCTTGATCCCCAGTTGAGTCCCTGCTGTGACTCGTTTACCTGCTAATTCAAATGCTTCACGTCTTTTTACCATGGCAACTCCCTTGTACTATCGAATGTTGTCCCGCGCGGTTGATCCATACTAGCCAATAGCGCTCGGCTATCGCTTCTCGCCAGATGTCTAACACTAGAAACTAAAAAACTAAATACTCACGTGAAGTTTAAACGATTTATTGCGGCTCAAATTGGTTCAGCCAAGATTTTAAAATCTGCAACAACATAGGCCTATCTTCAACGCTCACGCCCGCTAATAGCGCACTCTGACATTGAATATGCTGCGGCAAGGCCTTATCAATGAGCGCCTTACCCTCAGCAGTTAACGAGACATGTACGGCGCGGCGATCTTCCTTACTGTGCGCCCGCTCTATCAGCCCCTTATTTTCGAGTCTGTCTAAACGGCTCGTCATAGCGCCAGAGCTTAGCATCATGCTCTGATAAAGCTGTGAAGGTGAGAGTGTAAACGGCTCACCCGAACGCCTTAAGGTGGCAAGCACATCGAACTCGCCCTGACCTAAGCCAAATTCGGCGTGGCATTGCAGCAGTACAACTTCAATATATTTCGTTAAACGCGCGATTCGCCCAAGCACAGCCATAGGGATCAAATCATCAGTCACCCCTTGTTGCTGCCACTGGCCGACAATGCTATCCAAACCATCTTCGCTTTCAAGGCCATCTGCTTTGGTGTTCGAAGCTGCTTGGTCTTTATCCGCAGAACTCGCGTTAGTATCCGCAGGGCTCATGTGCGTGAATGTCGTTTTCGCTGTCATAGCTTTATCTCAACATAAAGATTCTTTATATCATTCTTTACATCTTAGTCATTTTCTCGCAGAATTAAAATATCTTTATATCAAGATACATCTGAAAGAGATTCTTTTTGAACTGTAGCGATGCTGCTTCAACTTACTGTAGTTGAAAGGAAATCATCGTAAATGTGCTAAATGCCGCTACAGGTCACTCTTTCAGCAAATCAAACTCAGCTTATTTTTGGAGACAATCCATGCGGTCACCCCAGTCAGAGAAAGCGAATTTATTGCTTCTCGGAATCGCGTTCATTCTTATCGGTCTAAATCTGCGCCCCATTCTCGCCTCCGTCGGGCCTTTGCTGCCCAGCATACAAGAGAATATCAGCTTAAGTTTTACCTTAGCGTCTATGCTGACATTGCTGCCCGTGCTCGCCATGGGACTGGGCTGCTTTGCGGGTTTTAGTATTGCTAAACGGTTAGGTTTTAATACCGTGATGACGGGATCGTTGCTCCTCTTGATCGTCGCCACGGCAATGCGTTTTTGGGCGATGGATGCAAGCTGGCTTATCTGCTCAGCATTACTGGCCGGAGTCGGTATCGCCCTTATTCAAACCATAATGCCTGCCATGATCAAACTCAATTTCGGTGAACGGGTGCCCTTAATGATGGGGCTTTACGTCACCGCCATTATGGGCGGCGCTGCTTTGGCCGCCAGCAGTGCGCCTTTTATCGGGATGAACTTAGGTTGGCGTGCGGGCTTAGGCCATTGGACATGGTTGGGCGTAGTGGCACTGGCGCTATGGCTGATGGTTAAACACAAAGCCGTATTAGCGAATCAAACTACGGAGCAAACTGTGCCGCTTAGCTTTTGGCGTTTTCGTCGCAGTTGGTTATTGGCGATATTTTTTGCTTTAGGTACAAGCTGTTATGTCTGCGTGCTTGCATGGTTAGCCCCCTACGCGGTCGAGCTAGGTTATAGCCAGACTCAATCTGGATTAGTGTTAGGTTTCTTAACCAGCATGGAAGTGATCGCGGGCTTAGTGTTTCCTTGGCTTGCCAGCAAGTCGACGGACAGACGCGCCATCATAGCCCTACTGTGCTTGCTGCAACTCATCGGTTTTATGGGGCTCGCACTCGCCCCTCAAGTGTCGCTATTTTTATGGGCGGGACTGGCAGGATTAGGCATAGGCGGGATTTTTCCACTCGGATTAATTGTGACTATGGATCATCAACAAAATCCGATGTTAGCGGGTAAATTAACCGCCTTTGTACAAGGTGTGGGTTATACGATTGCCGCCATTTCGCCTTGGATTGCCGGATTAATTCGCGATAATTTCAACAGCTTTAACAGTGCTTGGTTATTACTCGGTGGCATCAGCCTGATGGCGTGGATACTATCTTGGCAATTTAATCCGCAGGGTTATGCACGCCAATATCAAGTCGCGCGCTGCGTATCTTAAGTACCTAATCGGGTGGAATGGCGCAGCAGTTTACGGGAATAATGTCGGCATAAAAAAACCGCCATGTCGATTAACGAGCATGGCGGCTTTTTATGGTGTGCGGCTCGATAAATCGAGCCCACACTAGGTTGAACTTAAGACTTTTTAACGAAGCACGTCAGGATCACAATACGAGTCCCGTTAACACGGCCTTCGATATGCTCTGGGTTGTTAGTCAAAGAAATGTTACGCACAGCTGTGCCGCGCTTAGCCACAAAGCTAGTGCCTTTCACGTTTAAATCTTTGATGATCACGACCGTATCGCCAGCGTTAATCACGGCACCATTACTGTCTAACGTTGGGGTTGTGTCGTCACCTGCGGCGGCAACTTCAGCATCGCCCCACGCTTTTACATCGTCTTCAAGGTAAAGCATATCCAGTAAATCTTGCGCCCAGCTTTCGCCATTTAAGCGCTTAAGCATACGATATGACATCACTTGAACTGCCGGTACAGGGCTCCACATGCTGTCGTTCAGACAACGCCAGTGGTTCATGTCCATGGTATCCGGTGCCGCAATTTGGCCACTGCAGGTTTCACAAATCATGATCTCATTGTCACGGCCATCGGAGGCTGGCAGATCATAAATAGAGAGTTCGATCTCGCTGCCACACAGTTCACACTTGCCGCCACAGCGACTTAGCAATTCATTTTCAGTCATTTTTCTGTTCTATATGCCTAGTAAAACGCGGATTATGCCATAAACGGGCTTTTTTCGGCAGGGGGCTGAGGCAATATAACCCTATTTTTTATAAGTTTTATAAACCGCGCCCACACTGCCTTAGTGATTAATCTTTAAAATTCATAAGCTAAACTCAAGCGAACATCGCGCCCAGCAGCTGGGATCCCATCGGAGAGAAACGGCACCACTTGCAGATTGGTGAGGTTTTTCACCATCAAACGCACGCTTAATCCCTTTAAACCAGCTTGGGGCTCATAGGCGAGGTACAGGTTCTGCAAGAAGTAATTTTCGCTCGGCGACTCGGCATTAAAGATATCGCCGTGGGGAACATTAGTTTGCGCATCATACCAAGCACCTTGCCAAGCTACTGAAATATCATCTGTAATATACATGCCTAAACGCAAACGAATATCGAGCGGTGCCATGTTGGCTAAATACTCGTCGTCATCTTGGCTATCTCTGAGTGACCCATTGTGTTGACCTTGCAGCCATGAAACCGCCAGATCACTGAACACGTCTTGATAGCGATATTGGGCCTCAAAATCAGCACCGTAAATATGGTAACCATCAAGATTGGTGTAACCGCTTTGAATTAACTGGGTTTTATCAGACTTAGCCCCACGGCGCTGGGCGATATCATCGCGGCCTAGGTTGGCAAACAGAGTGAGCTGCGTCGACAGCGCATCATCGTTGGCAATCAGATGCTGGTGCTGTGTCATCAAGCCTAGCTTGAAAGCGTGTAAGCGTTCGACATCGATGTCGCGACTCGTGCCGGTAATGCTGGCTTTCGCGTATTGCACGGCATAAATCTCATCCACCACAGGGGCCTGCAGGCTATAAGCGTAATCAAAGTTTAACCGAGCGTAGTTTGTTAGTTGGTAATCTATGCCTAATCTTGGTGAGAACCCCGAGTGGTGAGTCGAGCTATAATCGTGACCCGCGCTGATGTCGTTATAATCTGGCGCAATATTTGGCCGACCTATGCTGTAGATAAAGTCATATCGCAGCGAGGGAGTAACAGTTAAGTCGTTGGTGAGATGAATCGCATCGCGAACATACACGGCATAGGTGTCTTGGCGACCTTCAGGTTGATAATAAGGTGTGTACCAGCCAAAGTTTTTCTCAGGATTCTTCTCATAACTCTTGTTAAACACAAGCGAAGTACGGTCGAGGCTGCGGTACTGCAATCCAGTGGTGATCTCGTGATCGCCAATCAAACTCAAGTTGTTGATATCAATATAATCACGTTTGTAATCTAGCCAAGATTCGTGGCCGAAGTTACCTACGGAAACCGTCATTTTCTCCCACGCAATATCGGGTCTTACCCAGTGACGCACATTCGCCGAATGGGAGATCACCACTTGAGTATCAATCAGCGGATTGCTCGGCGAATAACGATAATTGGCAGACCAAGTGTTGTCTTCATAGGTGTTATAGGCGGTTGTGGCATACAGCGCCTGCTCGTAGGAGCCGTACTTTTTGATGTTGTAGTCTGAGATGGCAGGCATGGGGCCACGGCGATTAGCCCAAGGTTTGCGGCCCTCATCGAGATAATGGGTCACGCTCAAGGCAAGTTGGTGATCGCCCTGCTCATAATCAATCTTGCCTAGATAATTATCTTGCTCATAGCCCGAATATTCAAACTCATCGCCATTAGCTAAAGTCACATCCCCCGCATCACGGCGTGTAAGGTGCAACAACCCCGATAAATGTGGATTCACCCTGCCATAGACAGTTCCCGTATAACCCATAGCGTCATTATTGCTGGCGTAGCTGGTTTTGACTCGCGCGCCAATCGCTTGATCGTATTTAAGAAAATCATCGGCCGATTTAGTGACCACATACATGGCCCCACCAAAACCGCCATTGCCCGAGCGCACATCATGGGCGCCTTTGATCACTTCCACTCGTTTGATGAGATCAGGATCGAGGAAAAATGAGCCATAGCGATACTGCTCAAATCCCACCGGAGCATTATCCACATAAACGTTAAAATCTTCGGTCTCGCCAAAGCCCCAGATATTAATCCGCTCACCGCCGCTGCGGGTGCCACCATCGATATGCGCCCCCGCCATATCATCAATCACTTCGGCGAAGGTCGTCGCCTGCATCTCCTCGATTTGTTCCATGGAAATAATCGCTTCACCCGGTTTAGCGACTGTGATGGCCCTACGATATTGCTGCCCATGAACCTGCAGGATTTCAATCGGCTCAACCTTAGGCTCGCCCAATACCTCATTTGCGTACAAGGGCATTGAGGGCAACAAACATAATCCCATCAGCGACAGATTTCTACTCGCTTTCCATTTCCCAAATTTAGGCAGGCAACCCATTTAACGTCTTCCTATTAACAAACTAATCTAAAAATAGGGCGGCATTATAGGCACGAATGAAGAGGATAAGAATAGTTCTCACTTGGCTTTACGTGTAAATAACGGGCTGGTTGAAAACAAAAGAGAAGCGGCGCACTTCAAAAAATTAAGTGAAGATCTTACCGAAGGATGGCAGTATTGGTGCCATATTTGACAGCCTTTCATCCTCTTAAGAGTGCACGACCTTGCAGTACGAGTGAATATACGGGCGACTCGCCTGACGTTCGCACTGCTTGTATCTTGGCGCATCTAGGCTGTTGGCACTCGTTTCAAATGCATTAATAAGGTTCACCGATAATGGCCACGCTCACGACTAAAATCCCTATTGCGACAGGTGCAACGTTCAGCGCCGCGAGTTTGCAATTTTTAAATCAACTGGCGCAAAACAACTCCCGCGACTGGTTTAAAGCCCATCAGGCGGAATACGAAGAGACAGTGCGAACCCCTGCGCTGCAGTTTATCGAGCAAATGCAGCCCAGTATCCTCGCCCTCTCGCCTCGGCTCACTGCCGTACCGAAAAAAGTCGGTGGCAGTCTTATGCGCCCGCAGCGAGACAGCCGTTTCAGCAAAGATAAAACGCCCTATAAAACCAATGTTGGTATTCAATTCCGCCATTTTCAGGGCAAAGACGTGCATGCGCCGGGACTATATTTACACATTGCCGAAGATGGCTGTTTTATTGCCGCAGGGATTTGGCACCCAGAATCGAAAGCCTTAAATGCCATTCGCACTTGTATCGATGAAAATCCCAACGGCTATAAAAAGGCACTACAAACCTTGCAGAGTCATGGATTTAACATGGACGGTGACAGCTTAACTCGACCACCAAAAGGGTTTGATAAAAACCACCCTATGCTGGCGGAGCTAAAACGCAAAGATTTTATCGCCATAAAAAATATCACCTTTGAAGAACTCTGTCGCCCAGATGCCGCCAGTTTCTGTGCCGAGCAATTTGCGCATTGCTCTCAGTTGATGGCCTATCTGTGTTTCGCGCTGGACTTGGATTTTTAAAAATAGACTGCTAAAAGCAACATGGCCTAGGCGAAAAACCTAGGCCATTCAAACTATAACTTGCACCTTAAATGGCTTAATTTGCACTTAAACTTTTGTATTTAAAGTGCCCAAGTAACTCTGTAAAACTGCAAAGGCATTGTCTAGCAGCTCATATTCACCCGCTTTACCTAACACCCTAATCCCTTGTAATTGCAATACTAAAAATGCAGCGACCTGATGCGGCTGTACATTGGCCAATAACTCACCTCGCGCTTGGCAGTCCTGCAACACTTGGGTGAATGAGGTCTGTAATCGGCAAAATAAACGCTGACACTCCTGCAGTACACTCTCATCGTCGAGGCTCTTTTCTAACACGGCATTTTGCATAAAACAGCCGTATTTTTGTTCCCGCTGCAGGGCAACGAAGCGGGCTAGATAAGCTGTTATTTCGGCCAAGCCTGCTTTTTCATGCAGCAGAGTATCTGAGGCACCAAAAGAGTAGTTATCGAGGTAGAAACTGAGGCACTCGCGGTATAGCTTTTGCTTGTCGCCGAAACTGTTATAAAGGCTAAATCGATTAATGCCTAAATGGCCGACGAGATCGGAAATCGAGGTTTCGGCAAAGCCCTTTTGCCAAAAAAGCTCCATTGCCAATATGAGTTTTTCCTGCCGATCAAAATTACAACTTCGTGCCATAAGCCTGCGACCTAATCTCTTGAATACGCGCTCACGATCAGCTTTACCATTCCTCTTTAACACACTCCTCTTTACAACAGAAAGTTGAGGGGCAAATCATTCTTGACTGATCGTTTAGATATGGCGTAAATTCTATCCTAACCGATCGTTCCGTTAAAGCCTTATATGCTCAAATCGAGCATAAAGCACAGATAAAAACTACAGGACTTTAGATGAAACTCTACGAATTAGCTCCGACTCCCAGCGCGCGTCGCGTCAGTATTTTTCTTGCGGAAAAAGGCATAGAAGTGGCAAGAGTGAACGTCGATATCCGCGGTGGGGAGAATTTAAGTACCGAATTTAAAGCCAAAAGTGTAAATGGCCGCATTCCATTACTCGAACTCGATGATGGCAGCTACCTGTGTGAATCGGTTGCCATTTGCCGCTATTTAGAAGAAATCCACCCAAGTGTTCACTCGCTGTTTGGTAATACGCCACTTGAGCGCGCAAAAGTGGAAATGTGGCAACGTATCATAGAGTTACAAGGCTTAATGGTTGGGTTTCAAGCCTTTCGTAATTTAAGCGGTGTCTATAAAGACAGGGAAAATTGTGTCGAGTCTTGGGGTGCAGAATCACGCCAAAGGGTCATTGACTTCCTACCAAGCTTAGACCAACAATTGAGCAAGTCGCCCTTTATGGCAGGCGATGAATTCAGCATTGCCGATATTTCGGCTTACGTTTTTATCAGCTTTATTAAGAATTTAGATATTGAAGTCACTGACAACTTGCCGCATCTTAAAGCTTGGTTTATCACTATGGCGCAGCGTCCTGCCATAGTATCGTTAACCCCTAAAAAATAGCGGCACAAATGCCTGAATAGGCACAAAAGTGAGTAGCTATAAGCGTTATAACCTAAAGGAATCATCATGATAGATTTATACACAGCCGCGACCCCTAACGGTTTTAAAATCTCCATCGCATTGGAAGAAATGGGGCTAGAATATCGCGTCCATAAGCTAGATTTCAGCACCAACGAACAAAAACAGCCTGAGTTTATTGCCATTAATCCAAATGGCCGAATTCCCGCCATTATCGACCGCGACAACGAAGATTTTGTGGTATTCGAATCCGGTGCAATTCTGCTGTATCTCGCCGAAAAAACAGGTAAATTCCTGCCAGCCGATCCTAAAAAGCGCTCACAGGTGATCCAATGGTTAATGTTCCAAATGAGCGGCGTCGGACCCATGATGGGTCAAGCTAACGTATTCTTCCGATACTTCCCAGAAAAAATCCCCGCAGCGATTGACCGTTATCAAAAAGAAGGTCGACGTTTATTCGAAGTCATGAATACTCAACTCGCCACAAATCAATATCTTGCTGGTGACGAATACACGATTGCCGACATCGCCACTTGGCCTTGGGTACGTATCCACGAGTGGAGCGGCATCAATATGGAAGGTTTGACCCATTTGCAACGTTGGTTAGATGAATTAGCGCTCAGACCTGCTTGCCAAAAAGGCATAGTTACGCCGCCACCGGTGGAAATGAGTGATGAAGAACGAGCTAAACAAATCCAAAAGATGGTGACGAAATAGTCATCTGCTAAACGGTCGTTGCGCGAATAGCTTGCAAATAGCCCTTAGGTACTGAATACACCATGAGTCTCAGTGACTCAAACACAAAAAGCCCCATTAGCAGATGCTAATTCGGGGCTTTTTTACTGCCTGTTATCGGGCAAAACTGCTACACTCTGCGCCACTTATTTTTCTCCTCTGTTCAGCTATGCCTCTTACATAAAGGCGCAGTCACAGAAGCATGATCTAGGCTAAATTTATGGGTAATCCAAGCAGCTTCTCTTCCGGTATGGCATCCAACTCAGTCACATCATCGGCGTTAAATGTTCAGGCGAACACCCCAGCGCAAAAACGTGCGCTCAGTTACGCCAGCACAATTAAGCAATTATTCGATGAAATTCAAAGCAGTAAAATGCCCGCCGACCGTATTTTGGCAAATTACTTTAGAGAACATAAAAAACACGGCTCAAAGGATCGTAAAGTCATTCGTGAATCCTTATTTAGTCTGTTCCGCTGGTGGGGGTGGTTTCAGCGATTAGACGATCAACAAGAATCAGCGATTTATTTTGCCAGCCTAAGCGCCAGTGCCCTATTGGAAGCCCATGCTTGGCAAGATATCGCCAACGCTTGGCATGAGTTATCACAATCGCCCATCGATTATCAGCAAGCTCAAGCACTTGCCGTTGAAAGTCTCGACGACAAATTGGCACTGATACAGTATTTATTTCCCGCGACTGAGTTTAAAGCACAGGATTTATTACCCGACTGGTTCTGGCAAGTGTGCCCTGTTGATGCGGCGCAGCAAACCCAATTAATTGCAGCTATGTCCAGTCGCCCGCCAATTTGGGGACGCGCGCAAGGGATCACGAGTCAAGATGCAGCGACACAACTGCAAGCGCTCGGTATAGAAGCAAGTTATGGTCATTACTTTAGCGATGCCATCAATCTTGGCAGTAAGAGTATGAATCTTAATGAAATAGCCCTGTATAAAGACGGTAACATCGAGATCCAAGATTTGGCTTCACAGGTCATTGGTCAAATTTGTGCGCCTGAACCCTATGCCCATTGGTGGGATGCTTGTAGCGGTGCTGGCGGCAAAACCCTGCAACTGCGCTCTTTGATGCTAGCTAAAGCTGCTGATAACCAAACGTCATCTGCGGGCAGCATCATATCGTCCGATATTCGCTCCAATGCCCTAGAAGAACTCACTAAACGCGCCCAAAGAGCCCACTTTAATGGCATTAGTGTGGCCCGTTGGAAGAGTGATGCCCTGCCCGTGCCTGCGGATCATTTTGACGGTGTGTTAGTCGATGCCCCGTGCAGTTGTACTGGCACTTGGCGGCGTAATCCTGATATGCGTTGGTTGGATGGTGTTGAAGCCGTGGCCGATAAAGCCGCGTTACAGCTCGATATTTTAAGCCGCAGTAGCCGCGCAGTTAAGGCCGGCGGTATCCTCGTTTACGCCACTTGCTCCTTGTCGCCCATCGAGAACCAAGACGTGGTAACGGCGTTTTTACAGCAACATCCAGAGTTCACGCTCACGCCGATACGCCATCCTTTTAGCGGTGAACAAACAGAAATGTTGACCGTGTGGCCCTTTGAGGCCAACAGTGATGGCATGTTCGTCGCACGTATGCTCCGCAGCAAGTAACACTAACTCATTATTTTGTATCAAAACTTGGCGCCCTCCGTTCTGGGCGCCAAGTTCAATCGTATACTGTGTCTTACGATTAAAATCAGATTTACTCTTTTATTATCATAAAGATAAACCACATCCTCCCAGTTAAAATCTCAGATACGTCCATTTCAGTGGCAAGATATCGCTCTTGGGCAAAACTTTTCACCATCAATGATGAAATATTTCGCTTTAGCTTCATCTCACCTTTGGGTAAAAAGATCGGGTGCTGCGAATGGCACAGGTATTTTTGGAATTTTGACCATGTCACACTCCTATGAATTTGACGACGATGATGCGCCATGGGGCGATAACGTCAAAGGTAAGCAAAAGAATAAACGCGTGAAACAGCGCCGCAGGGATACTAAGCGACGTTACTCGGACGATAATACAGAGGTGGATTTCTACCAAAATAAATCGAAGTAACTGAATCTAAGTACCCTAGCCCACGGGTTTGTTTAACGAATTCGTTCTGTGCTAAGCCTGCCAAATCTGAGCAAGTTGGATAATATCCAACTTGCTACTCAATCCCGCGATACCCTCTCAAATTCTTAAAAAATCAATTGTAAAATCAATGGGCTTAATGGCTTATTTGCCCTATGCTTTTTGGGTTATGACTCCCAAGCCATTGGACTTACACTGAAATTTAAGGATGAACACCATGGAAAAACAGCGCCCCGACTTTATTTATCCCCAAGGCAGTATGTTGATGCACTCCCCCTTAGTGTTAAATAAAGCCGATATGTACGGTTTTTTTCTAAAGGGGAAACAAGTAAACCTGCAACGCTCTATTGATAAGACCTTGAATCAAGTTGCCGGTAGTGCAATGTATTTTAAGGTGTTATCTCCCTACGTACTGACAACCTTCACTCAAATTGAAAAAGCCTATTCCGCTTATCCAGAAGACAGAGCCAAGGGTTGGATCCAAGAAACGGACATCATCACTTGGGTCATGGTCGGGCGCCAAGATAGCAGCGACAGCACACAAATCAGCCAAGTCTATTTTCAGCCGCTACACATTTGGGTGAACGATGCCATGGCCTTAATTAATGGCCGTGAACTCTTTGGTTATCCTAAATATTTATGTGAATACACTATGCCAGCTGTGGGTGAGCCTCTGACGCGATTATCCCTTGCTGCCAAAAGTTTTTTACATTTTTCGCCAGAAACTGAACTCGCCCTGCATCCATTGATTGAAGTGAATTGCGATGCCAAACCCGAGGCGCAGCTTTCCACCCTTGAAGCGATAACCCAAACCTGGCAACTCTTTAAAGAACAAACCGATTTCATACCAGAGCTCGATCAGCTCGGCGAAGAGCAGCTATTTCATCTGCTATTTAAACCCGCAATCGATCAAGTATTTCTAAAGCAGTTCCCCGACTCTTCAGGTCAAAAAGCCATTTATCAAGCCATCGTCGCCGCACCTGCCCAAGTGAATAAAGTGCACAGTGTTGCCCTGCTCAAAAATGATTTTGTCGCGACCATTTTTGATAATGCCAGCTTCCCGTTACAGGACACACTCGGGGTTGAGATTGGCGAGCAGCATGTCTTACTGCCTTACCATGTTAACTTTGATTTTGAAGTGCCGCCCGGTGAAGTATTAGTCGATAACTCCGAAATCAAAAAACAGAAAATAGCCATTCTCGGTGGCGGTGTCGCGGCCATGACCGCAGCCTGTTATCTGACCGACAAACCCGGCTGGCAGAATCAATATGAGATTGATGTCTATCAACTCGGCTGGCGTATCGGCGGCAAAGGGGCAAGTGGCCGCAATGCTGCAATGGGACAACGCATTGAAGAACATGGATTACATATTTGGTTTGGTTTCTATCAAAACGCGTTTGCCCTAATGCGTAAAGCGTATGAAGAATTAGATAGGCCAGCAGACGCGCCGCTCGCGACCTTTTTTGATGCCTTTAAACCCCATAACTTCATCGTATTACAGGAAGAAGTCAAAGGCCGTTCGGTAAGCTGGCCGATCACTTTCCCTACACTACCGGGCATCCCTGGTGATGGCACCGAAACCCTCACCTTCTGGAAAGTTGTTAAAGTCGCCTTTGCGTGGATCAAGGAATGGCTCAAGGACATGGATGACTTGCTTGATGCTGATGAAAAAGCCATGGGAACACCTAAAAACTGGCTCGATAATAGCTGGTTTGAACGCTTAAAAGATAAGTTAGAGGATTCGGTCGAAGATGCTAAAGAATCACTTGACGCGCTCGGCGATAAGCTCGAATGCCATTTCAATCAAATGATTGGCCGCGAGTGCGATGAGCATGTCCATAGTGAAAGTGACGATGGCTTGGTCGAATCGGCCGTCGATGCCCTGCATAAACGACTCGTCAAACGCTTTAGCGGCCATTTAGATAACAATGACGAACTGCGCCACTTGTATATAGCCGCCGATCTGGGGCTTACGATACTCAAGGGCATGTTTGCCGATGATGTATTTGAAAAAGGCTTCGATGCCATCAATGGCTATGATTATCGCGAATGGTTAACCAAACACGGTGCCAGCCTTAAGTACACAGTCGACAGCGCACCCGTGCGTGGTTTTTACGACTTAGTCTTCGCCTATGAAAAAGGCAACTTCGACAAACCCAATGTCGAGGCGGGGACGATTATCCGCTCTATGCTACGTATCGCCCTGTGCTATCAAGGTGGCGTAATGTGGAAAATGCAGGCCGGCATGGGCGATGTGGTCTTTACGCCTTTCTACGAAGTGCTCAAACGCCGAGGTGTCAACTTCCACTACTTCAATCGCGTCGATAATCTCGAATGCCGCAATCAAAGTATTCAAGCAATTGAAATCACCGAGCAAGTTGCCTTGGCACCAGCTATCACAAGCTACGATCCCTTGGTTGATGTTAAAGGTCTCGCCTGCTGGCCAAGTACGCCCAATTATGAGCAGCTTGAGCCTGAACAAGCGGCACTGCTTAAAGCCCATAATATCAATCTGGAACACTTCTGGAGCGATTGGGACAGCGTATATGAAACGCACTTTGGCAAAGCCCTACCGAAAAAGCGCTTAGTCAAAGGTGTGGATTTCGACAAAGTCATCTTCGGTCTTTCCATCGGTTCTGTGCCCCATGTGGCGAGTGAAGTGATGGCACAAAGCCCAGCCCTCACACTTTGCGTTGATAAGGTACAAACCGTTGCCACTCAAGCCTATCAACTGTGGATGAACCAAGATCTTAATGGAATAGGCTGGCCAAATTATTCTGAAGATGGCGAGGAGCCAGTATTATCGGGCTTCACCGAACCCTACGATACTTGGGCATCGATGAACCAACTGTTAGACAAAGAAGATTGGCGCGGTTTAGAACCTAAAAACGCCAGTTATTTTTGCTCGGCATTGCCTGTCGAAGCCTATCCGCCAAGCTCGGATGTGGATTTCCAACAACGGAAAACCTTAGAAGCTAAAGCCGGTGCTATCCACCAGCTCAATACCGAAATCCATAAACTTTGGCAAAATGTCGGTGATAGCTTCCCTTGGGAATGGCTTCACGATGAACAAGACCGTCAAGGCGTTGCCCGTTTCGATAGCCAATATTGGCGTGCAAATGTAGATCCATCCGAACGTTATGTCTTATCGGTTAAGGACAGCTCGCAGTATCGCATCACAACAGATGGTACAGGAATAGATAACTTGTATATGACGGGCGATTGGATAAAGACAGGCCTTAATGTGGGCTGCGTCGAAGCCGCGACGATGGCGGGTATGCACACCTCAAAAGCCATATCGGGTCATCCAGCCTTAATAAAAGGCGAGAAAGACTTCTAAGTTCCTATTGAGCAGCTAAATGCTAAACAAAAGAGCACGACCGATACAGACAGTTGTCTAAAATATTCGAGATATTAAGTTAGGTATGTTGCTGGTTTAATCTGCTAGCCATATTTAATCTAATTATTGGAATCTACTCTCTAGAGGACATTGATATTGATGTAAACCCTGATTAAACAGTCTTAAAACACAAAAGGAACCCTAAGGTTCCTTTTGTTTCAAATGTGTCTAGTAAAAAACACTATTTGGTTTTTCTGTCTTTGATATGGCTTTGTGCGCGCTTGCGACGACGCTCTTGGCTCATAGTCAACTTCTCAGTTTTGTTTTCAAATGGGTTATCACCCTCTTGGAAACGTAGTTGGATTGGCGTACCCACCACTTTCAATGAACGACGGAAGTAGTTCATCATGTAGCGCTTATACGAGTCTGGCAGCTTGCTAACTTGGTTACCGTGGATCACCACGATTGGTGGATTGTAACCACCTGCGTGCGCGTATTTAAGCTTCACACGGCGACCATTCACTAATGGCGGCTGGTGATCGTCCTGCGACATTTGCATGATACGTGTCAGCATAGAAGTACTAACGCGGCGTGTGGCACTGTCGTAGGCTTCTTCAATCGATTCAAATAAATGGCCAACACCAGTACCGTGCAGCGCCGAAATAAAGTGAATACGAGCAAAGTCGATAAAGCCAAGACGACGGTCAAGCTCACTCTTCACACGATCTTTAATCCCTTGGTCGATACCATCCCACTTGTTGACGGCAATCACCAAAGCGCGACCCGCATTGAGCGCGAACCCTAACAGACCTAAATCTTGCTCGGCGATACCTTCACGGGCATCGATGATAAGCAACACCACGTTAGCATCTTCAACCGCTTTCAAGGTTTTGATCACTGAGAATTTCTCAATGACTTGATGTACTTTACTGCGGCGACGAACCCCCGCGGTATCGATAATCACGTACTCGCGACCTTCACGTTCCATTGGAATGTAAATACTGTCACGGGTCGTGCCAGGCTCATCAAATACCACAACGCGCTCTTCACCTAGAATACGGTTAGTCAGGGTTGACTTACCGACGTTCGGTTTACCTATGATCGCTAACTTGATAGGCAAATCTTGCAGACGCTTTTGCTCAGCTTCGGCTTCTTCTTCGGTATATTCACGCTCTTCGGTCACTTCGCCTTCGTCTTGACGCACTATGCCCATCGCTTCGGCATAAGGAGTCAGCGCGTATTCGATCATGTTGGTCACGCCGCGTCCTTGAGACGCTGCCATTTGGTAAACTTCACCTAGACCTAAAGACCAAAACTCGGCGCAGGCAGAATCGGCATCAATACCGTCCACTTTGTTCGCAACCACGAAAGTGGTTTTTTCACGGCTACGTAAGTGCTGTGCAATCGATAGATCCGCAGAGGTTAAACCCGCGCGCGCATCAGTCATAAATAGAACAACATCGGCTTCTTCAATGGCGGCAAGGGATTGCTCGGCCATTTTCGTCTCGATCCCTTCTTCAGTGCCATCGATACCGCCGGTATCGACCACAATGAACTCATAGCCGGATAAGAATGCTCGACCATATTTACGGTCACGTGTTAGGCCAGGAAAGTCAGCAACCAGCGCATCACGCGTGCGCGTAAGGCGATTAAATAGGGTGGATTTACCGACGTTCGGCCGACCAACAAGGGCCACTACAGGGATCATGATTTTGCCTCTAAAAAACTTTTCAATAAAAAGCCCCCGGAACACACTTCCAGGGGCTCTACAAGGATAACACTTTTAACTATGGAAGTGTTACAACAGCTAACTTTCCACTGCGACCTTGAACATAGATTTTATCGTCAACCACTAATGGCTGGCTGTATAATCCAGAGCTGTCCACTTGGACACGACCGACAATCGTCCCTGTACTGCGATCGATGAAGTGTAAATAACCTTCGAAATCACCCACAACTAAATAGTCTTTATACACAGCTGGTGACGTCAGAGTGCGGTTAGCTAACTCAGAGTTGCTCCACAGCTCTAAACCGTTACGTTTATCAACTGAGTAGATACGGCTGTGGTCGTCAACGACGAACAAACTTAAGCCCGCTGATGCTAACTCGTTAAAGCTAGAATACTTACGTGTCCACACAACTCGACCCGTGCGCAGTTCCATCGACACTAAGTTACCGTTGTAGCTCACCGCATATAAGTTGTCGCCAAGGATCAGCGGCGTCATATCCACGTCGGCCATACGCGTAAACTCGTTACCGCCCGTTGGATTGTAAATCGCCTGTTCCCATGCAGCTTGACCATTGTTTTTAATCACAACAGCCACTTTGCCATCGGCAGTACCGATAAAGAAACCGCCCGCTTCATAAGCTGCAGAACCTGTACCGCGCAGGGTCAGATTTGGCAATTGCATTTCGTACACCCACAGCTTAGCGCCAGTATCGACGTTAAAGGCTTCGAGTGAACCTGAGCTGGTGCTGACAACCACAACGTCATCGGCAACCGTTGGCGCAGACAATAACTCACCACCGGCAACCACATGCCATAAAACTTGGCCATCTTCGGCGTTCAGCGCGGCTAACAGCCCGCTTTCTCCCCCTAAAAAGACTTTATTACGCGCAGCAGTTACGCCAGCGGCGATTCGCGCACCTTTGTTTTTTGCTAAGGCGTTATCACGAAATTCTTCGCTGAAATCTTTAGTCCAAACGCGCTCGCCCGTCGCTTCGTCAAACGCGGTGACTTCACCATAACGATCGGCGGCAAATATTTTGCCATAACGAACGGCAGGAGCGAGGCGAGAGTAATAATCACCTACACCATCACCGACAGAGGCGCTCCAACTTACTTCAGGGAACACTGTCGCCTGAATTGCAGTTAACTCACTGACAGGCTCGTCTTCAACATCGCTCGACGAACAGGCGGATAACATGGCCAGACTTAATCCGGCGGCTAGCAGGTTTTTGCACCAAGACTTCATCAAGGGATCCCTTATGCCTGATTTAGGCTATCAAGTTTGATTTTAAGCGCTGGGCTTGTGACCACACCACCATTGTCCATGGCAGCTTGATAAGCTGTTTTCGCTTTCTCAACTTCACCTTGACGTACTAAGAAATCGCCTTTTAATTCATCGCGCTGGGCGAAGAAGGCTTTATCTGTAACTTGCTCTAAAGTTGCCAGAGCAGCGTCTATTTGACCTTGCTCGGCTTGTACTCGAGCGACACGTAAAGTTGCAATCATATCTAAACCAGCACCTGGTTTAGCCGCAATAACCTTGTTCAAGGCTTCGATAGCTTTAGGGTAATCCTTAGCTTCTACCGCAGTTTTTGCCACGATCAGTTCTAGTAGCGCTTGATAACCTTTTTGATCATGATTTTTAGAAAACTCAGCCACACCCGCCAGCATAGCGGCTTCGTCGCTTGATTTAGTGGTCAACTCGTGGAAAGCTTTTGAGGCTTCTTCCGCTTGGGCCACTTTAACGTCAGAATAATAATTCCACGCATACAGGCCGCCTAAACCAACGACCGCCCCAATAAAAATCGAGGTTCCATAGTCTTTCCAGAACTGCTTGATAGCATCAACTTGTTGTTCTTCTGTGCTATAAATTTCCACGCGCACGTCCCCTTATATGATCTATTACTTAATGGCCAGTTCAGCCAAAAATGCGCCTAAGGCACTTCGAGCTACCCGTTGTTGTTCGTTATCATTGCGTAAATATTTCACTGTCACCATGCCTTCGGCCAGTTCATCTTCACCAATCAGTAAGGCGACAGCTGCACCGCTTTTATCGGCACGTTTCATTTGTTTTTTCACATTACCGCCACCGCAGTGACTCATCACTTTAAGGTTTGGCAGCGCGCTGCGTAATTCCTGCGCAACTTTAATCGCTTCAACCAGACAGCTATCACCCATAGCAGTAACATACACATCCACTTCTGGCGGAATATCTTTGTTTAGCTCTAAGGTTTCAAGCAGCAAGACAATGCGCTCTAAGCCCATGGCGAAACCCACTGCTGGGGTATCTTTACCGCCTAACTGGGCGACTAAGCCGTCATAGCGACCACCCGCAAGCACTGTACCTTGTGAGCCTAAACTCGATGTAACCCATTCAAATACTGTACGATTGTAATAATCTAAACCACGTACTAGGCGCGGATTAATGGTGTATTTGATACCCACAGCATCAAGTAGTTCACGCAATTGTGAAAAATGTGTCTTGGATTCTTC
Source organism: Shewanella sp. SP1S1-7 (assembly GCF_031932105.1). Classification (NCBI taxonomy): domain Bacteria; kingdom Pseudomonadati; phylum Pseudomonadota; class Gammaproteobacteria; order Alteromonadales; family Shewanellaceae; genus Shewanella; species Shewanella sp. SP1S1-7. The sequence continues at coordinate 38,944 of NZ_JAUOEU010000002.1, forward strand.
ACCGAGGAAATCCATCAACTCAGGTGCACCAGCCAAAATAGCTTGGACATTTTGATCTTTTGAATCCAATACCCGCAGCGGATTGCTGTACATGCGACGCTTGCTGTCTTCATCGAGCGCATCTTTATGTAGTTCTAAAAACGCAATCAAGGCATCACGGTAAACCGCGCGCTCAGCGGGATCACCTAATGTATTAAGCTCTAACGACACGTGATCGCTAATACCGAGTTTTTCCCACAGGCGGGCTGATAACATCAAAACTTCAGCATCAATATCCGCTGTGCCTATGCCATACACTTCCACGCCAAATTGGTTAAATTGGCGATAGCGACCTTTTTGTGGGCGCTCATGACGGAACATAGGGCCCATATACCAAAGACGTTGTTCTTGGTTATATAGCAGACCGTTTTCGTTACCCGCACGCACTGTCGATGCCGTACCTTCTGGGCGCAGCGTTAAGCTGTCACCGTTATTATCTGCGAAGGTATACATTTCTTTTTCAACAATATCAGTCACTTCACCGATAGAGCGTTTAAAGAGATCGGTATTTTCCACTATTGGAGTGCGGATTTCGCTGTAACCGTAAGCACTAACGCTCGAACGTAGTACCGCTTCCACTTTTTGCCATAGAGGACTTTGAGTTGGCAGAATGTCATTCATTCCGCGAATCGCTTGGATCTGTTTTGCCACTGTATCGACTCGTCCGATTTAGCTAAATTAATAAAAAATGTCACGCATTATAGGCTTTTGAACGTAAAACGTAAAACGACCCCGTCGGTTTCGGGGCCAAGCTCAAAATCATTAGGCGTAATCTGTGCCCAAATGCAGATGCATATTACTCAGTTGTGTCTTTTATTTGAATACGGTTCGCCATTTGACTGGCCTTAGCGCGAATTTTCGCTTCGAGGGAATCGACAATATTGTCGTTATCAAAACGTTCTTTTTGACGTTCACCCTCGTCGTAATATCCGCTCTTATTGTGTCCGCCGGTTAAACCAATATGCGACACTAAGGCTTCGCCTGGACCGTTCACAACGCAGCCGATGATAGACACATCCATGGCGGTAGTCACGTCTTCGAGGCGACGCTCTAACTCATTGACTGTGCTTATCACATCAAACTCTTGACGGGAGCAAGATGGGCAGGCGATGAAGTTAATCCCGCGGCTACGGATACGCAGCGACTTTAAAATATCAAAACCGACTTTGATTTCTTCAACGGGATCGGCCGCAAGGGAAATACGCAGGGTATCACCGATACCTTCGGCCAATAACATGCCTAGACCCACGGCCGATTTAACTGAACCCGCGCGTGCGCCGCCCGCTTCGGTAATGCCTAAATGCAAAGGTTGACGGATTTGTTTTGCCAATAAACGATAGGATTCAACCGCTAAAAACACGTCGGAGGCTTTCACGCTGACCTTGAATTGGTCGAAGTTTAATCGGTCCAGAATATCTACATGGCGCATGGCCGATTCGAGCAAGGCTTCAGGCGTTGGCTCTTTGTACTTGTCCATCAGATCTTTCTCTAATGAACCGCCATTCACACCAATACGGATAGGAATATTGTGGTCACGGGCACATTCCACCACGCTGCGAATACGCTCTTCGTTGCCGATATTGCCCGGATTAATACGCAAGCAATCAACACCATACTCAGCAACTTTTAAGGCGATACGATAATCGAAATGGATGTCGGCCACTAAAGGCACCTTAACCGCTTGCTTAATGAGTTTAAAGGCTTCTGCCGCATCCATAGTCGGCACTGAGACACGAACTATATCGGCACCAACTTTTTCCAAGGCACGAATTTGAGCGATTGTCGCTTCAACATCTGTGGTCTTAGTATTGGTCATTGACTGAACGGCAATCGGCGCCCCATCACCAATCGGTACATTACCCACATAAATGCGGGTGGAAGGACGTCTTTTTATGGGAGTTTCATTATACATGCTTAATACGCTCTATTTCGGTACGTGCTGTAGATCATTAGGTGGTCGTTAAGCCTTAGGTAAGGTTAAGCGCGCGACACGTCCCTTAGGGACATCAGCTAAGCTAACCATTTGACCATCTAAGCTTAATGTCGCCACTTGCGGCGCACCTAGAATAATTTTAAATGGTGGTACACCACTCACTTGCACTGTGGCGCCAGCGCCTTTCACACCATCGACTAACGCTTTACCTTTAGCATCGACAATGTTAATCCAGCAATCACCCGTTAACTGTACCTTGATAATCGATTCACCGGCAGTGGCCACCAGAGTATTGGTCGTTGTGGCTGGCGATGTTAAAACAGGCAAAGTCGTTGCAGTTACAACGGGCTGAGTTGCAGGCTGTTGCACAAACGTCTGTTGAGCTACCATCTGTTCAGCTACCGAAGAGGCCGTTTGAGACGCTGTGGTAGCAGCATTAGCCGAGCCACCATCTTCATTACTCGTATCAACCGTTTGAGGATAATTATTGTCAGTAGGCCCAGTGCTCACATCAATAGTGCTGGCATCGGTATCTTTAATCGGGCCGTCAATTGACATAGAGCCGTTAGCCGCGATGTCGGTCAATTGTTGACTCGCATCGGTTTCGGTCAATAGTACGTCACCAGGTAGCGTTTGGTTCGCGGCGGCGACCTCTTCTACCGTGGGTTTCGATACATCAATAGTGCTTAACAAAGTCGTTTTTTGCATCCACCAGACGACTAACGAGCCGAGTAACACAATAACGATAAAAATACTCAGCCAAGTTAAACGCGTATCGCGGGCTTGATAAGTCGTTTTACGGGAAAAGCTTTGCATTGCAGGCTCAGTCACCACAGGCACTTGGCGCACTAAACACGCTTCAATCAAAGCCGCATCCGCGCTGACCATACGGGCATAGTTTTTTACATAACCACGAACATAAGTGGATGAGGCAATATTGGTAAAATTGTCGGCTTCAAGATCTTCAACAATACGAGGGCGTAAATGCAATTTAACCGCCGCATCTTGAATACTAAGGCCCATTTTTTCACGGCCAGCTTTTAATAAGGTTCCAAGCGTTACATCTAGCGCGATAGATTGCGGTGCTACCGACTCAACTGGCGCATTGATTTCATGATCTTTCATTGATGCAAATTAACTCTGTATTGCTTGGCCTGAGGTGATGCTGGGAATTTGGCAAGCAATAAAATACCAAATCTCTTCACAGCGGCATCATCATTCACTGCCTGCTCTATTTTGATCCCGAGCGCTAAACTTTCTGGAGTTTGCTCAGCCACTTGGTGATATCGCGCTAATTGGTTTCGCGCCTGAATAAAATCACCTTGGTCGACTTCTAACTCTGCCAACTCCAGCAACGACACCGATCTTCTCGGGTCATACTTTAACGCCATCTGAAAATACTGTCGTGCCTTTTCTGCTTGTCCAGCTTCGCGGCTACAGAGACCTAAGTTCTCGTAGCTTGAGGCCGTTCGCGTATATTTGGGCATTTCGATTGCGGCCAAAAACATTTTTTCAGCTTTGTTGTATTGCTTTTGTTGGCACAAAAACACCCCGAAGTTATTCATGGAATCGCCAGAGGCGTCCTTGGTACTAATGGCATTCATGTACGACTCTTCAGTACGTACTAAATCGCCCACGGTTTGATAGTAATAAGCCAAAGCGGTGTGCACATCTTCAAGCTCTGGGGCATATTCTAATGCTTTATCAAGATTGTATTTGGCTTGTTCCGAATTACCTCGATTTAAATAGGTTAAACCGAGCTGCAAACGCTCGCGCGCGGCGGCGACTTTGTCTAACTTTCGTTCCGAAACAGGAATATCTGTCCCAGTATAAGTACGCTCAGTGACGCACCCTGTCATCAATAATGACAGGGTTAAAATCAACGAAAACCTTGGCAATCCATGCTTCATGGGCAAGCCTATAAATCTGTGCAAACAAAGAGTTAATTCATTGTGACTGAAATCTGGTTTTCTTGCATGCGTTTTTTTGCTAAACGTTTCGTTCTATCGCGAATATCACCAGCTAACTGACCACAAGCTGCATCAATATCATCGCCACGGGTTTTACGCACGATCACAGTAAAACCGTACTCCATTAGCACCTTAGAAAAACGGTCGATACGAGAGTTAGATGAACGGCCGTAAGGCGAGCCTGGATACGGGTTGAATGGGATCAGATTTATCTTACAAGGTGTATCTTTCATCAACTTAGCTAACTCATGGGCTTGATCTGTGCTGTCGTTGATATGATCTAGCATCACGTATTCAACCGTCACGCGTCCACGGTTTGCATTAGATTTGGCGATATAACGACGAATACCCGCTAAAAACTCATCCAGCGGATATTTTTTATTGATTGGGACCAGAATGTCACGCAGCTCATCATTTGGCGCATGGATACTGACTGCAAGTGCCACATCAAGCGCATCACCCACTTTATCTAACGCAGGCACTACGCCTGATGTTGATAAGGTCACGCGGCGTTTTGATAAGCTAAAACCAAAATCATCGAGCATGATGTCCATTGCTGGGATCACATTGGCTAGGTTGAGCAATGGCTCGCCCATGCCCATCATCACGACGTTAGTAATAGGACGCTCGCCCGTGTCTTTAGCAAAACCTAAAAAGTGCGATACACGCCAGATTTGGCCGACGATTTCAGAAACCGTTAAGTTACGGTTAAACCCTTGCTGCCCCGTAGAGCAGAAAGTACATTCCAGTGCACAACCCACTTGGGATGAAACGCACAAGGTCGCGCGGTCATCCTCAGGAATATAAACCGTTTCAACTTCTTGGCCTTGACCAACATTGATTGCGAATTTAATCGTCCCGTCGGTCGATTTTTGGAAGCTCGAAATTTCCGGCGCAACGATCTCGCAGCGAGCCGCCAATTTTTGACGTAACACTTTGTTGATGTTGGTCATCTCTTCGAAGTCACTGACGCCGAAATGATATAGCCATTTCATGAGCTGATCGGCACGAAAGGGTTTCTCTCCCATGTCCGCAAATAATGCGCGCATCGCCTTACGATCAAGGTCTAATAAATTGATCTTCTTTTCACTCATATAGCTAACCTCAACACCAAAACCGGATCCTGTAACAGGGCGGCGAATTATACAGACGCAAATAAATTTTAGCCAGTAACTCAATTAACCTATGCTAGAATCTCCACGGGCTAATGTTGGCCTAAAATACGGAGTTGTAATTCCACCTATATGTTAACCCTCATCATTATAGTGCTTGTCGCTGTCGGAGTTTCTTTTCTGTGCAGTGTGTTCGAAGCTGTTCTGCTATCGGTTACCCCAAGTTATATCGCATCACTCGAACAAACTGACAGTGCCGCAGCCGCGCGCTTGCGTAAACTGAAAGAAAATGTCGAAGCCCCTTTGGTGTCAATCCTTACGTTAAATACTATCGCTCATACCGTTGGCGCTGCCGTTGCGGGTGCGCAAGCAGCGAAAGTATTTGGTGACGATATGTTGGGTGTTTTCTCGGGCGTATTGACCTTTATTATTCTGTTCTTCTCAGAAATTATTCCTAAATCATTGGGTGCCAACCATTGGCGTCGCCTCGCACCGAGCGTGTCTGTTGCCGTGATGTGGATGAAGCGTGTCACTAAACCGCTGATCTGGATGTCGCAGCAAGTCACTCGCCTGATGGGCAAAGGCGATGAAGGCCAATATATCCGCCAAGAAATGAGCGCGATGGCAAAAATCGGCCATGAATCCGGTGAGCTTGACGAGCAAGAGTCGAAAATTCTGACGCAAATGCTCAAGGTACGTGATATGCCCGTTACAGCAATCATGACACCGCGCACTGTGATGTTCTCGCTGCCAGTGGATCTGACTCAAAATGAGTTTGTACGTCAATATCGCGACAAGCCTTTTACCCGTATTCCAGTATACGATCAGGATCATGACGATATTATCGGTTATATCACCCGTACCGATGTGTTGCTGGCTGAGCGTTACACACCAGAAGCACCGATTGGTGAGCTTAAACGGAGTTTATTTGTGGTGCCTGAAACCGCCAAAATTCTGCCACTGTTTGAGCGTATGATTAAACGTAACACCCAAATTGCTATGGTGGTCGACGAGTACGGCAGTAGCCAAGGTATTGTGACTCAAGAAGATATTATCGAATCTATGCTAGGATTAGAGATTGTCGATTTAAACGATCCCGCGACCGATATGCAGCAATTAGCACGTAAACTTTGGACTAAGCGCATGAAGCAAAAAGGCATTCGCCTATCCGATGACGGTGATTTTGAAGCCGCATCCGATGATGACGAAGCCAAATCCGGTTAAAGGCTAAGCCAGTTTAGTGCTTGTTAATATAAAGGGAGCCTAGCTCCCTTTATTCTTTTAGAATGCGGATAACTCAGAACCCTCTGAGCCTCGCATTTTGAGGTCGCTTGGGTATATACTCACCCGCCGTAATAGAGGTAAGTTATGACACAGAGCTACACACTCTCACTCGCGCACATTAATGACACCCATTCGAATTTTGAGCCCTGCCGCGTCCAATTTAGTCTTAACCTCGGCCAGCATAAGCTTGATGTAACCAGCCATAGCGGTGGTTATGCCCGCATCGGCCACCACATCACTAAGGCACGTCAAGCTGCTGCACAAACCAATACGCCGTTTGTTTTCCTGCACGGTGGCGACAGCTTCCAAGGCACGCTTTATTTCAGCCATTTTAAAGGCAAGGCCAACGCCCACTTACTCAATCTGTTAGCGCCCGATGCTATGGTCATTGGCAACCACGATATCGATGAAGGTAACGCCAGACTTGCCGAGTTTGCTAAGCAGATTGATTTCCCATTGCTTGCGGGCAACATGGATTTAAGCCAAGAAGATCTCAACAAACCCGGTTGTCTGCGTGGTTTGCCTAATATCTTAGATTATGATCATGAGCAAAAACGCGCGAAATATCTGCTTAAGCCTTTCCACGATAAGACGTTAGCCATTGTCGGTATTACGTTAGATCAAATGAAAGAGATCGCGCGCCCCGATCCAGACACTCATTTTGTCGATGCTATCGCGACAACCGCACGCACGATTGAGCACCTTAAAAATCAAGGCATCAAACATATTATCGTGCTCAGCCACTTAGGCTTAGATCAAGATAAGCGCCTTGCGGCCGAAGTCGAGGGTATTAGCCTTATCGTCGGTGGTCACACGCATACGCTACAGGGCGATTTTCGCGCCTTAGGTTTGAGCAACTTGCCCTACGGTGAAGTCATCAACAACACGCCGATAGTGCATGCGGGTAAATATGCCGAAGTCGTCGGCTTAGCCGAGATAACGTTTGATGCTGAAGGTAAAGTGCTGAGCCTAACAGGCGGCAACTATTTCATGCTGGATCAACACTTTATCTTAAGTGCTAACACAGCTGTCGATAATCAAGATTACCAAGCGGTGCGTCAACAGCTCAGTCAGCACCCAAATGTCCTTTGGGATGATGCCGATGCCGATATTGATGGCGTGATCCGAGACATCTACAAACCCGCCATCGCGGATATGGAGAACAAAGTCTTAGCACTGGTGCCAAAAAACTTAGTCCATACCCGCTTACCGTCTAAGGCCCTGCCCCACGGCAGTGAAATTGCGCCTTGGGTCAGTCGCAGCATGTTCCAAGAAGCTAAGCTTGTCGATCCTAGGGTGAACTTTGCCTTGCATAATGCCGGCGGTGTGCGCCAGTCGGTAGCCCAAGGTCAGTTGACGCTGGCGGATGTGATGGGGCAATTACTGCCCTTCGAATTGCCGCTGGTTAAGTATGAAATTCAAGGTCAGTTCCTGTATCAAGCACTCGAGTCGGCGATTAACGCGGCGACCAACAACAGCGTCCGTGGCACTGGTGCGGGTAGCTTCCCTTACACCTACGGCTTACGGTATTACTACGATGGCCGGCGTCCACTGGGCGAGCGTTTATTTAGATTGGAGATGATGCAGCAGGACAGCCAATCTCTTTGGTATCCCGTTGAGCCTGAGTCACTGTATGTCGGGGTATCGACCTCTTACACTGCTGCGGGTAAGGAAGGCTATCATCCATTGCTGCAAGCTCGCTGGCAGGAGTCGATGGAGTCTCTGACGTTGCCACAGGCATTTATTCGATTCTTAAATCGCTCACCGAATCTGTCTGATTTACTGTCACAGCATGTGCATTACACCAGCCACAGCCAACGTATGGGTTAAGTGCCAATGCTCCCCATGGCGTCAACATTGATGCAGTGAGGAGCAAAGTGAGTGGCTGCTTACAAAGCGCTAAACAAACCTGAGCTTAAAATTGCCAATCACATTGCGGTAAACGCGCAGTAAACCAATCCTGCGCCTTGCCCTGCGCGTCTTTGCGCCACGCCATAAACACAGCTTGGGGTGGGCGCGGCATTTCCACATGACAAGCCACTAAGCTTCCCGCCGTCAACGCATCTAAGATCAAGTGTTTTGGAATGTAGCCTACGCCAAGTCCCAATTGCTGCGCTTTAATCTTGGTCTGCATATTCGGCACCCGGATCACTTGACGACTATCAAATAAGCCGCTCGAGCGCTGCGCTAAGGCAGTCGAACTGTCAGCCACCACAATGGAAGGGAATTGCAGTAATGCCTCGGTCGGAATAGGACCGGCGTGCTGCGCCAATGGGTGGGCAGGATTTAAGGCAAACACAAACTCCAACTCACCGATTTCGACCACATGATATTGACCTTTTGGCAGTTCACCCGTCACACCAATAGCAATATCGGCACGTCCCGAATAAAGCGCATCCCAGCCGCCACCTAAGGACTCTTCACTGATGTTCACCGTCACTTGCTTACCCAGCTCAGTAAATTCCCCGATCAACTGCAATAGGGGTAAATCCGGCACGACAGTATCGATTGCTAAGGTTAACGAAGACTCCCAGCCGGTCTCGAGTTGACGCACCGCTTCTTCCAGCCTAGACGTTGCCGAAAGGATTTCTCGACCTTGGCGCAGCACAAGTTGACCGACTAAGGTCAGTTCGGCGCGTTGGCCCTTACGTTCAAATAATTTTGTGCCTAAATCGCTTTCCAGTTTCTGCACTGTGTAGGTCAGCGCCGACGGCACTCGGAACAAGGACTCGGCCGCTGCGGAAAAACTGCCTTTTCTATCAATGGCATCGAGTACGATTAATCCATCGAGACTAATAGATGGCAACATAAAAACCTCATATTCAAATTATTTGAAGTCAGCATTGAAAATGTTCCAATTTTCTTTGCCAAAGGTCAAGTCTACACTGCTTAGCAATGGAGAGGCTCTGCGGAACTCACTGCCGAAATCGGATGTAGACACTGAGTAAAGTTAAGTTAGAACAGATTTAAAAACTGAGTTAAAACTGATTAAACAATACACTAAACACTTGTCAAATAATTTGAAACAAGGAATACCCCATGAAAGCACTCATCGCAAAAACACTCAAATCAGCCCCTAGTCTTGCCCCACTGGCACTGCGTCTTCCTATCGGGATTATCTTAATCGCCCATGGTTCACAAAAACTGTTTGGCTGGTTCGGTGGGTACGGCTTAGAAGGCACTGGACAATGGATGGCATCCATAGGTTTGACGCCAGGTTACTTAATGGCACTGATGGCAGGTTCAAGTGAATTCTTCGGCGGCCTATTCCTGTTACTCGGCCTGCTGACTCGCCCAACCGCCCTCGTATTGTCATTCACTATGATAATAGCGATTTTCTCAGTACACATAGGCAACGGTCTGTTCCTTGCCAACAACGGTTACGAATTTGGTCTCGCCCTACTCGCAGCCACAGTGTCATTGGCGGTTTCAGGTGCAGGCAAGTTCGCTGTCGATAACGTATTCGCTAACCGCATCAAATAAAGGGGAAGCAAGATGATCACATTAAGAAAAGAACAGGATCGCGGTCAAGCAGATTTAGGCTGGCTAAAGAGTCAACATACCTTCTCTTTCTCTAGCTACTATGACCCAGAGCACATGGGGATTTCATCCCTAAGAGTCATCAACGATGACAGAGTTGCACCGGGTGCAGGTTTTGATACCCATGGACATAAAGACATGGAGATCATCAGTTACGTGATATCTGGCACTATCGCCCATAAAGACAGTTTCGGAAATATCAAAACTTTACCTGCTGGTGAGTTTCAGTTGATGTCGGCGGGTAAAGGCATTTACCACAGCGAGTTCAATGCTTCTAATACTGAGCCGCTACACTTTTTACAAATTTGGATCCGTCCAGATACCTTAGGCATAGATGCGGGTTATCAGCAAAAGGCATTCGAACAGAGTTCACCACTGACGGCCGTGGTGACACCAAACGGTGAAAATGGCACGCTGAAAGTGCAGCAGGATGCGACCTTATATCGTTTAATGTTGAGCGAAGGCGAAAAAGTGACGATGGCCAGAACCGCCGAACAAGCGAGTCGTCATCTGTATGTGCAATTGATTGAAGGTACGCTGGATATCAATGGCACAACACTCACGACTGGGGACGGCGCACATCTGACCCAGCTTGCGAGTGTCGACTTTACGGCGACAAGCGGCCAAATCATCGCACTAGTATTCGACTTGTCAGCTAACGCGTAATACGAGCGGCTTAACTGAACCACTCAGTACAGCCGCTTAACGATTGAGCAAACGATTAAGCAAGTCATTGAGCAAGTGATTACATGCCAGCTTGATAAACACTCACCTAGAAAACCTAGAAGCACTGCCACAAGTCATCTTTGGCAGTGTTTTTTATTGGCGTTTTTATGGTCATGTTATAAGGCGATGTTATAAAAGCAGTGCTAACGGCCTCGTTGAGCGAACCAGACCCGCACTTTGATAAGCTGAGTTAAAGCGCGAGTGTCATGCTGAAATTAACCAACACTTGGGCTTGGCCCTGTGCTTTATCCGCCGCATTCAAAAAACGCTTATGTTCATTACGGCGAATACTGCGAAATCCTTGTTTTTCAAAAAAAGGTCGCGCGAGATAGGATGCTTCAACCGTTAATCGTTTCAGCGCTAAAATTTTAACTTCTTCAAACAACGCAAAATACAAAGAGGTGGCCACCCCAGAACGGGCATATTCGGGATGAACGAACAGACATTCCACTTCGGCAGCGGCTTCAACTTCACTGTCGGCACCTATCTTAAGATTGATAAATCCCACCAGCATGTTATCGGCTTCAGCAACCCAAATCGTGGTGCCCTTTAAGCGTTCGAGCCAATAGTTCTCACTGCGGATCTCACCTTCGATATAAGCCCAAGCAGAGCGCTCGGCAAACGAGTAAAACTCGCCAGAGCCTTGCATCACACTCGCCTCAAAGATCGCCGCCAACTGCGAGACATCCGATGGCGTAAATAGTCGGATCTTCATTCTCTGCCCTCCATCTTGAATTGTTAATCGCTTAAGATTAACCGTATTCTAATCTAAGTTAAATAGTACTGATTTAACTTAAATAGTGTCACTCAACGGCGTTAAGCTAATGTTTTACTGTGGAATACCTTACATCACTTTTTGGTTGAAACCCTAGTAAGCAAACGTTAAATATTCTTTTCCATATAGAAGCCCGGGATCACTTGCCCTAGTTTTTGCTGATAACTGCGCTGTATTTGAATGAATCCCATACGGGTAAATAACCCTTTAGACAGATAAGATGCATCCACACTCAAGCGCGCATAGCCTTGCGCCTTAGCCCACGCTTCTAAAACAAGATAAGCACGCTCACCCAATCCCTTAGCTTGATAATCTGGATGGATATATAAGCTGTCTACGTAACCTTGGTGGGCAAAATGAGTTTCGACATTGATAAAACCGCAGCAAATTAAAGAAGCTGTCGCTGCATCTTTGACTAATACTACCCACGCCTTCGAGCGGTTTAAGCGCAAATCCCAATGTTTAGCCGATCTTGGCGCCGCAGACCAAGCAGAAAGTTGCGCCTGTGAATAACGAGCATGGGTGATGTTATGCACACAAAGATGAAATAACTCACTCACCTCACGGGCATAACATGACTGATAAGGCTGGATCTCGAACTGTTCAAACGCCGTCACTTAAGTGTTCTCTGTTAAGTAATAACCGCTAGCAATAGCGCTATTTTGCCGCGTTTCGCTTAATCGAGATAGGCTCAAATTTTGCGGCATTGAAGGCTAAAAACAAAAACGGCCTCGAAGGTATCGAAGCCGTTGGATTAAAGAGGCGCACAGGTTAGCGCACTCGTCACTGTTACTTCTTATCGATTTGACCGACAAATAACAGTTTATCAAAGGTGCGGTTTAAGGTTTTGCTAGTGAATTCGTTCATCCACATTTGCTCAACCACAGCCACTTTATCGCCTTTACTCACTTCAGTTTGAGGACCTGCAGCCCAAAAAGTGGTGTCAGCTTCTTTAATCTGTACGTAGGTGTAACCACCACCGTTCATCGTATCAACAACAGTACCTTCGTGGGTGACACCCTGAGCCCAAGCACTTGACATGCCTAACGCTAAAGTCGCTACCGCCGCTAATTTTACCCATTTTGCCATCATGCCTGCGTTCCTTTTGTTTTGCTAATATGCTGCATTAAAGCACGCTAAAAACAATAAATCGCTAATCTCTATCACGAAATACAACACTTATCGCAAAAGCAGTATTTTTCTTCAAAGAGGGGAACTCATTTCAACAGCGGTTTTAGCATGCCTTCTAAACCATTAAGCTTGATTTCGTACATTAGGGCTAATTGCTCACCGAGTTTTCCCTGGGGGAAACCTTGCTTATGGAACCACACCAAATAAGGTTCGGGTAATTCGAGTAACTTACGTCCAGCGTACTTACCAAAGGGCATTTTTTGATTTACAGCGTCGATGAGTAGTTGCTGATCCATAAATTGTTATCTCGTGCAGGTTCATCCCGATAATCCCACGGATGCTACAACATAAGCCAATCAATGTCGCCGTTAGCTTATACAAAAACGCACACAAAAGTGACCCGACGCCCAAAGGCCAAGTTGGCATCATCGACGCACAAAATGCTCCACGCAGAACCCTAAGCGACAATCTTTAATAGATTTGGCCCTAAGTTAGCGCATGGCGCATATTGAAAACCATATTCACTGCATAAACGCTCAGACTCGCCATGGGCGGTAATACTGATACAAGTCCCAGAACTTGCGTGTCCATCGACAAAGTCCATCACTCGCTCAAGCATGATCTTCGCCAGTCCATAGGATTGGTATTCAGGCAACACGATAAAATCCTCAATGGCCAAATGCCCAGGCTTATTGCCGTAAACACACGCCGTTGCTAATAGATTAGACTTAGCGACTCCCGCGCCAGCATGCTCCATTTCAGCATTGTCACTCAATCGGATAGAGACCCAAAACAGTGCCTGCACATCCGCAAGCTCAACGCCGATAGAAGGGCGGCCCACAGTGCTACGCAAATTGAGGAGTTCATGGAATAACGGTGCGGTTTCAACGAGTTCAAACTTAATAGGCATAATAGTTTTGATATCCATTTGGCATCCCTTCTCTCATGGTTGAAATTTCAAGCGATTTAGACGGCAGTCTATAGAGATGATAAAGCCAGCATTTGGCAGTTTGATGACAAGCACCGCGCCAAACAAGACCACTTTCGACTGAGAAGCCGATTCTTTACACAGATTTGTTAATAACATTTAGCAATATAAAATTAACATTTATACCGATAGAGAAATAAAAAAAACAGAATTCACATCCTGTGCATAGCCATCGATTACAACAAACAAGCTTGCAACTTGATACCACTCAAATTAAACCTTTTAAAAATAAAAACTTAAAAATATCACTCACAAATTATTCCTCAACTATTACTTGTCAAATTAACGGCACGTGACCAGATACTGACAAAAAACCATTGCTGACAATTTAATCAAAAACCGTCAAAAATCAGCCAATTGACCGAGATTAACATAAGGTTTACATTCGATTTAGAGCACAAAAACGGTGTAGCTCCAAACTCATCAACTCGCTGCCCAAGGGTCATCAAAAGAATTAAGGAATGCGTCATGATAGTGTTAATCGGCGGAGAAAAAGGCGGCAGCGGTAAAAGTTGCTTAGCCCAAAACATAGCAGTTTTTCTAACCACAGAATGCAATGCCTCGGTCATCATGGTGGACTGCGATCCCCAACGCACCACATCAGATTGGATCCAGGCGAGAAACAACAATCCCAAACTGGCCAGCATTAATTGTGTGCAGCTTTACGGCAAGATCCGTAATGACTTGCTCAGTCTTGAACAACATTATGATGTCGTCATAGTCGACTGTGGTGGTCAAGATAACTTAGCGCTACGTGCAACCATGTCTGTCGCCGCTTACATTTTAATGCCCTTAAGACCTAAGCGTCGCGATTTGAAAACCGTTAGCCACATGGACGATATCGTCGCGACTTGTAAGATGATAAATCCAAAGCTACAGGCTTCATTTGTGATTACCCAATGCCCAAGTTTACCGAATCAAGCTAACCGAATTTTAGAAGCCAAAGAAGTCTGTAAAACCTATGATATCAACGTCCTTGATGCAATAACCTACTGCCGTAATGTGTATGATGACAGCGAAGAGTCAGGACTATCAGTGATTGAAATCGACCCTAGCGGAAAGGCCGCAGAAGAAATCCGTACTATTGCCTGTGAATTGTTCCAAGTCGATTGCGCCGCGAGTTTAGAAGACAACCTACACCCTGCAAAGCTTGCTCAGAGTACTGGTAAGGGTCAGATGCACAATGGTTTGATAAATAATAGTTTGGTCAATAATGGCTTGCACCATCAAGCTCAACCCACTCACCTTACCACTCAACAAAGGGGGCAAAATGGGACTCAGCGACCTCAAGAAAAACGCTATGCCATCTAGCAACATACAGCCGTCGCTTTCGTTAGATGAGTTTATTGAGGCAGCCAACTTATATGCAATGGGACAAAGCCTAAATAAGACAAAAAGCAGTCATTTCGCTTTTGAAGCAGCGACGACGAACGCTAAAACCGCTGACCAAACGTTCACTAACATAACAACTGACACTGGGCTGAATCATTCCAATGTACTGATCTTGCATAAACAGAGCTTAGGGACAGAAGTCTTATCGCCAGCAAAAGTAGAGGCAAAAACTCACTATCGCAAGGCAACCTTTTCACTCAGCGAAGTGGCCATAGGCCAGCTCGCGACCTTGTCGCAAGACAGCACGCTCTCCAAATCGAAACTGCTCCGATTCTTGATTGAACAACATTACGAGCTGCCCATTGCCCTGAGGCAATTACGAGAACAACAGCGCCAAAACCGTTAACACTTCGCAATACTCCCACCCTTTTCCGGTAACTCAGCTAAGCTCGGGTTATCGGCTTTTTTACTCAAGAACAAAAAACTAAAATATAAACCACAATATAATCGCGGCATAAGTGCTGATCCCACCTATCCTTAAATGTACAGAATGATGAATAAGTGTTATTTATTAACAGTGAATCAGTAACGTTAAGGTGTATTTTTTGCGAAAGCCAAACCAACTTATCTGTCTATGTTTTAGCGCTGCGTTTCTAATGCCCTGCTATGCTGAGTTTTCATTGGCACAAATCCCGCCGCTCACGAACAAAGCGCCCATCACCTTAGTCGCAGAAAAGGGATTTTGGACCGACTATTTAACGCAAGAAATGTTGCCTAAATTCACTGAAAAAACCGGTGTAAAAGTGCAAGTGATCAGCACCGAACTCGATAGTATGTTTAATTTGCAGACCCAAGATTTACTCCAAGGTTCAGGCAAATACGACTTGCTGACGATGGAAGCTGGCTGGGCAAAAGAATGGGCAGCAAATGGCTACACAGTCCCTTTAGTCGAACTCGCAAAACTCTACGATCCCGACGGTGAAAAGGCCATGGAGAAATACCTAGAACCCTATTACCCATCGCTACTGAACATCTTATCCTACCATGGAGAAATCCATGCTATTCCCTACAATAACTATGTGATGGGTAATCATTACCGAGCCGACCTCTTCGATAATAACACTGAAAAAACACATTTTCAGAGCCAGTTCGGTTACCCGCTCGCACCAGCAAAAACCTTAACCGAGTTACGGGATCAAGCCCAGTTTTTCACTCGTAAAGCGGGCACTATGTTGGCGGATAAAATGTTAACCCACGACTTTTATGGCTTGGCGCTAATGTCGGGTGATAAGCCACATATTAACGATGAATTTTCCAGCATGATCTGGAGCTTAGGCGGCGCTTGGATGCAGCCAATTTATAATGAACAAAAAAAGATCAGTCATTTTGAGGTGCCGACTATCAACCATGAGGCCATCAAAGCCGCTAAGCTTTATCGCGAATTAATGCCCTATGCCGTACCTGCTAACGAGCAATTTGCCTTCAATGAGGCTGCCAATGCAATCGCCACAGGGCAAGCGGCAATGTGGCCTTTCGCTTACAATAATTTGTGGCATAAATCCTTCAAAGTTGAGCAAAATATTCCCGGCGCACGCCTTGCTGTGAGTCAAGTACCCGGCGGTTATCCCTATAACGGCGCCTATGCTTTTGCCGTGAGTTATGACAGCAAAAATCCCCAAGCGGCCTATTGGCTCATCAAATATATGGGCACCTATGAGGCGCAACACGCTTATGCCTTGGGCGGCGGTAACCCCTGTCGTATGGATGTTGTGACCGCCAACGAATTTAAAAGTGAATCATTAAGGACCATAGCGGGCGCATTCGAAGCAAGCCATATCGCGAATATGTTTTGGTCAACTAAGGTGTTAGAACTTGGGCATTTTACCAGTACAGCCATGGGACAGATTTACCCTGAACTCAGCCATGCATGTTATCGCGCTAGCCGCATGCCAGCTGACAGCGAGGATATTTTTATTAAATTAAGTGCAGAGATAAAACACCTCCAAAATACCTATGGAGAGGTACCTGCGATTGACAAGAAAACTAATGACAAGCACTAAGCCGCTGAAAAGCCTAAAACAAAAAATAACCTTAGCCTTCTATATCATAGTGGGCATGGCGCTGTTTAATGGTGTTGTTGCGATACTACTGTCTCAGCAACTGAAATCAGAAATTGAGCAACTGGTGGGCGTCGATGTGGTAAAAGTCACCACTGCGCTACAACTGGCAAAAAACAGTGAAAAACTCCAAATCATCACAGCGCGTCTTAATCATTATGATAATGAACAACAAAGACTTCGTCTATTGAGTGAACTCTCGGCGCAGTGGGAACGACTAATTAATGACTCCCGATTACTGACGTCCATTGAAACCTCTGCTGTCAGTAAGCAAGAATTGAATCACGCGTTAGATATTCAACTTTACTATTTACAACAGTTGCCATTACTTGGCGAGTTAACCGATTCCGCCCTTCAAGCCAATTTACAAGCGGCAAATATTCAAGCCAATTTAACTTCAATGGCATCGGGATTTACCGATGAAATGCAAACCCAATTTCACCGTATCAATGCCGATTCTGAACGTCAACTTAAGCTGAAAAATTTTGACAAGATTTCGGTGAACATCAATACCAATCAGCAATTGTCTCAATTTAGTCATTTGGGAGAACACTTATTTACCAGCCTCTCTCAAGTAAAAATTATCGACAATCTAGTTGAGCTTAACCACACCCAAAGAGAAGCGATGCGGCTACTGTTAAATATGGAGGCGATTCTCGAAGGGATTAACGGGGATACCGGTTTATATTTCAATTTGTTATCGCAAATAAAGCAGACCATGGTCGGTGAAGATAACCTATTTGAACTGTCCCGCAAGGCCATTAAAAGTACCTATATAGCCAATGCGCATTTAGAGTACCAAGCCGATGCCGCGCAAATAGTTGCGACCTATACCCAGAATCTGGTTAACCAAGTCGAAAATGAAATCCAACAAACGGGCGGCGAGCTTAAAAGTGACAGCACCGCATTTATCATATTGATTTTCTGCAGTGGCATTTTGTATTGCTTCTTCATCTGGCTCACCAGCTGGCACTTTATCACTAAGGGGATTATCAAGCCTGTGATGGCGACGCGAGATGCCATGAATGCCATCGCCCATGAAAAACTCGACACCCGTATGCCTGTCACCGATAACCTAGAGCTGCAGCAAATGGTGAGTTCATTAGAAACACTCAAAAGCTATGCGGCGCAAGTTAAAGGAATGGCGGAAACCGACGGACTAACGGGCTGCTACAACCGTCGCTATTTAGACATGCAACTCCAAAAAGAACTCGAGTATGCCAGGGATCATAATATGCCTCTGGGCATCATTTTGTTTGATATTGATAACTTTAAACAATTTAACGACAGATATGGCCATGTCGCTGGCGACCAATGCCTGCAGAAAATTGTTAACGCCGCAAAATCCCTCTTAAAACGCCCAACTGACATACTTGCCCGCTATGGTGGTGAAGAGTTTATGCTAGTGCTGCCATCGAGTCATCTCGAGGATATCTATCTATTTGCCGAACAGTTGCGTGAGAAAATCATCAGCTTAGAAATCCCCCATGAAGACTCTCCCCATTCGGGCATACTTACCATCAGCGCGGGGATTACCTGTTGGCAGCTACCGCAACTACTGGATGCGAATAGTTTAATTAATCGAGCCGATGAAGCCCTTTATCATGCCAAACTGACGGGGCGTAACCGCACCGAGGCCCTCCTCTGCCAACCCATTCACTATGCCTAACCCCCCGGTTCGTCTATCCCTTAGCCGCCAATCGCGGCAACAACCGCGCTTCTTTTTTCAGCAAAGGATTGAGTTAAGCCCTCTTCATCCCCATTAGCTAATATTAAGATAATCAGGATTAGAACAGGGAAAGTATGCTCGCTATTGTTATCACGCTTATCCTCGGAGTCGGGGCAATTGCTTGGCTACTTTCAAGTCGTTGGCGTAAAACCTTGCACCGCCGCCGGATCACGGCCAAACCTTTTCCAAAAGAATGGCGCAGCATTCTCAAAAAAAGACTGCCTTACTTCCATGCGTTACCGACAGATTTACAGCTACAGCTCAAACGGCTTATCCAAATCTTCATCGATGAAAAGGAGTTTGTTGGCTGCGATGATTTCGAGATCACCGATGAAGTGAGAGTCACTATCGCAGCACAGGCGTGCCTCCTGCTGCTCAATCGAAAAACAGACTTTTACCCCAAACTGAAACAAATTTTGGTCTATCCCGATGCCTTTATCGTTAATAATCAACATAGAGACACGAGCGGTATTGTGTGGGAACAACGCAATGTGCTGGCGGGCGAATCTTGGGAATACGGCAAAGTGGTACTCTCGTGGAAAAATACTTTAGACGGCGCCGCCGATCCCCACGATGGCAATAATGTCGTGATCCACGAGTTTGCCCATCAGCTCGATCAAGAAGACGGCCAAGCCAATGGCGCGCCGATACTGCAACATTTTGCCGATTACAGCACTTGGTCAGAAGTGCTAAGTAAAGCCTTCATCCAATTACAGCACAGCGCAAACTTTGGCATACCCTCAATATTTAATTACTATGGTGCGACGAATCCCGCTGAATTTTTTGCCGTTATTACTGAAGTCTTTTTTGAAAAGCCAGAGGATTTCTACCAACAACACCCAGACTTGTATCGGGAACTGAGCCGCTTTTATCAACTCGATCCGATAAACTGGCATTAACCCATAAAAGTAGAGGCACACTAAATGCTCAAAGACACTCATGCATTAACAGTTAAGAGTTCCAATATTAATCGCCACGTAAATGCCAGTCGTACCATTCATATTCATCGCGCCAGCTTGGGGTTACTGCTCAGTGCGTTAATGCTCGGCGGCCTTAATGTAAGCGCACAGGCACAGGACTCGCCAACACAAAGCGCTCAAACACAAGACACTCAAGTCCAAGGCGCTGCAACGACTTCGAATCCTGATCAACAAGCTGCGGCTCAGGTGTTGGATTTACTCAACCAATATTCAAGCGATGCCGATTGGGATAAGTATTTTGCCCTGTACCGAAAAGACGGCATTTTTATTGGGACGGATGCGAGTGAGCGTTGGGGAATGGCGGAGTTTGAACATTATTCCCGCCCGACAAAAGGTTGGCGCTATGATTTAACGAAGCGGCATTTAATCCAAC
Organism: Shewanella sp. SP1S1-7; assembly: GCF_031932105.1. Classification (NCBI taxonomy): domain Bacteria; kingdom Pseudomonadati; phylum Pseudomonadota; class Gammaproteobacteria; order Alteromonadales; family Shewanellaceae; genus Shewanella; species Shewanella sp. SP1S1-7. The sequence goes on from NZ_JAUOEU010000002.1 coordinate 58,973, forward strand.
ATGGCGACGTCATATTGTTCGACGAGTTATTAAATAGCCCCGCCTATGGCGTCAGCCGAGGAACCGGTACTTTGATCAAAACCGATGGTAACTGGAAAATTGCGCAATACCACTTAAGTTTCCCAATCCCCAATGAGATAGCGAAACAGATCACTATCGAGATCAAAGCCGCAAATAAACAATAATGCCGCACTCCGCCGAATAGGGTTTCGAAAGCGTACAATTTAGAAAAAGTGCGATTTCGATAGCATCACTGATTCAAATTGTACGGTTTCAAATTGTACGCTTTCAAAAAACCAGCTTTAAGAGAAAGCAGCTAACAGCGAACGCTATCTCAAGGACACGGTAAAACACACATTCGCCAATTGGGAGAAGTGGATAAAACTTTGAAAATCCACTTCATCAAATGCCCTTTGTGAAGGACCACGATCAGCATAATAAAACCCGATCACTTTGCTGTCGATCAACAAAGGCGCCAGTAAAAAGCCCTGCCGTGACACGTGCCGAGCCTGTAATTCCTTGCACTGCTCCTGCCATTTTTTAGAGCTGGGATCGTCTACCCAAAGCGGCACCTTATGCTCCATTGCTTGATGAAATAGCCCACGTTTGTCACTCAAATCGATAATAAACTCTTGTTTTATCGCATCGGCATCAGGGCCCAATATCACCCTAGGTTGGAGCTGTTTACGGCTGGGCGATAACAACAAAACACCGCAGCGGTCAACACCCACGCCCTCAAGAATACCTTCAAGAACCGTCTGCATTATCTGATTGAAATCTGCTTTATTAATGGCAAAACCTGTCAATTCACGCAACTTAGCTAACTGAATATTCAAGTTAACTTGATAGACTGGCATATCTAACGGAATGGGAGGTAGATCGGGTTCAGCGGCGACAATACGTTTAGGATCGGGCAAATAATCGAGCAACACTTTAGCACCGTACACTTCTGCCAACTTATGGGTCGCATTCGCGCAGCGTTGCATCCGCAACAAAAACTCATTTTCTTCTAGCCCTGTAAAACTCGCCGCTTGAGTCATACGCTTTGCTAACTCCAGCTTATCGAGAACGGGTTGCGATAAAATGTCGCAGAGCTTATCGGCAAGAAAAATAGCCCGAATATCTGGCCGCTGGTCCTCTGGATAATTCAACGCTTGGATCAGCAACTCTCCCAATCCCCAATTGCGGGCAATACTCTGGGTGAGCTGCAAAAAAGAAGCACCAAGGGCTTCGCGGGTAGCACTTCTCTCTTCGGCGGGCGTTTCACATTGGCTGAGTGTTAAGTCTAATTCTTCGGTAAATTCGCCCCCAATACTCCAAAAAGCGCTCTCGCCGATGTGATACAACAAAGAGGCAATAAAGGCTTCCTCCTGCATCTCCTCGTCATGATGACTCAACATCATCCGCGCCATCATAGCCGCTTGAAATGCTTTGGCCATCAATTTAATTAACCTTTGATAGACATTGGGCGCGAGATTTTTACTCTCCAACAAGCTTGAAAGTAACTTAGCTGTGATACAGATATTTCGAACCGCATCGAAACCCAGCACTATGGCGGCGCGGCTAACGGTGGAGATTTGGCTACTCCCCTTATGATAAATAGCACTATTGGCAACTCGAAGAATACGAGAGGTTAAGGCGTTATCGTGCATCACGCTACGCCCAAGTAATGCGAGAGAGGAAACGTCATCCTTGGCGAGCTTTTCTAGCGATTTAACAGTCGAACACAGTGCGGGCATTTCTAATTCACTGATCCGATTTGTCCAATAATCGACCCCTTTATTAGTATTGTTATTAGGCTTCAACCCAAATTTACCTTAGCAATAAAACCTTGTTGTTTTGAGTATAGATAAGCACACATATTTCGCCCGTGGTCTAACGCTTGTTTTTACCAATCAACAGTTGATTGTTCAATAATTCAACACCTAGTTGTACCCGCAAATAAAAATGCCCGAGACAAAGCTCGGGCATTTAGAGGTTTAAAAACAAGCTGCGTTTAGGCAGTGAAGTACTGCTTAACAACACGCAACACTTTATCTATATCCTGACGGCTGACATCTTTGTGAGTCACAAGCCGAATCGTTCGCCCAGGGCTTATCAGAATGCCTTCCGCTCGACAGTGTTTTGCCAATAAATCCGCATCAACTTTAGGCGCTAATTTGGCAAATAACATATTGGTTTGTACTGCGGCTAAATCGACGTCGAACTCACTCAGCTCTGCCAACTGGTGAGCCAAATACGCCGCGTTGTCATGATCTTCACTCAGTCGTTGCACTTGCTCAGTTAAAGCAAGCTTACCTGCCGCTGCAAGTATCCCAGCTTGACGCATACCGCCACCAAGCATTTTACGCCAACGAATGGCTTTCTTAATCAAACGCTCGTCACCTAAGAGTAATGAGCCGACTGGCGCACATAACCCTTTGGACAGGCAAATCGACACAGAATCAAAGTGCGCCGTGATATCACTTATCGCGATATTCTGCGCCACCGCAGCATTAGCAACTCGCGCACCGTCTAAATGAATTTTTAATCCGCGATTAAAGGCTAATGCCTGCGCATCCGCCAAATAGCTTTGCGGGATCACTTTACCGCCAATAGTATTCTCTAAACTGAGCAAACGCGTGCGGGCAAAGTGGATATCGTCAGGCTTAATGGCGGCTTCAATATCGGCCAAGGCAATGGTGCCATCGACTTGATTCAACAAAGGTTGAGGTTGAATGCTGCCTAAGACAGCGGCACCGCCACCCTCAAATTTATAGTTATGGGCCTGCTGGCCGCACAGATACTCATCACCACGCTCACAGTGGGCCATCAAAGCCAATAAATTCGCCTGCGTACCTGAACAGGTAAATAATGCGCTTTCAAAGCCAAACATCTCTGCGGCCATATCCTGCAAACTATTTACCGTGGGATCATCACCGTAAACATCGTCACCTACTTCGGCTCTGGACATGGCTAATCGCATCGCTGCTGTTGGCTGGGTAACAGTATCACTGCGTAAATCTATCATCTCGTCCTCAACTTAAGGTTTGGTTGGCGCTTAATGGGCTCAAGACTCTAGCGCCAAAGGCTTATTTTGTATAGTTTATCATCATGCTTACTAAGCATTTTACTGACTTCAAACGTGAATACATGGGCGAAGTGATGATCTGAATATTGGCTTCAACTAATAAAAACATAAACATACTCAAGATATTGCCGATATATGTCTGTAGACGAGTCGACACGTGAATGCGTTTCACTTGGCGAAATACGCCTAAGTCGATAGAATACCGCACTAAGATGGTCATGCTACAACCATGCGATCACTTTAGTAATTTCGACTAGTACTTATCGTTCAATAGGTGATTTGTAGTGAAAAACTCCCAATCTCGATGGATTCAGCTGGTACTTTTACTATTAAGTTTAAGCCTGACATCGCAGGTATTCGCTTGGTCTGATACTGACCAAGATGGCGTGCCTGACATCAAAGATGCCTGCCCTAACACAGCGCCAGACACGCAAGTAATGGCCAATGGCTGTGTTGAAGAGGTCGAGGTGAAAGCGACTGCATCAGCAGATTGTAGTATGAGTAATCCCAATGCTGAGTTCAGCGCAGATTGTCATAATATTTCTACCGCTGTGGTGTATTTTGAATTTGCCATTGCCGAAGTTGACTTTTCGCAATGGAAAACTTTAGCCTTAGTGAAAGCATATTTAGCAGCGAATGATGTCGCACTAACCTTAGTGGGCCACACGGATATCGTTGGCACGCCTGAGTTTAATTATCAGCTGTCACTTCAGCGCGCTCAAAATGTGAAACGTATTTTGGTTGAAGATTATGGCTTTAATCCAAATCGCTTTACCGTAATGGGTAAAGGTATATCTGAACCTGCAGCGGACAACCGTTCTAGCGAAGGGCGCAGTTTAAATCGACGAGTACAATTTATCGTCAATAATAAATAGTTTTAGTTAGCGTATATTTAGGGAGTTATTCAATGGAAAACCTTGAAGGTTTATTAAAGCAAGCACCGGATCTGATTGTGACTTATGGCTTAAAAGTTTTATTTGCCATTATCATTTTCTTTGTTGGTAAATACTTTGCTGGCGTAGCGCAAAAGCTGGTTCGTAAATTACTGAACAGCCGTAAAGTTGATCCGACTGTTGTTTCATTTGTCGCAAACCTCACTTGGGCAATTGTGTTTGTTTTCGCAGTGATTGCCACCTTAGGCCAAATTGGCGTACAAACCGCATCATTGGTCGCCGTTATCGGTGCCGCTGGTTTAGCGGTGGGTTTAGCGCTACAGGGTTCTCTGTCTAACTTCGCATCGGGCGTGTTAATGGTGTTATTCCGCCCTTGCCGCGTTGGTGACTATATTGAAGCCGCTGGCATTGCCGGTACTGTTGATGAAATTACTATATTCTCAACCAAACTTCGCACACCAGACAACAAGGTTATTGTGGCGCCAAATTCATCCATCATGAATGGCACTATCACTAACTATTCGGCAATGGATACTCGCCGTATCGATTTAGTGATTGGCGTGTCTTATTCTGCCGATATCGCACTCACGAAGAAAATCTTAACTGAGATTTTAGACAACAACCAATATGTGTTAAAAGATCCATCATATACAGTTGGACTGGCTGAATTAGCGAACTCTTCAATTAATTTCGTGGTTCGCCCTTGGGTAAAAACGGCTGATTATTGGACGGCTCGTTTCCAACTGCTTGAGCAAATCAAAAATGCATTAGATGCAGCCGATATCGGTATTCCATTCCCACAAATGGATATTCATGTCAAAGAGTTGCCACTCAACAAATAACCCTAAATGAATAACAAAGGTCGGCAATTGCCGGCCTTTTTTTATGGTTCCGCGTAGCATTTTAGCGTACCTTAAAGGACAGATATTAGCGAAGGCACAGATATTCATGTGCGAGGAAATCCAATGCAAAAATACGTATCATTTATAGCCGCCAGCTGCATTTATGGCTTAGTGTTGATAAGCCCCAATGTGCTTGCCAGTGAGAAAACCCAGGTTCTTATGGGTGAAAAAACCGTCACCTTGGAAGGCAAGTTACCTAAGCTGTCGCAAATGGCGCCAGGATTCAAAGTGGTTGATGATCATTTTGCGCCAGTCATGCTGAGTGACTTTAAGGGTAAAACTGTGCTGATAAGTGCCGTACCAAGCTTAGATACGGGCGTGTGTGCACTACAGACTAAACGTTTCAACAGCGAAGTGAGCCATTTTTCTGATGACGTGGTCATGTTAACTATCAGTGCCGATTTACCCTTCGCACAAAAACGTTTCTGCAAAGTAGAAAACGTAGATAAAATCAAAGTACTATCCGATTCTGTCTGGCGTGATTTTGGTGAAAAATATGGCTTGTTGATTCAAGATTACGGCTTGCTGGCGAGGGCTATTTTCATCATAGATGCCGAAGGTAAACTCCAATACCAAGAGTTAGTTCCGAATATCACCGAGCATCCTAACTATGATGCCGCACTTGAAGCGCTGAAAACTATTCAAGCCCAGCAGTAATTTACCGCTAAAAAACAGGGCAGCCTTAGCAGCCCTTTTGTTTTACGATTGTATATCTACGATTTTTTTACGATCTAATGTGTGTGCTGATCGCCATTGGCCTGATAATCAAAGGTCGGCATAGACCAATGATAGCGCAGCGCTAACATCCGCAGGCTAAAACCAACGCTCAGACAAATAACCAGATTAATCCACTCGGTTAATTGATAGGCTTTTAAGACGATATACAAGCCTGCCGTCAGTAGTGAAATCACCGCGTAGAGTTCTTTCTTAAAAATCAAAGGCACTTGATTACACAGGATATCGCGGATAACGCCACCAAAGACGCCCGTCACCAATCCCATCACCACGGCAATCGTTGGGCTAAATCCCAGCATTAAGGTCTTCTGCGCGCCCACGATAGAGAACACAGCTAAGCCTAAGGCATCGATAGCCAAAAATAACTTAGACAGATAACGCATCACAGGGGCGATAGCAACAGTGAGCAAAGAAGCGAATGCAATCGCAATAAGGTAATTCACGTGCTCAACCCAAATTAAGGGGTAATTGCCGAGCATCATGTCCCTTAGTGTGCCGCCACCAATCGCCGTTGCGCAGCCAATGATCACTACACCAAACAAATCCATCTGCTTGCGACCCGCCGCCAGAGCGCCCGTCATAGCCTCGGCAATGATACCAATCAACCAAAGTAATCCAATAATCTGCGTCTCATGCATCTTTGCTACTACCAACAAGGTAAAGAAACAGATTCTGCCTGAGAAACCCTCAGTTCTATAATGATTTTATTTTGAATTCATCATTAGAAAAATTAATTCATCATTTCATCAATAATAGATTTCCATTACCTACAACTACAAAATAGCACTGTATAAATTGTAAACAAAATAGCCAGTTATGCGTAAAACTACTTCTCACGTCTATTTAGATACCTAAAATTTTTAATAAGTATTAATAACGTAAATTCAATCAGATGATAAATAACTGCAGATCATCTAATCGAATGGGCAAAACGCATAAAAATCAGCCACAAAAAAGCGGCCCTCAGGCCGCTTAATTTTCATTCAAACTGAGTCAGAACTACTTAGTGTCAGGCTTAGGGGGATAATTTGCCATCACACTGCCCACCGCTTGATTGATGATCTGTACTCTTTCTTCTGGGGTATTTTTGTCGCGAATGGTATCGGCAACAGAACCACGCCAGATAAGCTTAGTCGTTTTATTATCAACTAAATCAATAATCAGCGTACCAACTTCATATTCTCTCACTGTAGTTTGGGTCTGCATATTGCCGCCCCAACCCCATCCTGGACCATAGTATGGGTTGTAGCCAAAATTACTATTGAAGGTATCAACATTGATTTTCTTGTCGACTTTGGTCAGGTAGTTAACCAATACATCAGCGTCTTTCGCATCGACTAATGTCATGCCTTTACTCGCTAACTGGCTATTAACCGCTTCTCTTACTCTTTGGTCCATCAAGCCATCAAGATGATATCCGGCAGAATCGGCTTTCTGAGCAACCCAAGCATAGGTTTTATATTGGGTAAAATTGGCACTAGGATCATAGTCCCAACCAGACTTCATCGAGCTACAGGCACTTAATGCCAACACAGCTAAAGCTACAAAAATATTTTTCATCTTAATTTCCTCAGATGTTCGAACCGAACAAAGACAAGTATCAGAGATATGAATTTAGCTTACAGAGCAATCATCTGATCTACAACTCAATTGATTAAAAAGCAGCATCTCATTCAGCTTGACTTCAGCAAAACCAAAGATGATAATGATTATCAATTGAGATTAAGGGAGTAATGAAATGTACTGGTTTATTAGCGCGTTTTTGGTTGCATCAGCCATTTTCTTCCTTGCGCCAGAAAAAATCTCACTCGAGGCCAATAACGCTAAGATAAAGCGCCATTTGCCTGTCAGCTTACTGATTTTACCTCTTATTGTATTTGGCTGGTTGGTCATAGATACCGTCGCGAATGGCACTAATTATGCGACAGTCGCCGCATTCGGCTTTGTGACTACCGCCTGCTTAATTGCGTTACCTAAGCTACATAAATTTATTATGCCCAGCGCCTTACTGACCGCAGTGGCGCTGATCGTCATGGTCTTTATGCGCATGAATTAAAACGGCTGAAAACGCTCCCTTTTTCAAAAATATGCTTACTTCCCTGCAAAGAGTTAGCATTTTGTTCAGACCACTTAAGGATAATCCTCAAGTGGTCTTTTTTTACCTCCCAGAACCCCTGCAAATTTGATAAACTCAACGGGTATAAGTCATCTTTTAACACCAATGAATGAAATCTATGAAAGCAGATCCTAATGTATCCTTAGTGTACAGCACCGACAAAGGCCGTATTAATGCAGAGCCCGTCACTAAAGTGATTCCTGAATCCGACGGTATAGTCAGGATCCATAGAGACAGTAAGGGCCGCAAAGGCAAAGGCGTTTCGATAATCTCAGGCCTAGGTCTCGATGAAACCGCGTTAAAAGCAATGGCTCAGACCCTTAAAAAACAATGTGGTTGTGGTGGAACGGTTAAAGATTTCACTATTGAGGTCCAAACCGATAACCGCGAGCAATTAAAGCTATTGCTTGAGAAGCAGAACTACAAAGTTAAATTAGCTGGCGGTTAATCTCGCCCGACTTAGCAATATAGCAGCATGCTAGATCAACTTAGCCACATCGAACGGAGTAGTTTAATGGAGAGTCTGCAGAACCATTTCTTAATTGCCATGCCTTCACTGCACGATACGTTTTTTGAACGCTCAGTCATCTATATCTGTGAACATGATGCCAAAGGCGCCATGGGACTGGTGATCAATAAACCGCTCGGTATCGAAGTTAATTCGCTATTAGAACAAATGGATTTACCAGCTGAACAAGTCTCCACCGATTTAGCGTTCAATGCCAACGTCATGATGGGCGGACCCGTTTCCCAAGATCGTGGCTTCGTACTGCATACCTCTCAGCCCTATTGGGCCAACAGCACAGATCTGGGTTGTGGTTTAATGCTAACCACCTCACGCGATGTGTTAACCGCGATTGGAAGCAACAGATCGCCAGAGAAATTCCTCGTCGCCTTAGGATATGCTGGATGGAGCAAAGATCAGCTCGAACAAGAGCTTGCCGATAATTCTTGGCTAACGATTCCAGCAACCAATGCACTCTTGTTTGACATTAAACACGAAGACCGTTGGCCACAGGCCAGCCGAGCTCTTGGATTTGATGCTTGGCAGGTTTCAGCTCAAGCGGGTCACGCTTAAGCCTATTTCTTAATATAAGTCAGCACACTATGAATTCGAAAACCGTATTAGGCTTTGATTTTGGCACTAAAAGTATTGGTGTGGCTATAGGCCAAGAAATCACCGCTAGCGCCACGCCATTATTGTCAATCAAAGCCGTCGATGGGATCCCCAACTGGGATCAGATAGGCGATTTAATCAAAGAGTGGCAACCCGACCTAGTGGTTGTTGGTCTGCCCTTAAACATGGATGGCACTGAGCAAGATATGACCCACAGGGCGCGTAAATTTGCGAACCGTATCAATGCTAAGTTCAAAGTCAAAATAGCCACTCAAGATGAGCGATTAACCACTACCGATGCTAAGGCAAGATTATTCGAGTTAGGCGGATTCAAGGCGCTCACCAAAGGCCAAGTCGATGCTGTGTCTGCCGTACTGATTATTGAAAGCTACTTCGAAAATAACTTCAGCAAGTAATGCTACAATAAAAAACCATATATAAAGAAAAGGATAAGTTGCCTTATCCTTTTCAGTTTTATGTTTAACCCGATAAATTACCGGATCAAAAATGTGGCTTCACTAAGTTGGCCATCATAGTAATGTGCGCATCATCATCGTTTAGTGCAGCAATGTAACGGAACTTCTCACCACCCGCCTCGGCAAAGAGATGACCATTCTCACCAACAATTTCTTCCAGCGTTTCTAAACAATCGGCGCTAAAAGCCGGGCAAACGATAGCAATATCGCGCACGCCTTGTTGCGGCAACGCTTTCAAAGTCGCATCGGTATAAGGTTGTAGCCATTTAGCTTTACCAAAACGCGATTGGAATGTCATTACAAACTCATCTTTGCCTAACCCAAGCTTTTCGGTAACCAGTCGAGTCGTTTTCATGCAGAAGCAATAATACGGATCGCCTAAATGCAAATTACGCTCAGGCATACCATGGTAAGACAACACCAATTTTTGCGGTTTACCATGGGCTTCAAAATCAGCCGTGATCGAACTGGCTAAAGCATTAATAAAATCAGCATTATCATGATAAGTATTAATAAAATGCAACGATGGAATATAGCGCCATTTAGACAACTCTGCCGCAATAGCATCAAAAGCAGAACCCGTAGTTGGCGCCGCATATTGGGGATACAGAGGTAACACCACGATTTTATCAATGCCATTTTGATGCATAGTTTGCAAGGTACTGGCAACCGATGGACTGCCATAACGCATTGCTAAATGGACAGAAACATCATGGTTATCGGCGTTAAGTTTATCCGCTAACTTCGCCGTTTGACGCAAACTAATGTCCATTAACGGTGAGCCGGCCGCTGTCCATACCTTCTGGTATAACGCCGCCGATTTTGCAGGGCGTACCCGCAAAATGATCCCGTGTAAAATCATCATCCACACTAATTTAGGGATTTCGACTACGCGGGGATCTGCTAAGAACTCAGCAAGATAACGCCTAACAGCCGATGCTGTGGGTGCATCTGGCGTGCCTAAATTTAATAACAGCACGCCCACTTTGCCGCGCTGTCCGTGTCCAACTTCTTTGGATAAGCCTGAAAATTTAGCCAAAACAGCCTCTTAATTAATAAATACTTATAAAATTAAAGTACAGATTCTATTGCTTGCTTAAGCTCTTCGCTATCTGGCTTCACTTTAGAATTGAACTGTTGCACAACCGCGCCATCGCCGCTAACGACATACTTATAAAAATTCCACTTAGGCGCACCGGTTTTTTCGGCTAAGTATTTAAATACGCTATTGGCGTCACTGCCACGCACAGCTGAAGTCGACAGCATAGTGAAAGTGACACCGTAATTGATGTAACACACCTTAGCCGTGTCTTTCTCATCATTTTCTTCTTGGAAAAAATCATCTGATGGGAAACCAATAACCACTAAGCCTTTGTCTTTATAGTTTTCATGCAATGCTTCGAGCGCTTTAAACTGCGGGGTATAACCACAGTTACTCGCAGTGTTAACAATCAACACTGGCTTTCCCTGAGTCAATTCACACAGATTAACTGTCTCATCAGAATGTAATTTTCGTACTTCAAGGTTCAAATACTCGGGACAAGTGGCCGCCATAGCGCCAACACTCATCAAGCTCGCTGTCATAGCGAATATCATAGGTAATTTTTTCATTGCTTTCTCCTTTACCGGTACATTACGCAAACGTACTAGGTAAAGATCATATTGAATTAAAAAATAAAAGCTATGGTTAACGACCGCATAGCGATGAAGTAAAACCGATTGAGCTGAACGAAAATCTAACGACACCAACAAAAAGCAGCCCATAAAGAGCTGCTTAACCTAGAACCTGACTCTCGCGTTAGTCCATGTCTAAGGTGACACCTTCCATAAAGCCTGAGCCCGTGGATTCTTTATTCTGCAACTTAATCATCAAACGTAAATCGTTAGGCGAATCAGCATGATGCAGCGCATCGGCGTAACTAATCTCGCCATCAATATAAAGTTTGAGCAAGGCCTGATCGAACGTCTGCATGCCCTGCTCGTTGGATTTGGCCATGGTTTCTTTGAGCAAGTGCAGCTCGTTTTTCGCAATTAAACTTGCCACCCTTGGGGTGTTAATCAAGACTTCAATCGCGGCGCGGCGCCCTGTGCCATCGACTTTTGGGATCAATTGCTGAGCCACAATACCGCGCAAATTCAATGACAAATCGAACAACAATTGCTGATGTTTACTCTCAGGCACGAGGTGCATAATGCGGTCTAATGCTTGGTTGGCGTTGTTGGCATGCAAGGTTGCCATACAGAGGTGGCCTGTTTCTGCAAACGACAGGGCGAACTCCATCGTCTCTTGGGTACGAATTTCACCAATCAAGATCACATCGGGTGCTTGGCGAAGGGAGCTTTTTAGCGCCGCATCGAAAGACTCAGTATCTATGCCCACTTCACGCTGGGTGATAATGCTTTTTCTGTGGTCGTGAACAAATTCGACTGGATCTTCAATCGTGAGAATATGACCACGAGCATGACCATTACGATATCCCACCAAGGCCGCCAGAGATGTTGACTTACCTGTACCCGTTCCGCCCACCATAATAATGAGACCACGTTTACTCATCACCAGATCTTTCAGAATGGGTGGCAGTTTTAAATCATCGACGTCAGGGATTTTAGTTTCGATACGACGCATCACACAGCCTGGCGATTCACGCTGCCAAAAGGCGCTCACCCGAAAACGACCTAAATCCTTTGCAGCAAAAGCAAAGTTACACTCACGAGTTGAATGAAACTCTTGTTTCTGCGCTTCGGTCATTAAGGATTCAACAAAATCCAGTGATTGTACCGGAGTAAAGGCACTTTCGGCCAAGGGACGCAATTCACCGTCAATCTTGGCACTTGGCGGAAAGCCTGCTGTGATAAACAAGTCGGAGGCTTTGCGCTCAACGATCACTTTTAAAAACGGAAGAACATCCATCATAAATCCTTAAAATGTCGCTTGTTTATTCGAACTCTTCGCCATTGCATCTTCACGGGTGATAAGACCGCGATTGACTAAATTCTGTAAACATTGCTCTAAGGTCTGCATTCCGTGGGCCATACCGGTTTGAATCGCCGAATACATCTGCGCCACTTTGTCTTCACGAATAAGGTTACGAATAGCGGGAGTGCCCATCATGATTTCATGGGCGGCGACACGGCCTCCGCCTACCTTTTTAATCAGGGTTTGCGAAATAACCGCTTGTAGCGATTCCGACAACATAGTGCGCACCATGTCTTTTTCACCGGCGGGGAATACGTCGACCACACGGTCAATGGTTTTCGCGGCGGAGGTGGTATGCAAGGTACCAAACACTAAGTGGCCCGTTTCTGCGGCGGTCATCGCCAAACGAATGGTTTCAAGGTCACGCATCTCACCGACTAAAATCACGTCCGGATCTTCACGTAGTGCGCTTCTAAGCGCCGCATTAAAGCTGTGGGTATGGCGGTGAACTTCACGCTGGTTAATCAAACATTGCTTATTTTGGTGAACGAATTCGATAGGATCTTCAATGGTTAAGATGTGATCGTGTCGATTTTCGTTAACGTAATCCACCATAGCGGCAAGTGTGGTACTCTTACCTGAACCTGTTGGCCCAGTCACTAGGACTAATCCCCGAGGGAAACTGGCGATTTTTTTAAAAATCTCCGGCGCACCTAATTGCTCAAGTGACAAGATGTCGCTAGGAATGGTACGAAATACGGCCGCAGCACCACGGGATTGATTGAATGCGTTAACACGAAAACGTGCAAGATTAGGGACTTCGAACGAGAAATCGATTTCTAAATGTTCTTCGTAGTCCTTGCGCTGCTTATCATTCATTATGTCGTACACTAGGCTGTGTACGCCTTGGTGATCGAGCGCGGGCAGGTTAATTTTTCTCACTTCACCGTCGACACGGATCATGGGAGATATCCCTGCAGAAAGGTGTAGATCCGAGGCTTTGTGTTTTACACTAAATGCCAATAACTCAGTGATTTCCATCGTTTGGGATATCCTTGCAACTAGATAATTACATCATGACAACAATAGCAGACAGACTCGCAATCGCCCAGCGCAGGATCGCACAAGCGGCGCAAAAATGTGCACGCCAACCTAGCAGTATTCGCTTACTTGCCGTCAGCAAGACCAAACCTATTGAAGACATTATAGCAGCCTATCAAGCGGGTCAGCGTTGCTTTGGCGAAAACTATGTCCAAGAAGGCGCGGAGAAAATTACCGCACTAAAGGGGGATTTTCCGGACATTGAATGGCACTTTATCGGGCCACTCCAATCCAACAAAACCAGCATAGTCGCCCAGCATTTCGATTGGATGCACACTGTCTCGCGCGACAAAATTGCCCAACGTCTCAATGAACAACGTCCAACTGAATTAGCGCCATTAAACATCTGCATTCAAATTAATATCAGTGCTGAAGACACAAAATCTGGCATAGATGCGGCGCAAATGCTGCCACTGGCCGAGCTAATCGCTCAGCTGCCTAATCTCGCACTGAGAGGCCTAATGGCAATCCCAACGGCTACCGCAGATACTGAGTTACAGCTTAAAGAGTTTTCTATGTTAAACAATCTATTTCAAGAACTTAAATCGCATTACCCTAGTGTAGACACGCTTTCCATGGGGATGAGTAATGACCTAGATGCAGCGATTAGCTGCGGTTCAACTATGGTGCGCATTGGCAGTGCCATTTTTGGTGAGCGAAATTACGCTGCGTAAACTCACTCGAGGCATGAAGTTCGAGGTCAGTGTGTGGGCTTGACCTTGTTTTTAGCGCTTTATGCCCAAATACTGTATTAAAGATCACGACATTTAAGTTCAATTAGCGAGAGTCAACTAATCTGGCTCTGACATTCAAATGACTAACCGTTTTATCATCTTGATTTAAGGTGAGTCTGTTACAAATTAACGGTTAACACACTGAAGAGAATCAAATGGATCAACAGAAAATCTGCTTTATCGGTGCTGGCAACATGACGCGCAGCATCATCAGTGGCCTAGTTCATAGCGGCTATCCTGCTCAACTCATCCAAGCGACCAATCCTAGCCAAGGTAAACTCGACGCACTAAAAGCCGATTTAGGGATTTTGGTTTCTCAAGATAATTTAGCCGCAGCGCAAGCTGCCGATGTCATAGTGCTGTCGGTAAAACCGCAATTAATGCAGCAAGTGTGTGAAGCATTACAAACTGTCGATATGTCGCAAAAGTTAGTCATCACTATCGCTGCAGGCATTAAAGCAAAGCGTTATACCGATTATCTGGCGCAAGATATTAAGCTTATTCGCGCTATGCCCAATACACCGATGCAGATTAGTGTGGGTATGACAGGCCTCTATGCGCCTCAGGCTATTTCTACCGAGCAAAAAGCCATTTGCGATCGTTTGATGTCTAGCGGCGGCGAAATTGTGTGGGTTAATGAAGAGTCAGAATTAGATCAAGTGATTGCACTATCGGGCAGTTCACCGGCTTATTTCTTTTTGCTAATGGAGTCTATGATAGATGCAGGCAAAGAAATGGGAATGGATGAAGACAAAGCCAGAACTTTAGTGCAGCAAGCAGCGCTCGGCGCTGCTATGATGGCAAAGCAAAATCCACAACTGACCTTAGGTAATCTAAGGGAGAATGTCACCTCAAAGGGCGGTACCACAGCACAGGCGCTGGCGACATTTGAAGCTGCGGATATGCGTGGTTTAGTAAAAAAAGCCATGGAAAACTGCATTAAACGTGCAGAAGAAATGGCTAAGACATTTTAATTTCCACTAACGTGTTTTTATATCGGACTTTAATAGGTAGAAATCTCGATGAATGCATTTACCTTTTTAATCACCACACTATTCGACTTATATTTGATGGTGGTGATTTTGCGGATTTGGCTGCAACTGGCAAGGGCGGATTTTTATAATCCTTTTAGCCAATTTATTGTCAAAGCGACTCACCCGCTCATCGCGCCAATGCGCCGTATTCTGCCTTCCTTAGGACGGTTTGATACCGCATCATTCGTCCTCGCGTTGCTGGTCGTGATGGTCAAAGTACTACTGATCAGCCTTATCGCGGGCGGTGGCATAGACATACTGCTGTTTTTGATGTTTGCCGTCGTATCTGTGATCAAAAAAGCAGGGGTATTGCTGTTTTGGATGCTATTGATACGCGCAATATTGAGCTGGTTTAACCAAGGCTATAACCCAATAGTTATGGTCATGGGCCAGTTAACTGAACCCGTATTAGCGCCAATCCGCCGTATCATACCGCCAATTGGTGGTTTAGATTTATCTGTGATGTTGGTGATTATTGGTATGAATTTCCTCAATATGTTACTTGCCCAATATATCCCTTATTGGGCTGTGATCTAATGAGTGCAGTGACTTTGCAGCAAGGTGACTTGCTGCTTAATCTCTACATTCAGCCTAAGGCCAGCCGAGATCAAATTGTAGGACTGCACGGTGATGAGCTAAAAGTAGCCATCACTGCGCCGCCTATTGATGGCAAGGCCAATGCCCATTTAAGTAAGTACTTAGCAAAGACCTTTAAAGTGCCAAAGAGCGACATTCATATAATGAAAGGTGAACTTGGTCGGCATAAGCAAATCCGCGTGATTGACCCTAAGATCATCCCAAGCGTCATTACTGAGCTGATGGGACAAACTAGCTGAGCTAATGCTATTGAAAGGCTGAAAACCAAAAAATTTCGTTGAATGCGGTTAATTTATCGATAAACAGATAAACATAAACAATAATCACAGCGGCCCTATAATCCAACATTCCCTAATATGAGGTATCCCATCATGTTCCGTAATCTTCTCGCTGTATTAGCCCTCACGGCCAGCCTTTGCGGTGTTGCAAATGCCGAGCAAAAAGAAACTGTCGGCAATTTTGACATTCACTACATGGCACTTGGCAGTACATTTTTAACGCCTAGCATAGCTAAATCCTATGGCATTCAACGCAGTAGCTATACAGGCATTATCAATATTGCCGTATTAGATATCAGCGAAGCGAATAAACCCGCAGTACCAGTTGAAATTACTGGTGTCGCCAATAACTTATTAGATGCTCGAATCAACTTAACCTTCAAAGAGATCCGCGAAGGTGATGCGATTTATTATATTGCCGAAGTTCCTTACCGCGATGATCAGGAGATCAACTTCAATATCGCGATCAAGCATGGTAATCAATTAAATACCAACTTGCAGTTCAAGCAAAAATTCTACGTCGAATAAGCCAAGCTGAGATTACCGCAAGACATAAGCCCACTTGGGACGGTACAAGTCAGTACCGTCCCGCCCTTTTCCTGTCCTTTAGCCCTCAGCTTGGGTATCATTGCCGCAGTATAAGTCGCCCCAATGATATAGGTGTTCCATGCAACAAATCGTCCTCGCCAGTGGCAACAAAGGCAAACTCGCCGAATTCGATCAAATGCTCGCCAGCTACGGTGTCACTGTACTACCGCAGAGCCAATTTAATGTCAGCGAAGTGGCCGAAACGGGCACCACTTTTGTCGAAAATGCCATTATCAAAGCCAGGCATGCAGCCGAAATCACCGGACTTGCGGCCATTGCCGATGATTCAGGTTTAGAAGTGGATTTACTCCAAGGCGCTCCCGGCATTTATTCAGCGCGTTACGCGGGCGAGAATGCCAAAGATCAAGACAACGTATTGAAACTACTTGAGACATTAAAAGACCAGCCAGCACCTCGCAGTGCGAGATTCCAATGCGTGCTGGTATATATGCGCCACGCCAAAGATCCAACCCCAATTATTTGCCAAGCCGCATGGGAAGGCCAAATCGACTTTAACCAACGTGGCGACAATGGCCATGGTTACGATCCGATTTTTATCCCTGAAAATTATCAATGTAGCGCGGCACAGCTGAGCAGCAACGAGAAAAATGCCTTAAGCCATCGTGGTAAAGCCCTAGTGCAACTCATCGCTGCCATGCAAGCCCAAGGCGTGTTAACTGGCGGGAATGCACAATAATGTCGTCAACAGCCATGACTACTGCGATGAAGCTCGAACTGCCGCCACTCAGTCTGTATATCCATATTCCTTGGTGCGTACAAAAGTGTCCTTACTGCGACTTTAACTCCCATGGCCAAAATGGTGAGCTGCCACAGGAGGCCTATGTTGATGCGCTATTGGAAGACTTACGCCAAGATTTACATCTCGTCCAAGGGCGGCAAATTCATACCATCTTTATCGGTGGCG
The DNA here is from genome assembly GCF_031932105.1 of Shewanella sp. SP1S1-7. Taxonomy (NCBI): domain Bacteria; kingdom Pseudomonadati; phylum Pseudomonadota; class Gammaproteobacteria; order Alteromonadales; family Shewanellaceae; genus Shewanella; species Shewanella sp. SP1S1-7. The sequence goes on from NZ_JAUOEU010000002.1 coordinate 76,456, forward strand.
GCACACCATCCTTATTCGATGCTTTGCAAATCAAACGCATACTCGATGGTGCCAATTCGCTAATCCCCTTTAGTGACAATATCGAAATCACCATGGAAGCCAACCCAGGCACCTTGGAACACGATGATTTTAGTGCCTATCGCGCAGCTGGTGTCACCCGTTTATCTATCGGTGTGCAGAGTTTTTCTAAGGATAAGCTCAACTTACTTGGACGTATTCACGATCAAAATGAGGCACAAGTCGCCGCTCAAAAAGCCAGCCAAGCGGGATACTTGAGTTTTAACCTCGATTTAATGCATGGATTACCCAACCAAAGTTTTGCTGAAGCGATGGCCGATATCGACACGGCAGCGGCGCTCAATCCGCCCCACCTGTCTTGGTATCAGTTAACAATTGAGCCCAACACCCTATTCCACTCAAAACCGCCGCAGTTGCCCGATGACGAAGCGCTCTGGCATATCTATGAGCAAGGTCAACAAAAGCTGGCAGCATTAGGGTATGAGCAATACGAAATATCCGCTTATGCGAAACCCGGTTACCAATGTAGGCACAATCTCAACTACTGGCAGTTTGGTGATTATCTAGGCATAGGCTGTGGCGCCCACGGTAAAGTGACGCTGCCAGAAGAAAACCGCATTATACGCACGGTAAAAATTAAACATCCCAAGGGATATCTGAGTGCCAGCAACTACACCTTCGAATCGATTGATGTAGCAGAGGAAGATCGCGCGCTTGAATATTTAATGAATCGCCTGCGCCTGATGACACCTATCCCTAAGCAAGAATTTGAACTGCGTACCGGACAGCACAGAGACACATTGACCGAAGGAATGGAAAAGGCCAAACAACGCGGTTTACTCACAGAATCCGCTGAACATTGGCAATTAACCAGTAAAGGTCACATGTTTGTTAATGATTTACTGACACAATTCTGCTAAGCCTGCCGTTAAAATAGCTATATAAATAATGTGTTAGTGGTCAATAGTGCAGTTTAATACTATTACTGCTAACACATTTTCTAACATTAATATCCATACATTCTTGTCCAGCTTCTTTAGAATTGATGCAACTCAATTTAGGAAGCCTGATCATGCCAATAAAAACTAAAATCAGCTTAGTCGCACTGACCCTTTCAGCTCTGCTGACCATTCCCGCATATGCAGCATCAACTTCGCCAGCCTTACACAGTGCAAGCGAACCTATGAATGCAGTGGTGCAAACCGAGTCAGACAAAGCCAATGCGTTGTTCGAAACCCTCTTCATGGAAAACATCATGGCGAGCCCCATTTCGCAAACCTATATGGGGATCAAGCAAGACTATGATAAATGGGATGAACTGGGTGATGCCGCCGATGATAAAGCCCTAGCGCGCACGAAAAAACAACTGGCGCAGGTCAATCTGATTGATGCGGCCAAACTCGATCCACAAACAAACCTCAGCCTCACCTTACTCAAACAAAATCTGCAAAATGACATCGAAGATGACCAATGGCGCTACCATAATTACCCTGTAAATCAAATGTATGGCGGCCACTCTATGATCGCCTCCTTCTTGATTAACCAACATCAAATCACAGATGTCAGCGATGCCAAGGCCTATATCAGCCGCTTAAATGGCGTGCCAAAACGCTTAAGTCAATTACAGACAGTATTAGACGTTCGCGCAGATAAAGGCATTATCGCGCCTAAGTTCGTATTCGCTTATGTCATTTCAGACAGCCAAAACATCATCAAAGGTGCGCCTTTTGATAAGGGCGACGACAGCGCGCTACTCGCAGATTTTCGCCGTAAAGTGAACGCATTAGCGATTAAAGAAACGGAAAAGCAAGCACTGCTTAAACAGGCTGAGCATGCACTAGTAACTCAAGTCGAGCCCGCCTATAACAAGCTCATCAGTTACATCAAAACCTTAGCAACCAGAGCTGACGACCGCGATGGTGCGTGGAAACTCCCTAATGGCGCGGCCTTTTACAATAATGCTTTGGCCCGCACTACCACCACAAATATGACCGCCGATCAAATCCATGACTTAGGCCTTTCTGAGGTGGAACGTATTCATAATGAAATGCGCGCCATTATGAAGAAGGTCAATTTTAAAGGCGATTTACAGCAATTCTTTAGCTTCATGCGTGATAATCCCCAGTTCTACTACCCCAATACTGCCGAAGGCAAAGCCGCCTATTTAGCTGAGGCGACTAAGCTCATCGACAATATGAAATCGCGCTTGGATGAAGTGTTCAAAGTAAAACCTAAGGCTGCCATGATAGTGAAACAGGTTGAAGCCTTTAGAGAAAAATCCGCGGGCAAAGCCTTCTATGAGCAACCTGCGCCGGATGGCTCGCGTCCCGGTAGCTACTATGCAAACCTATATGACATGAAAGCCATGCCGAAATACCAAATGGAAGCACTGGCCTACCACGAAGGTATTCCGGGTCATCATATGCAGATAGCCATTTCCCAAGAGCTGCAAAATATTCCTAAGTTCCGCAAGTTTGGTGGCTATACCGCGTATATCGAGGGCTGGGGTTTATATAGCGAATCTTTCCCGAAAGAAATGGGACTCTACGCCGATCCCTATTCTGACTTTGGTCGTCTAGCAATGGAGCTATGGCGTGCATGTCGCTTAGTCGTTGATACTGGTATCCACGCTAAAAAGTGGACCCGCGAGCAAGGCATTGCCTATTACGTGGATAATACGCCCAATGCTAAATCAGATGCGGTGAAAATGGTTGAACGCCATATCGTTATGCCATCGCAAGCGACAGCCTATAAAGTGGGCATGATTAAGCTGCTGGAACTCAGACATAAAGCAGAGCAACAGCTTGGCAGTCAATTTGATATCCGCGACTTCCATACGCTAGTACTTGCTAACGGCGCATTGCCACTGGATGTGCTAGAGCAACAAGTCGATCTCTGGATAGCCAGCAAGAAGAAGGCCTAATGCACTAATGCTTTAATGCTTTAATGCTTTAATACCTAAGCGCTTAGTCGTGAAGCACGGTTAACTTGCTTCGCGACTAAAGCGACATAGGTGAATGCCTTAGCTACCCCCAATAAAAAAGCCACTCGAAAGTGGCTTTTTTATTGGTACCATTATCCCGTTAGATAACAGAACCCTTCTCACTGTGGGTCACTATATTTGTTGTATTAATTTATGCTTTAGCACTCGCCTTCACATCACTTAACACACAGTTGCGACTTTAGGGTACAGGGAGACAAAACGCTTGCCTAAGGCTGCACAAACCATCAATAAAAAATTACCTCAGCGATAAGGCTGAGGTAAACCAAAAACTAGGATGATGGTTTAAAGAGCCAACATTGTTTTAGTTCTCAAACTTCTGTTGGCTGTGATCCAAAACTGCATTAATGCCGACCTGTACACAAAAATTGAAAGGGGTCATTTCCAATAAACGTATAGGACTCAGGTCATTCCGAATCAACTGTTACCATTGTATTCAATTAAGAACAAAGTTCAAGGATGTTATAAAAAAGTGCTTTAGAACACCCTAAAAAATCATCCGCAAATGTACTCATCAACTCAATCTAAAGCATTGATTTTAAATAGCCATAAAAGTGCTTGGTTAATTTGAAATCACATAGAACTGGTTTTGAGAACAATGTTTCCTATTTTACTGACGTTTACTGAATAATTCGACATAGGGCGCATCCCAATACGGCGGCGTTCCTATGTGATCTTTGATGAATTCGATAAAAGAACTGACCTTAGGTGCTAAGTGCTTACGACGGGGATAAACCGCCTGCAATGGCAGATGGTGGGTCAATTGCCAATCCTTCAGTAAAGGCACTAATGTCCCCTTGGCAATTTCATCTTCCATCAGATAACTTGCAAGATACACAACCCCAAGACCACTGATTGCGGCGGATTTTAATGCGGGTGCGTTATCCACCCTGAAATTGCCCGATACGCCAATTTCACAGTAATCATCACCCTTCTTAAATTGCCACATGCTGTGCTCGTGCCACTCGCCTTGATAGACCAAACAATTGTGGTCAACTAACTGCTCAGGTCGAGTTGGTTCGCCATGTTGAGCAATGTAGCCTGGAGAAGCAACTAACAGGAATTGGCACTTCATCAGAGGTCTAGCAACCATCCCAAGCGGTAATTGCTCCGACATAGTTAACAGTAAGTCTAAGCCTTCACTCACTACATCTACTTTATGGTCCAGTAAGCTCACTTGTAGCTCAAGCTCAGGATGTTTTGCCATAAAGGATGGCAGCGCAGGAATGATATGCATCACCCCAAAGGACTGGGAAATCCCCACCTTGAGCACACCGCGAGTCGCATCATTTAAGTTATGCACGCTGGCTATCGCTTGTTCAGCGTCACGCAGCAATTCTTCACCTTGCAGATACAGCAAATGCCCTGCTTCAGTCAGGCTTAAGCTACGGGTGGTACGTTGGATTAATTGAACACCAAGTCTATGTTCAAGATCGGCGACTTGTGTACTGACCTTAGACTTAGAGATCCCAAGCCTTCTTGCGGCGGCACTAAAACTACCAGCTCTGGCCACATGAGTAAAAATCGCAATAGGTTCTAACAGTTCTAACATGGAAGTCGCCTTAAGCTGTTTACGACAATGATATTAACTTTCGGTGAGTAGCAGTGGTTAGCGTAATCATCGCTTTAAAATAACCATAGCATTGATATCTCGCATTAAAGTGATATAACGCAGAGATTTAGACCGAAAAAGTCCACTAAAGTAGGGTGTTATATCTGACTGATATGCCAGCTTTTAATTATATTTTAAGAGTATACCAAATATTCGTCTCTAGACTGTAACATTCCGAACTAAATCGCTGCAAGCCAAGCCTAGACGCCACATCGACTTAATCCCTATAGCTTTCGCTACTAAGAATTAGCCAATAAAAAAGCCCCTAGGCGATAAATTAACTAGGGGCATAGCATTCAAATTTGACTCATGCACAAGGAGATAGAAGTTATTGCAGTTAAAACTCAGGGCTATTCACAAAAACTATCAGCAAGGACGATTAATAAGAACTATTCACGCAGCTCCTTGGTTGAGTTTTGTGTCAAAGCATAAGGCGCGAGTTCTGGTACCTCTTGGCGTAATTGATTTTCAAGCACTAACAGATTTTCAAATCGGTCGCACAAACGGTCAGCTTTAGCTTCCAGTCCCTTAGATTGACTCTCAATTTGTTGCTCAATATCTTGTCCTAAGTTGTCCATTTTTTTGGAGAAGGCATCCATCTTGGCTTCAAAACTATCACCGTCACCCGACATGATTTGGCCACCTATAGTCATCATAATAGTACCGACTGAGTTCTGAACAATTTGCTCCATTTCCTGCTCGAATTCGTCATTAAAGGTGTTCTGCATCGAGTCTTCCGTTGCACCGAGATAGAAGCTATCGCCATGACGGTAGGCCACTGAATCAACGCGCTTTTGGACACCTGCCATCATTTCATCGAATTTAGCACCGGCCGCATCGCCCATTAAAGGGGTTAACGCCATGCTCACCGCTTGGGACGCTAATGCGACGGCCTCGTTCACAACTTCAATCACTTCAGGCACTTGCGTCGACACTTCATCGGCGTATTGAGTCACTAGCTTTCTTTGCTTATCGGTTAAGTTTACTTGTTTGCCTTCAACAAATAACTTATCGACTTCGATGCGATACTTTTCTGTGCCCTTCTCGCTCATGACTAATTTTTTAGGCTCAACCATAACGTCATAATTTAAAGAGACTTCACAGCGCTCATCGACTTTAGGTTCAGTTTGCGCTTGCGCCAACTGTAGGCTAGATGTCCCTAAAATCACGCCGGATAAAGCAAATCCAGTTAATAGCTTATTTAATTTCATGTTGTTCGTCCTTTAATCTGAATAATTCGATAAACCTAACTACTGAATAGCTTATAGCAGGAGACGTGCCAACTTTATAACAATATGATTATGTTGAATTTAGGAAAGTTAGCACTAAAAGGTCATTAGCGAAATTCGCTAACTTTTAGTCTGATAGTGCTAATAAAAACGAGAGGTAAAGCTAGAAAATAGATCGGCCAAGACGCTGACTTAAATGCTCAAGCATGGCAGTGCCAGCAAGTGAATTGCCATTGCCATCGAGTTCTGGCGACCAAACACAAATCGACAGTTCCCCGGGAATAACGGCAATGATGCCACCACCGACGCCACTTTTACCTGGCATACCAACACGATAGGCAAACTCACCCGCTCCATCGTATAGGCCCGAGGTCGCCAACAGGGCATTAAGCTGCCGAGTTTGCACCTGAGAGATAAGCTCAGTCCCCGTTATGCTTTTGCCGCGATTAGCCAAGTACAACATGGCCTTAGACAAGTCTGCACAATTCATCTTTAAAGCGCAATAATGAAAATACGTGCGCAGCACAGTATCGACATCGCCTTGAAAATTACCAAAGGACTTCATCAAATAAGCAATCGCCGCATTGCGCGCACTGTGCTGATATTCTGAGTCGGCCACTTGTTTGTCGAAACTCACTTTATCGTTTTGGCTTAGTTGCCTGACTAACTCGAGCATTCTGTGTTTAGGTGCACCTAAACGACTCTGCAATAAGTCAGCAATCACTAACGCGCCAGCATTGATAAATGGGTTGCGCGGCTTGCCGCGTTCTAACTCGACTTGTACTAAAGAGTTGAATGAATGGCCCGAAGGTTCTTTGCCAACTCGGCTCCAAATTTCGGCTTCTTCATATAAAGTTAACGCTAAGGTTAAGCTGAAAACTTTGGAGATACTTTGAATCGAAAACGGCTCAAGGTAATCGCCCGCACCTAAAGTTTCACCATCAACAGTTGTAACGGCAATGCCTATTTTGCCAGCATCAACGCTGGCCAGTGCGGGGATGTAATCTGCAACCTTTCCTTGGCCGAGCAAGGGTCGAACTTTCTCGACCACTTCCTCAAGTAATGCCAACTCGGGCATTAACCCCACCAAATGTCGTACAGTTCGCTAACTTCAACCTGAGAAACTTTTTGGTTCGCCCAGAATGCCTTAACTGCAGCAATATCTTCTTCGGTACATTTGCCGATCGTTTGGGTTGCGATAATGCCTTCCCATTCGATGTGACCGCCGCCATGGAAACCTAACTTACGGGTTTCGATCACTTCATCGATGAATTTATCTACAGTTGCATCGATATCGGCTTCAGATACTGATGCATCAAAAGTCCAAGCCATATCAAAACCTAACTCTTGAAATTCATCAACGCGCATTTTCTTACGTAAACGACGGCTACGATTAGTTGCCATAGTGACTTTCCCCGTTGTGTTAAAAAACTAATTAATCAATTGAAATATCTAGATTAAGCGATACGCTCAAACATCAGATCCCATACACCGTGACCCAATCTATGGCCGCGGGCTTCAAACTTTGTCAGTGGGCGATGATCAGGACGTGGCACCACAGTGCCGTCACTCGACTGGTTTTGATAACCAGGAGCCGCTTGCATCACTTCCAACATGTGCTCGCTGTATTCTTCCCAATCGGTTGCCATATGGAACACGCCGCCAATTTTTAGCTTGCGGCGGATCAGTTCAGCAAATTCAGCTTGTACGATACGACGTTTATGGTGACGTTTCTTATGCCAAGGATCGGGAAAAAACAATTGCACTCGGGCTAATGAACCGTCGGCAATCGCATGTTCTAATACTTCCATGGCATCATGATGATACACACGTAAATTAGTCACACCTGCAATGGCGGCATCGCTTAAGCAAGAACCAACACCCGGTTTATGCACTTCAATACCAATAAAATTTTGCTCTGGTGCGTCTTTAGCCATTTGCACTAAAGAGGCGCCCATGCCAAAGCCAATTTCCAGCACAGTATCAGCTTCACGGCCAAAAACGTCACTCAGAACCAATGGCGTTGGGCTGTAATCTAAGCCCATTGTTGGCCACTGGCTTTCAATAGCTTGGGCTTGGCCTTTAGTTAAGCGACCTTCTCTTAAGACAAAGCTTCTGATCTTACGCAGATACTTGCCTTCTTCATTAAATTCAGCGGTAGTGACTTCGCTCATTTTTGCCTCGTCTAGTGGACAGCACCATCATAAAAGAAGGGCATTATCCAAAGTTCAACATACAGTGCAAGCACTAATGGGGCGAAAGTATACCAAGATTATTTGAGAGTGCGAATTTAGCAGTGATTTTCGGCTTTTTAGCACTTATCCACCTGTCTTTGAGCTTGTCTAAGAAGATAACTGCCGCTACACTGCGCCGATGAAATCTACAGCCTCCTTCGCCACACGTATCGTCTCTTGGTACGACAATCACGGTCGTAAAACCCTCCCTTGGCAGCAAGATAAAACCCCATATAGCGTATGGGTTTCTGAAATCATGCTGCAACAAACTCAGGTTGCGACTGTTATTCCCTATTACCTTAAATTTATGGCGCGTTTCCCCGATGTGTTAGCACTTGCTAACGCGCCAGATGATGAGGTGTTACATCATTGGACTGGCCTTGGGTATTACGCTAGGGCGCGTAATCTGCATAAAGCGGCCAAGATGATCCGTGACGATTATCAGGGATTATTTCCAACGGATTTGGAACAAGTACTGGCTCTGCCTGGCATTGGTCGCTCGACAGCAGGCGCGGTATTGTCACTGTCTCTTGGCCAGCATCACCCGATCCTCGACGGTAACGTCAAACGCGTGTTAGCAAGACACGGCGCAATCGCAGGTTGGCCGGGGCAAAAAACAGTCGAAGAACAGCTTTGGCAACTGACTGATGCCGTTACGCCGCAGCAAGATATTCAGAAATACAATCAAGCCATGATGGATATCGGCGCCAGTATTTGCACTCGTAGTAAACCTAACTGCGCCGCTTGCCCTGTGGCGATTGATTGCAAAGCTCAGCTGATTGGCAGACAAACCGATTTCCCCGGCAAAAAGCCTAAAAAAACCATACCGACCAAAGCGGCGTGGATGTTAGTGCTGATGCAAGATAACCAAGTCTTTCTAGCTAAACGCCCGCCAGCGGGAATTTGGGGAGGGCTTTGGTGTTTCCCTGAGTTTGCCACCCAAGCTGCCCTTGAAACCCATCTTGAAGAACAAGGGTTTGCTGCGCAGCCACTCGAATGGTTAACAGGCTTTAGGCACACATTTAGCCACTTCCATTTAGATATTCAACCCATGATGCTTAACTTAGATAAAACTCATGGCGATAAAGAGAGCGTGGGCGCTGTCATGGAACAAAATCAGTCTCTCTGGTATAACATAAGTCATCCTTCCAAAGTGGGACTCGCCGCCGCCACCGAGCGCGTGCTAGCCAATTTGGGATCACTCGTTCAATCCGCAGTCAGTAAGGAATAATCATGGCGCGTACAGTCAATTGCGTATATTTAAATAAAGAAGCCGACGGCCTAGACTTTCAACTGTATCCAGGTGATTTAGGTAAGCGCATTTTTGATAACATCAGCAAAGAAGCTTGGGGCCTATGGCAAAAAAAGCAAACCATGCTGATCAACGAAAAGAAACTCAACATGATGAATGTTGATGATCGTAAGTTTCTTGAAGAACAAATGACCTCTTTCCTCTTTGAAGGTAAAGAAGTAGAAATTGAAGGTTTTGTGCCTGAAAAAGACCAAGATTAATTCTTGTCGTTCACTTAACGACAAAGCCCACAAAAAAGCGCCTTTCGGCGCTTTTTGTTTATTCATCTCGTGAAGAATAACTGAGCGTTACTTACGCACGCCTTCAACCACAAGATCTAACTCAACATGGCTTGATGCTGGGCCTAAATCCATTTTGATACCGAAATCTTTCATCGCAAACGTGGTTGTGCCAGTAAAACCAGCACGGTAGCCACCCCAAGGATCTTGACCTTCGCCCACTGCATGGGCATTGATCGCTAATGGCTTAGTGACACCATTTAAGGTTAAGTTGCCGTTAATCACTAAGTCGCCATTACCTTTATCTTCAACTGTGGTTGAGGTAAACGTCGCTTGCGCAAACTTACTCGTGTTAAGGAAATCGGCGCTACGAATATGCTTGTCACGCTCGGCGTGGTTTGAATCCACACTAAGTGTATTTACTGTCACATTCACTTTAGCCGCAGTGGGTTTAGCCGCGTCATAGCTAAAGTCACCGCTAAAATCATTAAAGCGACCAACGACATAGCTATAACCTAAGTGACTCACTTTGAAAGTAATAGAGGCATGTGCTCCTTCACGGTCAATGACATAGTCCGCCGCTGAAGCCGCCATCGGAGCCAATAGAGATGCACCAATCAGTGCGCTTAACAGTTGCTTTTTCATTGTATTATCCTCGATTAAATTTAATCATTTTGAGTAAAGTTGCGTCTTTATCGATAAAGTGATGCTTTAACGCACCTGCAGCGTGGATTACCACGAGTGCGATTAAGCTATAAGCTGCGTATTGGTGGATATCGCCTGCTATATCAGCTTGGTTTTCAAAAAAAGGTCCAAATCCTGGTAGTTCAAACCAGTCAAACACCATAATTCCACGGCCTTCTGCCGTTGAAATAAGAATGCCGGCACACATGATCACCAGCAGCAATACATAAATAGCTAAATGCGCAATATGAGCAGCCAGCCTCTCCCAAGGCTTATGATTCACCTCTGGTACGGGCTTAGGATTCACTAAGCGCCACAACAGGCGGAATAACGTCACTGCCAAGAGTAAAATCCCGACGCTCTTATGTAGATGTGGCGCTGTCTTGTACCACGCGCTGTAGTAGGTTAACTCCACCATCCACACACCTACCGCAAACAACCCAATAACGACGATCGCACTCAGCCAATGAGTCACAATTGCGGTTATCCCATAAGCCAACTTACTATTTCGAAACATACTGCGACTCCGTATTCGCGTTTTCTTCATGCCATCCATGAAATAATATTCATTATCATAAGTCTAATTTTAAAAACTAAAATCAGTAAAAATCGCTCATATCTTTCTAAATTTTAGAAAGTAAGCAGGAAACTAGGATTTATGAGCATAAATCTATAGTAAACATCAGTATCCTTCTAACTTGAAAACTACAGTCAACGAATGAAATTGACCTGAATCTGCTGAATAAGAGATAAAAAACAAGCAAGATGCACATTAAACCGCCGAACGAGTTATTTATTGGGAAAAAGCACTTGCAGAGGTGAAACTCCCTAGCTAATATAGCCGCACTTCGAACGAGACGGCTCAGCCAACAAGTTCTAAGTAGTTAACTAACACTTAGTTTAGTTGCCCGAATAGCTCAGTCGGTAGAGCAGAGGATTGAAAATCCTCGTGTCCCTGGTTCGATTCCGGGTTCGGGCACCATTATTTTGCAGTAAAAATTTAGCCGGCATAGCTCAGTTGGTAGAGCAACTGACTTGTAATCAGTAGGTCCCGAGTTCGACTCTTGGTGCCGGCACCATATAAACAACGAAGCCACTCAAACGAGTGGCTTTTTTGTATCTGTTTTTTGTATCTTAAATTTGAAGTGTTCAGTACAAAGCGCAACTGACTTACTCTCGATAATACCGGTAGGTTTTGAACTCGACTTTTGGTCGTTCAATTCATGCCAGTTCAAAATCATAGTTGCGGACAAACTTATCTACCAAAATCTGCTGTCGATAAAAGTACCTAACACTCACTAAACTTCGCCATCAGACGATATTCCCTCCCCCTTCGCATACATTGCATGCCTTAAGCGCTAATGTTCATTCTTAAAACACAGATTAAACGAGCACTGAAGTTAACCTTATAAATCCAAAGGAAGCACTAACGTCACTAAAATGCTGAAACTTTCAGCGAAAAAATATGAGTAAAGTGGAAGAATCAAATAAATGTTCGATTTCTGTTTAATAGTTAATCAGTCATTTAAAAAGGGCTTGCACAGCCAAAGCGAGCACTATATTATACGCGCACTTCGAACGAACAAGGTCTTTACGACTTAGTTTGAAGTAGTTAACTAACGCTTAGTTAGTTGCCCGAATAGCTCAGTCGGTAGAGCAGAGGATTGAAAATCCTCGTGTCCCTGGTTCGATTCCGGGTTCGGGCACCAAAATTTAGCCGGCATAGCTCAGTTGGTAGAGCAACTGACTTGTAATCAGTAGGTCCCGAGTTCGACTCTTGGTGCCGGCACCATATAAACAACGAAGCCACTCAATGAGTGGTTTTTTTGTATCTAATATTTGAGTTAGTTCAAAGCAAAGTGCAACTAACTTACTCTCGATAATTCCAGTAGGCCCCGAGTTCGACTCTTGGTGCCGGCACCATATAAACAACGAAGCCACTCAATGAGTGGCTTCGTTGTATCTGAAATTTGAATTAGTTCAAAGTAAAGTGCAACTGACTTACTCTCGATAATACCAGTAGGTCCCGAGTTCGACTCTTAGTGCCGGCACCATACAAACAAAAAAGCCACTCGATAAATTGCGTAAACAGCGCATCAATACTCACACCATAAAAAAGCCACTCATTGAGTGACTTTGGGCTCTTATACAAACTATCAGCTCAAGCAGCTCGCGCTTATTTAATTAGCTCGAGTGGCATAGGCCTATCACCGGCTTGAACTTGATGTTGAACATGGCGCCACCCTTGAGTGAGCTCACTAAGATGTGCTTTTCTCTCGGGGAATTGCGCAGAAAGTTTTTCGATAACATCGATTTGCTTCTTACACAATAATGACCAACGATCTGCATTTGATAAGTACATGGCGTTTTCCTTAACTGAGGGGTTACTTTTCCTTAACCAGTTAAGTCTAGGCGGGAATGATTTTATTGCCAATTCAAAATTGCGTGTTAGCGCACTGTTAAAACAAGTCACTCAGGAGTATCTTTGACCTATAAACACAAAATAGGAGGCGTTATGACAGCCGATATTTTCAAACTCATTTTTGTCGCTATTGGTATATTTCTCGTTTACAAACTGATATTTGGTGGCAAGAAAGGTCTGACTATTTTTGAAATGCATTTTAAAGATGGTCGCATGACTCTGCATAAGGGCAAGATCCCCGAACGATTCGAGCGGGAATGCCGCCACATTGCTAAAGCAGAAAAACTGACGTGTACTGTTAGGGCTGAAAAATCTGGAGATGTACGCTTACATATTTCTGCCAACGTGAGTGACAATGTGAAGCAAAGGATACGTAATCTGTTTCCGTTTGAATATTATGACAAAAAATCGATAGATAACAGTCGTCAAGCAGGCTAGTTCTTCGCCTTTCCCCTAGCAAACTCAATACTTAAACCTCAATGCTTGTTGAAGGTTAAGTATTGAGGTTGCAGCGAGTCCCTAAAGCACTCTTATTATTTAAACTTAACCGGATACATAGGTTTTAAAAAATCGGATTCTAAACGACCATCTTCCCTCGCATCTCGAATACGACGTTCATTATCTTGCACCATAGGATCGCTGGCAGGTTGATGGGGATCGGCTTTTGTCTCAGCTTGTTCCTCAAACATAACGTCAAAAGATGAACAAGCCGTTAACGACAAACTCAACAAGGCACCCCATAGAACTAAGTGTTTTTTAATCATTTATCTATACCAACTTAAACTCGGAATAATTAAAATAATAAACAATGAGTTACACCCACATGACTCTAATATTCATCACTTTATGCCGCTGGCAAAAAATGCCTAGCAGCCACTTTGGTTTGAGCTGAATACTTTAGTGCAGACAAAAGGTGATTATTAGCCAAGCTATACTGTTTAACTCAAGTTAAGTCTTAATCAACATTTAAGCCTTAATAAACATGTAAGCCTTAATAGACCTAGTGAATCCAAGACAAACTGAGATAAATGAAATTAAGCCAACCTAAGCTAAGCCAACCTAGGCAAAAATTGGCTCATGTTATTTTTGGATCACTAAAGTCACCTGGGCGACTGTGATGCCAAACTTAATAATATCGCTCTGATTTATAATGGTATTGTCATTCACTAAGAACATCCAATCGTCGAAATGAACTTGGTATTCATCGCCATCCACGGGTAATAACATATCGTATTTCCAACGTAGCGCGCTACCACTGGATTGACCATCGGCGGTGCCGATAATGTCACCTGCAGTTCCCGAGTATCGCCCTTCCCCTAACGCTTTAATGCGCCACACACGAGTTTGAGTTTCGCCATCATCATAAACAAACCATTCATTAATGACGCCCTCGTTTCCCTGCCAACTGGCTTCCATAGTGACATTGAATTTACGGATCACTTTGCCACTAAAATCATGCACTATTCCAGACGCTTTTAATGGCCCATTAAAGAATGATTCCAACACCAGTGTAGGATGAGTATCTTTATAATCCGTCACTTCCACCGATGAGCAACTCGATAGCAGCCCTATCATTATTAGGCCTAACAATAACTTTTGACCGATAAGTCGTGTTAACAATCGCATGGTTTTTCTCCGAGTAATTGCGCCCGCAAACTCGGACGGCTAGTGTCTTTCGATAACCAAATAGCTAAAAATGCCTCAGCAAAATTAGCATCGTGGATAATGTCTAGTGGTTGATGATTAAAGAAAAACTGACTCGTTTGCCCATCCATAACCTTAAAACTTAAATGGTCGCCCTGCTTCACATCGGGCCAAGTCGCGGTTAATAAACTCAACCAACGCTGGATATCATTTTCGGCAAACGCTAGATGCTGCCATTGATCCTTGGTCGCTTCTAACAGATCTTCAGACTCTATATCTCGATAATATTCAATATCTAGCAGCAGAGGATATTGCCCCTGTTGATAACGGCCATTTACCGTCATCAGTCTCGCCTTATACAAACTAAACCACAGCCAATCCATTTCTCCGCGCCCTACTTCCTGAAAAGTCTGCGTCACATCGGCGGCATCATTCAGCTCGATAGTAATGTTTTCAAAATCTGGCGTTTTCGCCTCTAATACTTTTAGAGGTGCGGTCAATAAACTGAGCGCCAATAAACTTAAGCAGCTTGAATTCAAAAATGAAAAACCAAGATTTGAGCTGCGATTACGAACTGACGACATAGGATCCCCTTTGACTGCATGATGTCTTACAACAGGTATTGACTAAAAAATGACTTAACCGGACTCAATTCCTAGATTTCGATAATTAACGTCCAAACACAGTAAAAGAGCGAGCCTTAGTTCTTCGATTAAATCCATAGGGATTAGCAAGTTGGATTAAAAATGGCAGCAAGACTAGCCAAACAAAAAATAACACCACAGCAGAAATGACATTGCCGTAGGGCAAAGTCACCGCATTAAACTGCGCGCCCGCGACATAGCTTAACGTGCCAAATATTCCTCCGAGTAACGCCTGCAATATCATCGGTAAGGGTCGCATAAACGCTAAGCTATGATTCAAACTCAAGCCAAAGTGCAGCCATAAACAGCCAAGCCACCAAGGGAAGGCTGCAAACTCGAACAGGCCTAAAACCGACAGCACAGTGTCAATGCCGATCCCTAGGGCGGCAACCTTGAGCATTAATCGTAAATCCACTTGGCGATATTGGCCCTTACCCGACGAGGACAACAGGATAAAGTGAAGCAATAATAAAGGTATAGTTAGCAGCAGTGACAAGTTAAGCCAAAGCACACTCGACCACCACACAGCCTGAAAACTCAGGGCGTTATAGAGTATAAAACCCTGATGTTTAGGCAGATGCCGAGAGTTAGCTAACATTGACTTCATCTTTGCCTCACTTTTATCTTGCTACAACTACAGCGACAATTTCATTTAAACGGATGCACCTAAACGAACGACTCTCAACGGCTAATCTAACCGGATTGTCGCAGGAACAGCCAGGCTAGGCTGACTATTGCCTAGAACGCGATAGCCCGGACGTACGGCAACTAAATGCACTGTGCTTGTGGTGCGTTCTAAAAATCCACCTTCACAATAACTTAGGTAGAATTTCCACATGCGGATAAAGTCTTCGCCATAACCTAAGGTTTGGATTTCACCCACAGCATGATCGAAATTCTCATGCCAATGCCTCAGCGTTTTAGCGTAATCGAGCCCTATATCATTGAGCGACCAGACCACCATATCCGTCTGTTTGGCAATGTGACCGACCATTTGACTGACAGAAGGTAAACAGCCACCGGGGAAAATATAGCGCTGAATAAAATCCACACTTTTGCGATAACTGTCGTAACGTTGATCGGCAATCGTTATCGCCTGAAGCAGCATGCGCCCATGGGGCTTTAACAGTGACTCCAGCTTTTTAAAGAAACCCGGTAAATATTCATGCCCTACCGCTTCAATCATTTCGATAGAAACAACCCTGTCGTATTCCCCCGTCAGATTGCGATAATCCTCGGTCAGCAGTGTCACTTTATCGCTCAGGCCTTCGCTTTCAACGCGCGCTTTGGCATAGGCGTATTGCGCATCTGAAATCGTCGTCGTTGTCACGTGCACGCCATAGTGCTTGGCCGCATAAATTGCCAGTGCGCCCCAGCCAGTACCAATCTCAAGTAAGGTTTGACCTGGCTGTAAATCGAGTCGTTCGCAGATAGTCATCAGCTTAAACAGCTGGGCTTCCTGCAAACTGGCTTCCTCATGGGGATAAAGCGCACTCGAGTACAACATTTCACGGTCAAGGAACTGCTCGTACATGGCATTACCCAAATCGTAGTGGGCCAGAATGTTGCGCTTCGAGCCCTCCTGCGAGTTACGATTCAGCACATGCTTCACGCGGTTTATCGTGCCCGTTAACCAAGAAAACTTGGCTTCAATCTTATCGAGCAAGGCTAAATTGCGGGCAAACAGTTGCACAACTTTGGTGAGATCTGGGCTCGTCCAATGGCCTTGAATATAACCTTCTCCCGCACCAATGGAGCCTGAAAGCATTATTTGACGATAAAAACTGGGGTGTTTAACCACCAGCGTGGCATGTAAATCGGTATGACTCTCACCAAAACGATAGCTCTTATCGCCCTCAACTAAGGTCAAGCAGCCGTGGGGCAGGCTTTCCAGCGCCTTAAGCAAGACTTTACGCGCAATACTGTCGGGCAGTTTCCCTGTGGCGACTGAGGTTTGCGAAGCCGTATTTTCCATATTATTTCTCCATCTGAGCTGGATGCGGCACAAAGGGCACACGTTTGAAAAAGAGTTTCAGCGCTTGCCAATAAATCCCGAAGAAGATCTTGAGAGTCATAAAAGGAAAGCGAAATAAAAGCGTCCGTAAATTGGCCGCCGTGATTGGTTGGCGTTTCATCATTAGATTGGCATTAAACAGTTTTTTACCATTCTCTTGAATCGACTTGTTTTCAATACCAATATTTAAGTCTTCACTCGGCGCAGCCACATGCCATAGATAACGCATATCGAGGGTCATAAAGGGGGAAACATGAAACACTTTGTCAGAAGGTTTGGGCGCGGCTACATCCACTAAATAGCAATGGCGTTGATCCCAAGGCGTGTTACTCACCTCGGCCAACATGTATAAAGGCGTTTGATCTTGATAACAAAAATAGAAATTTACTGGGCTGAAATACACGCCAAAATGACGGATCTGACCCACAAACAGAACTCGGTCACACAGCTTATCTGCACCTAACTCGGCCACTTGCGCTAGCACTCGACTCTTAAGTGCCGCGGCGCTCGGATCGGCAACTGCCACTTCACCGCTGTTATTGGATTTAGTCGTAAAAGACGTTAAATAGTCTTTCGGATTAAATCTCAGTAAAGCGCGGCGCTGACTGGCAAAAACTCGCCCCATGGCACTGATCTTATCGACTTCATCTAAGTCAATCGCCAGCAGCGCCATTGCATAACTAAAGCTATGTTTAATCGGCGTAAAACGACTGTGAGATACTGTGCCGTAATAAATGCCGCTATTGAGCTCTGTCATATTTAAGCTTGTCACATTTACATCGGTCATAGGCTGACACCAAAATGGGCGCACACATCCAGTGCACTGCGAACGCCATCTTCATGGAAACCATTGTGCCAATAGGCTCCAGCAAAATGGGTATGATTTTGACCCGATATTTCCTCACGGCGGCCCTGCGCCTTAAGGCTGGCTTCGTTAAACACTGGGTGGGCATAATTGAAGCGGCGTATCACTTTCGCCTCATCAATCAACTCTGACTGATTCAAAGTGACACAAAACGTCGGCGCATTGGCTGGTAACTGTTGCAGTATGTTCATGTTGTAAGTTACTGACGCAGGGCGTTTTAGATTGCCATCTAACCTATAGTTCCAACTCGCCCAGGCCGCTTTTCGCTTAGGCAGGATACGCGTATCCATGTGCAGCACCACATCGTTATTCTGGTAGCTGAGATCGCCTAAAATGGCGCGTTCTGTTGGCGTGGGATCGTTTAACATCCGCAGTGCTTGGTCGCTATGACAGGCTAAAATCACCTCATCGAATTCCAACCATTCACCGTGGACCTGCAACTTCACCCCATTGCCATGACGTTCAATACCTGTCACAGGAGAGTTAAGGCGAATATTGTCTTTAAAGGGCGCAATAAGATCAGGAATATAGCTACGCGAGCCGCCCTTTAGCACATACCACTGGGGCCTATCACTGACATTTAATAAACCGTGGTGCTGGAAGAAGCGAATAAAAAACTTCAACGAAAACGCACGCATATCTTCTATGCTCGAAGACCAAATTGCCGCGCCCATGGGCAAAATATAGTGCTCGGCAAAAAAGCGCGAAAAGTTTTCACTGTCTAAATAATCACCTAAGTTGCCTTCAGGGTAAATATCCTGTTGATAGAGTGCCTTACAGCCTTTATTGAAGCGTAGAATTTCTTTTAAAAAGGCCCAAAAGCGCGGATTCAGCAGGTTACGCTTTTGGGCAAACAAACTCCCTAAATTGTGGCCGTTATATTCAAGCCCTGTCAGCGCATTATGGACGCTGAAACTCATCTCAGTCGGTAATATGGTCACGTTAAGGCGAGCCAATAAACGCTCAAATCTTGGATAGGTTCTGTCATTAAACACGATAAAACCTGTGTCTATGGCGTAGGTTTGGCCTTGGTGCTCCACATCGACTGTCGCCGTGTGGCCGCCGATATAGTCATTGGCTTCAAACACTGTGACCTTGTGCGACTCGCTTAATAGATGGCCGCAGGTTAATCCAGAAATGCCGGTGCCGACGATGGCGATATTTTTCATAAACTCTTGTCCTTAAGCGGCTTGGCTTGAGTATCGTTTGCAATCATTTTTTGCCACACAAAGGCAGGTAAAAACGACATCAATTTCAATAGATAAGTAAAGCGTCGCGGAAAATGGATCTCGCGCTTGCCACCTTTAAGCCCATTGCGGATTGCCTTAGAAGCGGTTTGCACACTCACTTGCATTGGCATGGAAAAATCATTTTTTGCGGTCAGTGGCGTCGCCACAAAACCAGGGCAAATCAAGCTCACACCTATGTCATTCTTAGCAAGATCAAGCGAGAGACTCGAGGCGAGATACTGCACGCCAGCTTTAGAGGCGCCGTAGGCTTCAGCGCGAGGGAAAGGTAAATAAATAGCGCTGGAACTCATTAAGCCAATACGTGAGCCCCTTGGCATTAAAGGTAAAAATGCACCGAGACAATATCCCATCGCAATTAAATTGGTATGGACGACGCGCTCGAATAACATATCATCGAAGGCCTTAGCATCGTCTACATACTCACAACTGCCCGCGTTCAAAACCACCAAATCGAGCTGACAATCGGTTTTCGCCAACAGCTCTGCTAAATCTTGGCCAGCTTGTTGAACTTGGTCGCGCTGGGATATATCAAAAATTAACAGCGTGGCACCGACGAGTTCATTCAAGGCTAACGCATCTAATCTTTCTTGGGAGCGGCCACAGGCAATGACGTGCCAACCTAAGGCTAAATAATCCTGCGCCAGTTGCAGCCCAATTCCTGAGCTTGCACCTGTAATCAGCACGGTATTAATTTTCAATGGTTTAACAGCGCTCATTATTTTGCCGCCCTGTCTTTGAGCAAGCGGATAAGCCCGCCCATGCAAGGCAAATGCTCGTACAACATTTGCCCTAAGTCGAAATAATCCCTGTGAAAATAAATCTTGTCGTTGAATTTAAGTTGGCTCATGCCATCAACACGGATAAGTTCGCCTTTATTCAATTTAGGGTGGCTATATTCCATCTGCCAAAACAGCGCGGCTTGATTCGCATCCTGCTGTACTTCTTTGATCTCAAACTGAATATGCTTAACATTCTTATATAACTTCGCGAAGTACTGAGTTAACGACTCTAGCCCTGTGATTTGATGCATAGGATCGGTAAAGCTAATACTGTCGTCGTAAACTTGGCCCAACAGGTGCAAGTTATCTTTATTCAAGGCTTGATAAAGCTGAATAAAATCATCAACAAGCGTATTAGTCTCAGTCGTCGCTTGGTTTGTCATCTGGTTATTGCTCCTGATCCTATTTATTGGGCCGCGGCCTTTTTCAATACGCCTAGTACGGTTAACGCCCTTGCTCTTGCTGCACTATGCTCGACAATCGCACTCGGATAAGCCGCTTTAGTGTTAAATAACGGCTGTTCAAACAAGGACGGTGTCTGCGCTGTACTGGGTTGATGTAATTGCTTAATTCCCCAAGATGCGAGCTCTGGTAAGTACTTACGGATAAAGCTGCCATCTGGATCAAACTTTTCACTCTGGCTCATAGGATTAAAAATGCGAAAATAAGGCTGGGCATCACAGCCACAACCTGCGGACCACTGCCAGCCGCCATTATTTGCAGCCAAGTCACCATCGATAAGCTTTTGGCGAAAATAGCGCTCGCCCCAACGCCAATCAATCAGTAGATGTTTAGTTAGGAAACTCGCCACCACCATACGCAAACGGTTGTGCATCCAACCCGTTTGATTGAGCTGACGCATTGCCGCATCGACAATCGGATAGCCTGTACGACCTTCACACCAAGCGGCAAACTCCTGCGGATTGTTTCGCCACTGCACATGGTCGGCTTGTCGATTGAAATTATGATTTTTAGATAAGTCAGGAAATGCCACCAGCAAATGACGATAAAACTCACGCCAGGTAAGCTCATTTAACCAAGTACGAGCTGGGCTAGTATCGTCGACAATCACCTCGGGGAAGTCATGCAGCAGCGCGGCAACGCATTGTCTTGGGCTAACGACGCCAATGGCCAGATAAGGTGAAATTGAACTGGTACCATCGATGGCGGGGAAATCCCTATCTTGCTTATAATCCTGAACTTTCTGCTGAATAAATGCTGAAAGTATACGCTTTGCCTGCCCTTCTCCCGCCGCCCAAAGTTCACTCGATACTTTAGTAACATTGTTAAACAAATGCGGCTTTGGCTCGGTCAACACAGGTCCAAGCGGCGCCGGAACTGGAAGCGGCAAAATGGCATGACGGGCGGCAATTTCTCGCCACTTACGGCTAAAAGGCGTGAAAACCTTATACATGTCGCCGGACAAGTTCAGCACTGTGCCCGGCTTAAGCAAACAATGCTCTTCGGTTAGCACCAGAGGAATACCCGCCTGAATACAGGCTTGGTCACGCTGTTGCTCGTTAATCTCAGGCTCACTGCCGGCAAACACGCGGCTAATACCCTGCCGCTGGCAGTAATCACGGATAAACTCTGGCACATCGGCAAAGGCATCTAACTGAATTAATTCGAATGTAATCCCCAAACTCGCCAGTCCTTGGGCAAGCAAATTGATGTGACGTTCGATAAAATCTAACTGAATGGGCGCCACATCATGGCGTTGCCACTGAGTTGGCGTAGCGATATAAATGGCCTTAAGTGCCACGCCATTCTCCCGCGCCCAATCGCAAGCAGCGGTTAGCGCCTGATTATCGGCAAGGCGTAAATCTTGGCGAAACCACATCAGTGCATTATTGCCCTGCACTTTTATTGACATTGAATCTATTGGCATTGAATCGTTAACTGATGTCATTGTTTTCTCCACTATTGCCCTGCTCGCTTTGACTCACGCCAATACTTTTCCCTTTGCCTTTGTGACTTCTGTTGACCTTACCCACGGAGCGAGACGGTATTTGTCCAATCAAGTCTGTCATCGAAGGCGCCCAGAAAGCCGATAAGGAAATCAACGTCGGTACAAAGGGGCCAACAAATCGACAGGGGAAACTCATTTGTGCCAATACTGTGAGCATTTCAGTCTGCTCAGACCCCGAATGATTTGGATCAGGGATCAGCAAAAGTGCATCGACGTTAAGCCTGCCCTGCAGCAGTGGCAAACTGTCTATAGCCTGCTCCCCAAGGTCGATTACCGATACTCGAAGCGACGCTAACTCGAGCGATAGGATCAAAGAAAACAGGCTTTTAGTACGGGCAGAATTAGGCGGCGTGGCCGCGCCGCGGGTTAATTGCACCACAGCCATTCGCGCCGCAACGGCCTGTCCGGTAAAGGCATAACGCCCGCCTACTCGGCTAAGTAATTCGCTTTTTAACCAAGCGAGAATTAACTCGGCATCGAGCCGCTCATCCACTAAGTCATCGAGTTGATTAAGCCAAGGTTGCAGTAACTTTTCTTTCACTAATTGAAACGGATATAAGCCAAATGCATCGTCTAATATCTGCTGCAATTTATGCTGATTGAAGTCGAACAATGCTGCATTCAGCGCAGTAATTTGCTCACCCCACAGATCGACAACTTGAGTTTCTACCATTTCAATAGACAAGGATTTGGCGGCACTCATCAACAAAGGTTTAACCTTACTGATCGCAACACCTTTAGCTAACCATGTATTAATCTCGTGGATTTCTTGAATATTTTCACTCGTATATAATCTGTGTCCCTTGGGCGTGCGCGCAGGGATCACTAAACCAAAACGGCGCTGCCATGCCCTTAAGGTCACGGCATTCACGCCGGTTAAGGCCGACACTTCACCAATGGGGAGTAACACGCCATCATTGGGCTCATCGTTGGTTATGGACTGGGTATCTTGTTTCATATATCAGTAATAACTCACTAAATTTAAAGCTAAAAACCACTCATGCTAGTAGGCATAGCGCAGCTTCAACGCCTCTGGATGAGGATTCAAATACACTTGCTCTTCAATGTAAGGCGTTGGGAATTCCCGCAGATAATGGTTGATAAGCGTGATAGGCACTAACAGAGGCAATAAACCTTCGCGATATTTCATAATCGCTTCAGACAGTTCTGTCTTTTGCTCTTTGCTCAAATGCTTTTTAAAGTAGCCCTGAATATGCTGCAGCGTACTGGTATGATTTTTACGGGTCGCATTGATTTTGAGGGCCGTCATAAAGCCTTCAAAGTAGCGGGTTGCGCTTTGTTCAAGATCCTCAATATTGGCCACTATCGGACCAAGCTCGCGATACCATGTAGGACTGTGCGCCATTAATAAATATTTATAGCGGGAATGAAACTTCACTAACTTATGCTTAGTCAGCCCTTCATGCTTCATCAGGTGCCAATCGTGATAGGCATAAACGCGGGTGAAAAAGTTCTCCCGCAGCACCATATCATGCAAGCGGCCTTCTTCTTCCACAGGCAATAGTGGATATCGTTCCATCAACTTGCGGGCGAACACACCAATCCCCGACTTAGAGCCATTGTTAGTGCCAATTTTGTACTCAGTCACCCGCTCCATGCCACAGGTTGGCGACTTAGCACAAAGCAAGTATCCGCCGAGGAAATCGAGCTCTTCAACCTTGTTTTCGCTGTATTCATTGAGCTTATCGGTCACATCTAAGCTACCGTCACCGCTCTGCACTAAGATGGTTTCACCATCACGGACTAAACGGATACTTTTACGGGGTGCACCTAGGCCAATCGCCATTTCTGGACAGATAGGCACATAATCGAAAAATTGCTTAATCTCTTGATTACAATAGGTAGAATTTTTATGTCCGCCATCAAAACGAACCTTCTCCCCTAATAAGCAAGCACTGATCCCAATCTGAATTCGCTGCGGGTTAAACTTGTACATAAGTCGACTCCTTGTATCACTATGTCTTTAATTACGGACCATAGTTGTACAAGGATCAAGTTTTTGTATAAATATTTTTTAAAAGTCTCGTTCAAGCGTGACTTCTGATGAATCAATCACGAATGAACCATACATAAACCCCACATAAGTCTGAGTTGGCCTCTAACTTGCTTAATAAAATACCGAGCATCATTAGATTGAGTTGAACGCCCAGTAGCACCATTTAACCGCACAGCATTAAAGCCAAAGGTGACCAAGGGACTCAATCGCAACCACTGGGCCATACCAAAAGGAATCGGACATGAGCACTATCAACCCCAACAGCTATACCAATCCCTATGCTAATTTGGCACTCACGCAACTCAAATCGAGCCAGAGTAGCCAAGCCAATGCTCCCACTTCGATGGCGGCATCGGGTCCAACAGCGAGCCAAGATACTGTAACCCTATCCTCATCTGCGCCTATAGCGACAGCCGATACCTATAGCCATCTCGCAGCTAACGCCAAACAAGGCTATACGGGGAATGTGCAAGCTATTGCTGGCAACCCTGAGTCAGATAAAAGCACCGACAAATTGGCTGAAGCCATGCAGACGATCCTCGATAAGCGTACAGGTATTGATAGGGAAAAACTGAAGCAGCTAGAGGCTGAAATGGAAAAAATTGCCAACGATGAAAGCCTGTCTGAAGAAGAAAAAGCTAAGCAACTAGAGTTACTGCAAGCGCAAAAAATGGATCTGATAAAGGAGTCTTCAGAGAAAAATGAACAGAGGCAACGCAGTGTCGATCCCGAGGTGTATTACAGCTAATAAAGCAATGCTAGGCCAAGATGTTAAGCGGAATGGGTGTATTGAGTATTGAGCGCAGTGTAGGTGTGGAAGATAAACTGATGACGTGAAGATTGGTTTATTCGTTAAAGATCAGCCTAAGCATTTGAACTTAGGCTGATCTTTAATATTTTTTGGCTAACTCTTTTGCTAAAAGCTGGCTAAGAGAAAGTGGCTAAAAACGAGCAGCTAAAACGCGGTACCAGCAACTGTTCTAAGACGCTTAAGCTTGTTTCTCTATCTTGTTAATACTGCCCTTATAACCCGTTTCATCAACGGCCTTGAGTAAATTATCGAGATTAAAATCCTCTGGCACAGTCACTATTGCTTGCTCAGTTTTCAACGAAGCCTTGGCCTTAATCACCCCATCGGTTTTACGCAGGGCTTTATTCACGACAGTGACACACAGCGGACAAGTCATGCCCTTAACATCCAAGGTAACCAGCACGTTTGCCGCCCAGCTCGACGCTGAACACAGGCTAAAGGCGAGAAATAACACTAACTTCATTCGAACACCTCTAATAACCAAGGTAATACAAAAGGATATAACTGGAATGCCAGCACGACAGGCACAGTTAACCAGTACAGCCACACCATCTGAGTACGACTCAACGTCGCAGTACAAAATAGTTTTTTAGCAAAATAGAGCCGCCAAAATCCCATCAGGATAAGTCCAGTAGACAGTATCAACATGGGCACTTGCAGCCAGCTCAGCTGCTCAATCCCCGACAGGCTCGCGGCCGACACCCCGAACACCAGATAAATAAGCGGGGCAATACAGCATAGGCTTGAAGCAACCGCAGCAATCACTGCGGCGGCCATCGTCGCTAAGAGTCCCTTAGCGTTGTTCGATTGACTGGTAGTCATAGGCAAACACTTTTGGTTCATAATAATTCACAGGATCACCATCGACTTCCGCATACGGATAACCAAAGTTATTCAGTGGTGTCTGCTCGGCTTCAGGGAATAAATCAAAGTCGCGACCATAGTTAAAGCCAACCCAATTCATTTCCCAGTTACCAAAGAGGTAATCATTCACTGCCTGAACCGCAGGATCGCTGTGTTCTTTTTTCTCTGTTAAGCGCATTTTAGTCACATCGGCAGGATCGGCTGGCAACCAACCATAACCCGCTAAATAGAACATAGCGCGGCAATGTTGACCGCCACTGACATCGGCAGCCCCTTTGTCATCGGCGCTCCCAAAGGCCTTTTTAGAGTAATGACCCATCTTGATCGCCTGACCTAAGCGAATACCAAACATTTCACGGGCAGGGATACCCACAGCGCGCATTAACGCCACAAATACCGAGTTAATGTCGGTACACTTACCGCCTAACTTGCCACTTTCTAAAATGCTGGCCACATCACCCGTACCACAGCCAATCACACTATTGTCGCGGAACATATTGGCGCTAACCCAAAGGTATATCAGTCGCGCTTGTTTCAGTGGTTCAGTTTCGCTACCCACAATTTTATCCGCCGTTTGCTTCACAATACCGTTAATTGGCATATGTTTAGTCGGCAGTAAATAACGTTCTACATCTGCAGGATAGTGGATCTGTGTTGGTGTGCGATAGTGAGCCAAAGCGCCGCTTTTAAGCGGTTCCCAATCTAAGGTTTCAATGTCTAACTCAACGGTCATTGTCATGCTGTCTTTGGCATCTGGCCAAGTCGCAAACAGCGTTTTGGCGCCATAACTGTTGTTTGAGCTGATATAGGCATCTTTAAAACTGCCGGTGAAATTCAGCTTACTGACCCGTTGGAATTGCGTGTCTTCAGGCAAAGGGATCCACAACTTAACCACGCCCTCAGAGCCTTCAGGAGCAACAAGATGGTAAGTGTTGGTTAAGATAAAACGGCGACGTCCATCGCTTGAGCTATGTTCAACGACACTCGATTTAGAGGAAGATGCCAGTACCGGCGTGATAAACCCCGCAGTCGACAAAATAGCCGCACTTTTTAAAAAATTGCGTCTTTGCATTATGACATTCCTTTTATTGGATCATGTTAGAAAGAAGAGAACTCAACATCACAGAGCAAGATTATAGGTTCTATAGCACTATGCAGCAATCAAGCCCAATTTAGGCTGCTCACCATACAGTACAAAGACCGTAAATCGGAGAAAAAGACGCAGTAAAATATGCCGCAGCGCCACATACTCATGAAAATGGGATAAATATCGACTTTTCTTAGAAGAGCAATTTTAGAAGACTAAAACGATGAAAAATTAAGAGGATTATATAAACCGAACAAATTTAAGCCAACTAAAACAAGTATCACTCGTATTAATTCTATAATCACACAGCAAAAAATATCAACATTAGTCGAAGTTAATATTTATGAGGGAGATAATTCCTAGTTATTTATCGTGCAAACGTACAGAGTTCTCATTTAATAAAATGAGTTATTCTCTTGGCCGAACTATTATTTACAAAATATGCTTTACAACATTTTCATCTGCAAAAATGAAACAGAATTCGAATTTAGTGACTAAAATTTATACGCTTAAATCTGCAATTTAAGTGTGTACTAAAATTGCGGTCTCTAAACTTGCCCGAATTCAGGTCTAGATATTTGGCACATCTAGCGCTTTCAACTCACTTTCAACTCACTTTCAACTCACTTTCAACTCAATAATCACAACATAAATTCCAAACTCATCGTCCGAAATGGACTTAGACCACCGTGTTACAAAAATGTTCCATAAAAGTTTGCGTATGTTCACACCTGTTCTAGGCTTAAAAACGAATATACCTCACTTTAAAGGGCTTTTTTATGAAACATAAGTTTTCATTAGGTCTTTGCTCACTCTTGCTCAGTTCCTCCGCTTATGCAGAAGTGAACATTTCAGGTTTTGCCTCAGTTGTCGCGGGTCAAGTTCTCGAAGGTTCTGGCGTTGCTGAGTTTGATTTAGGTCCCACCTTTCTCGCCGACTATCCACTCGTTGGTGCCTACGATGAAGATATTAGCTTTAAACCAGATACCTTATTTGGAATCCAATTTTCAGCGGATTTACTCGAAGGTTTAACTGCCACTGCACAGGTCGTCTCACGCGGTGCCGATGATTTTTCAGCAAGTTTTGAATGGGCTTATTTGTCCTATGAGATCAATGATAATTGGACAGTACAAGGCGGTAAAAAACGCCTACCTCTCTACTATTACAGTGATTTCTTTGATGTTGGATATGCCTATCCTTGGATACGTCCACCCGCAGATAACTACACATGGCAAATATTTAACTACACAGGTGTCAGCGCGCTATATAACTATTTAATTGGCGACTGGACCATGTCAGGGCAAGTCTATTACGGTAGCGAAGATAGTGAACCCAATAAACTGTTATCTGACTTTTTCTTCCTCGAAAATACCCGAGAAGTGTGGAAGGACATAGGCGGTATTGTTGTCCAATTCAATAAAGATTGGTTAGATATTCGCCTTACACATATGCAATACACTAATGAACGTTATATTGGTGGAATTCAGCAGGAATGGAATGGCAGCACCCAACGTTCAGGAAAGTTTTATGGCCTGTCAGTTAACGTAGATTATGAGAACTTCCTCTTTCTATCAGAGCTTAACCGCTTAGATCTCGATGGTAGTAATCTAGATACTTACTTGCTCACTTTCGGTTATCGTATCGATTCAGTGATGCCATACATTTCCTATTCGGACTTCAATGATGGTGAAGGCGGCGAAGTGCACCATACAAGCTCGGCAGGAATACGCTGGGATTTCCATCCTTCGGCAGCCTTTAAAATTCAATATGATGACGTTAAAGATGATGGCGGCCCAGGCATGAAAGTCGCAGGGGATTCTAAATCCATCAGTCTTGGCATTGATTTAGTATTTTAGGAGAGAGATATGAAAAAATTAGTTTGCTCAATCCTACTCAGTTTACTCTCAATGCCATTATTTGCTGGCGTAGTTGTCATAGTGAATCCCAGTAATGCGGATGCAATAGATCAAAAATCAATCGAGAATATTTTTTTAGGAAAAACAAAGACCTTCCCCGGAGGAGCCCAAGCAGTACCGGTCAACCTTGACAGCGCTATGCCCTTAAGAGAGACATTTGACACTAAAGTATTGGGCAAGTCATCCAGCCAACTTAAGTCATATTGGTCACAGAAAGTGTTTACGGGCAAAGGAACGCCACCCAAGGAAGTCAGTAGTGGGGCGGAGATGATAAAATTAGTTGCATCTAACCCTAATATTATTGGCTATATTGATAGTAGTGAGGCCAATGATTCGGTAAAAGTTATTGCCGAGTTTTAGATTGGAGTGCCGGGCTTTAGCTCGGCACAACTTGGGGGCAAGGGATGAATTTCTTTAATAACATTTCTATTTTTAAAAAAGTTATCGCGATATTTATTTTAGCAGTCATCATTTTCGCTTTAAACTTAAGCATTAGTGTTATCTCCATAAATAAAAATCGCACCACTCTTAACTATATGGAGCAGCAAGTTTACCAAAGGGTTGAACTCGCCAATCAAAACGTGTTTTTTATCCAACGACTCGATGAGCTTTATACTCAATCCGTTTCTTTTGCCGACGAAGACCTGTTAACCAACGCAGGTACTATGTACGAATCTTTACGCAAAAACCTCCAACAGTTAGACAAGGTCGATCCCTCACAAGCCAATCAACTCAACAATCTATCGGCTAAATTAACCCGTTATAACGACATGACGATTAAGCTGGCTAAAGGCATGCTGTCAGGTACGATTGATATGGCAAATATTGGCCAAATCAGCCAAGAAAAATCCCAAGCCTATGAAGCCGTACTCAATGAAATACAAAACTACAAACAAGAAAAAGTACTCGAATTTAAACAATCAATAAAAGAAGCAGGCGACAGATCGGAGCAAAGTTTATGGCTCACCCTCTCCATAGGTATCGCTTTGCTGATCGTGATGTTTATTGTCACTATCGCCATTGCACGCGCCATTAGCTCTTCCGCCCGTAATGTTGCCCAGTCATTAAGTGAACTCGCCGATGGTAAGGGTGATCTTAGCCATAAACTTAACGTGTCTGGTAGTGATGAACTCGGCCAAGTATCGAGTAACTTCAATCGATTCCTTGGGTTACTCGGTGATTCGATTCGCAGGGTGGTGAATGTTACCGATCCCTTGCTTGCAAGCTCGCACTCACTCAAACAGCGAATGGAAGATGCAACGCATGCAACCCAGAGACAAAGCCATGATGCCAGTGCTGTGCAAGTTTCAATGGAAGACATGCGCCACTCTGTCATCGAGATTTCGCAAAATGCGCGCCAAGCCGCCAGTGCTGCCCAGATTGCCGAAAAAGAAGCCATGCAAGGTATGACAGTCGTCCAACGGACTATCGATATTTCACAGGAATTAAATACGGGGATTCAGGCCGCTTCTAACTCGATTAATGAACTTGCCAGAGACACTGAAAATGTCACCTCTATCTTAAATGTGATTACCTCGATTGCTGAGCAAACCAACCTGTTGGCACTGAACGCCGCTATCGAAGCTGCCCGCGCGGGTGAGCAAGGACGGGGCTTTGCCGTGGTAGCGGATGAAGTCCGTGCCCTCGCCTCTAAAACCGCAGATGCAACCACAGAAATTCGTCATGTACTGCAAAACCTTAAAACGGCGGCTATTTCTTCGGTTAGTACCATGAATGTGGCCATGTCTAAATCATCAGAAAATGAAACCAATGCCCAAAACACGGGCATTGCATTGAAATCAATTCAGCAGCAGATTGTCAGTATCAATAGCATGAATACCCACATTGCCTCGGC
The DNA here is from genome assembly GCF_031932105.1 of Shewanella sp. SP1S1-7. Classification (NCBI taxonomy): domain Bacteria; kingdom Pseudomonadati; phylum Pseudomonadota; class Gammaproteobacteria; order Alteromonadales; family Shewanellaceae; genus Shewanella; species Shewanella sp. SP1S1-7. The sequence continues at coordinate 106,901 of NZ_JAUOEU010000002.1, forward strand.
AACGGAAGAACAAGCCTCGGTCGCTTCCCAAGTGGTCGATAACGTCGTCAACATGAACGCTTCATTCGAACAGACATTGCAAATTCTGTCGCAGGTTCGCAATGTTTCTGAGGGATTAGTCGATTTTGCCGATGAACTGAAAAACGCCACCTCACAATTCAAACTTTGAGGACGACTTATGATGATTACTTGGGATCATGGCTTGTCATGATTGCTTGAAATAATTGCTTGAAATGATTATCTAAGGTCGTTTTCCCCATAAAAAACCGGTATTGAGTAACTCAATACCGGTTTTTATGCATCAAAGCTTAACTTCCCCCCATTTTAACCCTGCTAACTAAACGCCAGGAAAGGTGATACACACAGTAATAAACCCGTGATGATAATGATATACAGCGACACGCCCTTGTACTTATGCAGTGAGGGGACTTGATACACTAAATAAGCGGGAATTAAACAACCCACTAAACCAAAGATTGGACTGCAAATTGACGTAAAACTTAGCACTGGCGCATTCAATACAATCGCACCCCACGACAGTAGAATCGTGAAAATCATGATGCCGTAACCGACAAGCTTTTTGTTGATGCGATCTTCAGGCATAAACCGACGCAGCATATTCATGGTTAGCCCTTGGCAAGCTTCTCTGAAACCAAGATACACGCCAAAGTAAGCCGTCATGACGGCAAAAATGTTCAGTGTCAGACTCAGTAATTTCAGCGTTTGCCCCTGCATACCTTGGGCGACCATGGCCAAGGCCGAGATATTTTCTTCCGATGCGCGCACCGCTTGTTCGTGACCCATAGCGAGCGTGAATGATACGGCATAAAAGAACACCACGACAAACAAGACACCAAAGGCAATATTCATCGCGCGCATCGCTTTAAAGCGCGCCACGGCTAAAGATTTTTCCCGTGAACGGTATGAAATCACCATAGGGCTTAAGCTTTGAATAAACAGAATCGATGTCAGCGTAAAAGGCAGCATAACGACCGCATCTTTTAACCAATCACCCGTTGCTGGGATAGCGCCAATATTATTGATATCCCACTTATCCACCATCAATAACCCTAACACAGCCACAACACCCAGCTTAGTCAGCACCATAAAAGTGGAGATCTTAAACAGTAGATTTTCACCGCGGGAGGCTAAGGCAACTAAGCCGCAGATTAAGGCTAGACCATAAAAAGGATTTTCTGACAATAACGCTTTGGTGACCCCAAAACTTTGCAAAAATGAAGCACTGTCGTTTGTAATGGCCGTTGAATAAACGAACACCCAAATGACCAGCATGATGAAGTACAAGCCGCCCAACAGCATGCCCCAGTTTTTACCTAAGTAACCCGAAATCACACTCGGGTAATCCTTACACTCAGGCGATTCAGCTAAGGTATTGATAAACAACCGTTGAAACATATACATGGCAGGATAGCCAATAATGCCAGACAGTAAAAACACCCATAACCCCATTAAACCGACCTGCACAGGCAAAAACACGATCCCCGCGCCAATCGCCATTCCAATACTCATGATAATCCAGCCCCAATCCGTACTATCGAAGCGGGTATCTGCTTTCCACTGTGCAGCAGTAATTGTTGCATCCATTATTTCACCTTTACCTTGTCGCTATTATTTTATGCAAATATATTTGAACAAAACAAACTCAGCAATCAATATACTCAACTTTTGTTGAACAAAGAGTTAAAGCTCACAACTTGACTGAAAACGAGATAAATAGCGCACAAACCGCAGTGACAAATGAAATTCATTAAAAAATAATTGCAATAAAGCATAAAAATACAAATAATGTTGCACATACGCCGACCTAGGCATTCAATTTTATTTGCAAATTGGAGAGACAATGAAAACTATTATTCATGCAGAACGTGCTCCCGCAGCCATTGGCCCTTATTCACACGGTACGAGCTATGGCAATCTCATCTTCACCTCTGGCCAACTACCCGTTTGTAAAGAGAAAGGCGGCGTGGTTGACGGTGGGATCACCGCACAATCGATTCAGTCGCTAGATAATCTCAAATACGTACTTGAAGCGGGTGGCGGTAGCTTAGAAACGGTTCTCAAAACCACTTGTTATCTTGCTGAGATCAGTGACTTTGCCGCCTTTAACGAAGTATATAAAACCTATTTTAAAACCGACTGCCCTGCACGTAGCTGTTTTGCGGTGAAGGATCTTCCACTGGGCGTTAAAGTGGAAGTTGAAGCGATAGCACACGTTAACATTTAAGTATTAACAAAAGGTTGTAAGCTGATGAAACCCCAATGGCAGCAGTATATTAACATCATCAAACAGGTCGTTAAGCCCGCATTAGGCTGCACTGAGCCCATCGCCGCCGCTTACGCCGCCGCCGTCGCCCGCGCCTTGTTGGGTGTTGAACCCGATTCAATTGCAGTACAAGTGTCTGACAATCTTTATAAAAACTCTATGGGTGTGTTTGTACCTGGTACAGGCAAAATTGGTCTTGCGATTGCGGCTGCGGCAGGCGCCATTGCGGGTAATCCTGATGCGGGCTTAGAAGTATTAGCAGTGATCACGCCGGAGCAAGTCGCCAAAGCACAGGCACTGATCGATGCGGGTAAAGTCACAGTCGAGCGCACTGAAACGGCGGAGTTTATTTATTGCTGCGTTATCGCAAAAAAAGGCGACCGCGAAGCCCTAGTGAAAATCTGTGGTGGCCATACGCTTATTGCCGAAAAGCGCCTCAACGGCGAATCCGTCTTCAGTACCGATAGCACGCAAGCTAAAGCCACGGGTTCCATCTGTGAAGGCGTGGATATCACTATCGAATCCATTTATCGCTTCGCCCAAGAAGTCCCCTTCGAAGAGATCAAGTTCATCCTCGAAGCCTCTGAGTTAAACGGCAAATTATCCGATGAAGGCATGGCGAATCCCTATGGGCTTGAAGTCGGCCGCACCATGAAAAGCGGCATAGCTGCCGGCATTATCGGTGAAGATTTACTCAATAAAATCGTGATGTTAACGGCTGCCGCCTCCGATGCGCGCATGGGCGGTGCGAACTTGCCCGCCATGAGTAATCTTGGCAGTGGCAACCAAGGCATAGCCGCGACTATTCCCGTGGTATTAACGGCGCAATGCTATAAGGTTTCAGAAGAACAGCTCGCCCGCGCCTTGATCATGAGCCATCTCGGGGCAATTTATATCAAGTCCCATTACCCGCCGCTGTCGGCATTTTGTGGCAATACAGTCACCAGCGCCGCCGCGTCTATGGCCATGGTGTATTTGGCGGGAGGTTCGTTCGAACAATCCTGTTTCGCGATTCAAAACGTGATCAGCGATAGCTCGGGCATGGTGTGTGACGGCGCTAAAGCTTCCTGCGCTATGAAGGTCAGCACGTCCTCCAGTGCGGCCGTGCGCTCATTTTTGATGGCGCTCAGTAGTCACAATGTCTCCGGCCAAGGTATTATTGCAACCGATGTTGAAAAAACCATTAAAAACATTGGCAAAATGATCCTCAATGGCATGTCATCCACAGATGTCACTATTATCGATATTATGTCGGCATAATGATTTTAACCCGTTGAATATTAGCGGGTTAATAACCAAAGGTTGAAATTGTGAAACTGCAAGATTTAACGCAAAGTGATCTGGACATTCTGAAATCTGTCGAAAATATCGTCGATGGCATCGCGGCTATGTATGGTCAGCACACAGAAGTGGTATTGCACAGCCTAGATGCGAAACATCCGTCTGTGGTCAAAATTGCCAATGGCCATGTTACAGGTCGAGAAGTGGGTGCGCCGATAACCAACCTTGCCTTGCTTAAACTCAAGACAGGTCAGGATATTTCTAACTCTTACCTAACGAAATGCGCCAATGGTAAGACGCTGAGATCGATCACGACGGTGATCCGCAACAGTAAAAATCAGCCCATAGGTTTGCTGTGCATTAACAGCGACATGGATGCACCACTGCAATCTGTGCTGCGCACTATGATGCCAGAGCAACTCCTTGGCAGCGAACTGACCAGCTCGCCCGAGGTGTTTGCCCGCAATATCGATGAAGCGCTCCATAGCACGATTGACAGTATCAACCATGAAGTGCGCTCAAACGCTGGGATTTCCCCTTCACAGAAGAACCGCGAAATCGTTAACCAATTGCATGAGTTAGGGATTTTCGAACTCAAGGACAGCGCCCAAGTCGCGGCCACTCGATTGGGGATTTCGGTACATTCCATTTATCGCTATCTGCGGGAAATCAAAGCCAATCAAGCTTAATTGCGTGCATGATTGAATCAACGGGCTGAAATGAAATATTCCAGCCTCGTTTTAATATGACATATCAGCATCAGCTTCACCGCCACTCCCTAAGAGATCCCACGTCAAAACTTTACCATCAGAAGTGAGCGCTACCATGTTTGATATGTTGCCACGCACCTCAATGACATCGGTTAGATCAATATCTTGTTTTTTAGCATGCCAACTCAGCCCGCCAAATTGCCAAACTGAAAGGATCCCATCACGTCGCTTAGCGGTAAATCCCATAACACTTGGGATAAGCTCGATAACCTCAGAGACACCAAGCTTAGGTCCCGCGCTATCCTCTACTACAGTGCCATCCGCTTTCAACGCAGCATAACTCTGATTTAACGTAACCACTTGAACTACATCGGTAATCTCTTGCATCATAGGTTCACCACTTAAATCCTCTGCTCCTTGCCAACCTATTAATGTGCCATCCTCTCGCAGCGCAACAAACCCCGTATCTATCGCATATAGTGCGTGTACATGTTGCAACTTGTTTTGCACGGCCGAAGCATTACCGCCATGGCGTTTATGACCCCAAACTACAACATCGCCATTCGCTTTTAACGCAGCATAAGCGCCATCATTAGCTACAATATCAATGACTTTTTCTTGGCTATTAGCAGGCGAGTTCGCTAATGCTAACGGAAAAAGTACACGACTCTCTGGCAAAAAACCTTCACCCCACGCATAGACTCTTCCATCGGCCATTAATGCAGTAAAACCAAATACTGAATGAACAACTTTGGTAACTGCCGTAAACTCACTGAGTCTAGCCAGTTGTCTTTGGTTTTCTTGACCATCATTGACGCTCCCCCAAGACATTAGCTCCCCGTTTTGAGTCACGGCAGTAAAGGCACTTGGCGCCGCATAAACGGCTTTAATATTCTTAAGTTTTGCGGCAAGGTGTTGACTATTACCACCGTGATAGGCCGAACCCCAGGTCACCACAGTGCCATCCTGTAGTAACGCAGCAAATGCTGCATCATTGATACTCACACTCTGCACATTCTTCAACGCTGGCGCTGAATAAATTCCGTGATTTAATTCATCCAAAGACCCATCCACGATAGACCAACTGATGACGCTGCCATCTCGTTTTATGGCGGCAAACAGATCATCACGCATTACAAAATCTGCCACTTGCGTGAATTTATCTTTAAGTAATGCTGGTGCATCCCCCATATCCCAAATCACCAGTCGATGGTCTTGGGTTAATGCTGCAAAACCACACCCAGAATCCGAAGCAAATATAGTTTTGACATTAACCAATTCAGCCGCCACGGCGCTATGGTCGCCACCGCACTGACGATCGCCCCATGTCACCACGCTGCCATCCAGCCTAAGTGCCGCAAAAGCACCTTTATTACTGTAGATATGCCGGACATTCTTGAGGGAGTTGTCAGTTGTGAGATTGGTATTATCGGCTTGAGCATATTGGCCATATTGAGATGCCTTGCCCTTGGGCCTATACTGCTGCAAGGTGTTTTCCATCTGCGTGCGTTGCTCAGAGGAGAGCCCGACATCTTGCTTATTGATACTATTGGTAATCACATGGGTTAACGCGAAGAAAGCGAGCGCGGCGCCCGCCCATGACACGGTATTCTTATTCACAAAACATCCTTATCGTAACGACAAACTCATACTGAATTTATACAGGTGCCTTCAACCAAAGGCACACCTCTGCAAAGGCTAAGTATTGTACAAAAAAACCATGAAAATTAAATATCTGATGCCTTTTGGGCAAAACAACAAAGCAGCGAAGGCTCGCTGCTTTGATAGGGAAAACGTTATACCAAGGGTATTAAATAAAGGATTAATCTCTTTTACCCACTTTCTCTAACCCCCATACCAGTGCAATCGCCGCCAGCATACACACAATCGCAAAGGCGAGTTGCGAAGGTTGGCCCGTCACTTGCTCAAAATTAAGCGGCGAAATATTTTGCTCCAGCAAAGGCACTTGCTCACCGTGGGAGTTAGTCCGCCAAGTTAAAGTTTCTTTCCATGGCCAAATTTTACCTAAGGTGCCTAACATTAATCCGGTTAGAAACACGATAGTGGCATCGTGGTGCTTACGCAGCAGTGCCGACAATAGATGACTGAATGTCAGTAATCCCATCACAGCGCCAACCGCAAAACAGGCCAAAATATCCAGCTGAATATTTTTAGCCGCAGCTAAAACCACGGGATATAAGCCTAACAATAATAAGATAAAACTGCCTGAAATCCCCGGTAACACCATAGCACAAATCGCAATCGCGCCGCCGAAGAAGATATTCATATAACTGGCTTCTACCGCGACCGGATTCAGCACAGTTATCGCCCATGCGGCCAGCACACCTAAGGCAAATAAACCTAAACGTGCCATAGTGAAACCACTCACTTGCTTAAGCATATGCACGACAGAGATAAGAATAAGCCCAAAAAAGAACGACCAAATCGGGATCGGATGCGTCGCTAGTAACCAAGAGATCAACTTAGCAAAGGTAAAAATACTGGTTAGGATCCCCGCCAGCAGACTCACTAAAAAGCCACCATTGATATGGGCAAATGCCCCTTTGATGCCCTGCGACTTAATCACGCCCCAAAGGGAAGGATTGATACGTTTTACACTGTCGAGCAAGGTATCAAGAATACCGGTAATAAACGCTATGGTGCCGCCCGAAACGCCTGGCACCACATCGGCAGCACCCATGGCCATTCCCTTAAAATACGTCAGCAAATATTTCACTGTGAGTCCTTGTAGTTAAATCAATATGCCATTGCCGCTAAACGACAAATTGGCCGCAATTATACGGTGTTACACTAAAAACCGCGAAATGAAGTTTGCTTAATTATGCCGACTGGTATTTGTTGTTATCCTAATGTTACACTCATCCGACCAGAGCAGTCCAAACCCAACTTGGAACAGGCTCAAGATAACAATCCCCCTTTGCATCATTAATTAAGGATGACCATGAGCCAGACTGATTCTTCTAGCACTGCAGAACAAAAACCAAATAAAGTGCTCGCGCTCTACCACAAGACTCGCCGTTATCCCTTCGGCCAAAAACTGTTTTCAATCATGGTTTCACGCATGGCCCCCTATTTCGGCACCATCAAACCACTGATCACTGAATTACGCCTTAATCATTGCGCCTGTTTAATTAAAAAACGCCATGCCGTTCATAATCATATAAAAACTGTGCATGTGATTGCGATTTGTAATGGTCTAGAAATGGCCATGGGCGTGATGGCCGAAGCCTCAATTCCAAAGCATTTACGTTGGATCCCTAAGGGCATGAGTTTGGATTATACCGCTAAAGCGGGCAGCGATATTTTATGTATCGCCGAAGTGACGCCAGATCAATGGACTCCGGGCGATATGTTGGTTCCCGTTACCGCCTACGACACCCAAGGTGTAGTTGTGGTTAAGGGCCATATCAAGCTGTGGATTTCAGAAAAGCCGCAGAAATAAGCGTTTTGCATCGAGCGCTGCGGCTTAATGTCAGCAGCTAAAAAGGGAGCTAAGCCCCCTTTTTAGCCTTCAGCCGTATTTCGTTAAAAAACTCGGATAGCGCAATTGCACGCCGCCTTGCTCGCTCACTTTTAAGTGCGGATTTTTAAATCCGAACTCTTAAATATGAGATCTTAAATACGAGAGCTTAATTCGACCTATTAAATACGAGCTTTTAAAATAGCAGCCCAGTTAAACCAGATGTTAAGCAAAATGACTGGCGGTAAAACGCTCAATTAAACGGATAAAGTCAGCTTCGGCAAGCTTAGCGGATGTTAAGGTTTGTTCATGGGATAACTGCACATCCCCCAATCCTTCGGCCATATTGGTAATGGCGCACACAGCCAAGACGGGCAAACCACAATGCGCCGCCGAAATCACCTCTGGCACCACGGACATCCCCACTACATCGCCACCGATAATTTGCATCATGCGGATTTCGGCCGCGGTTTCAAAACACGGACCAGAGTAAGATACAAAGACCCCTTGATTCACTTCAATGCCTGCGGCTTTTGCGACACTTAAGGCTTCAGCTCTGAGGTCTTTATCATAAGCATTGGCCAAGCTAAAAAAGCGCGGGCCGTAGCTGTCATCGTTTGCGCCCGTCATGGGCGTACCCGGCATAGTGTTGATGTGATCGCTGAAAATCACTAATGAACCCACGCCGATCCGCTCTGGTCGTAATGACCCCGCAGCATTAGTCACCAGTAACAATTCACACCCTAAGCGTTTGAAAGTACGTACCGGCGTCGTCATCACCTTCATGCTTTGGTGCTCGTAAAAATGCCCACGGCCTTTCATGCACACTATGTCTACGCCATGTAAGCTGCCTAGCACTAGCTCTCCCGAGTGGCCGACGACGGTACTCACGGGAAAGCCGTCTAACTCTTCATAGGGGATCACTACTTTGTTATCTAAATTATCGGCAAACGCGCCAAGCCCTGAGCCCAAAATCATAGCAGCGCGGGGAGAGAAATTCGGTTTACGGGCTCGAATCGTCGCAAGGGCATTAATAATAGGATCATGGCTCATACAAGGTACCTCATAGCAAAGGAATGAAAGAGTAAACGACCCTTAGTATAAGCGGGCTTAGGGTTGCAAATAATCGCGATTAATCGCACTATTGTGCTGATAAAAAGGACAATAACTAAAGAGCAGTGAGCCTGAGATGAGCAAGATAAACGCACCAGAACTCGTCACCCTGAAGATGCTGCGGTATTTTCATCGAGTGGCTGAAGTGAAAAACTTTACCGCTGCTGCCGAGCAACTTCATCTATCGAAATCTCCGCTGAGCGCACAAATCAAAGAGTTAGAATCACTCCTTGGCGTAGAGCTGTTCACCCGCAGCACTCGACAAGTGGAGCTCACACCCTATGGCCAATTGTTAAGAGAAAAGTGCGAGCAAATATTCGAGCTGGTGAATACCTCATTGGAGCAAGTGGCTCAGCTTGGGCGACTCGATAGAAACCATATTCGAATTGGCATCATGAGCTCGCTTTTTTGGATGGGATTTGGTGACATACTGAAAAGCTTTCGCAAGCAATGCCCTGAAAATGAGCTGATCTTTCAAGAGTTATCACCTGAAACTCAAAAAGTCGCCTTAGCGCATCAAGAAATCGATTTTGGCCTAGTGCGCTACGCCGACACCTTAAATCTGCCGCACCTCATCGCCGAAACCATCACCAGCGAACCTATGGTGTTAGCGCTGGCAAATAAACATCCCTTAGCCAGACGTAAAAGCATCGACTTGAGTGAACTCAAAGATGAGCCCTTCACCTTACTCAGCCGTGCCAACTCCGCCTCTAGCGATTTGATTATCGCCAGCTGTCAGGCCGCAGGATTTATGCCGAAATTAGTACAGGAAATGGTCGAGCCCAATAGCTTGATGGCCATCATCGCTGGCGATAATAGGGTATCCATAGTGCCGCAAAGTTATGCTTCACAACCTTGGCCTAGGGTAAAGTTTATTAAATTAAAAAAAACAATCCCCGCCGATATCTGCCTGATTTATCGACCAGAAATGGCTTCGCAGCCAATTCTCGATAGCCTGAGGGACTTATTAAAGCAACAAATCAAAACCATTTAGATTGTCCACCAAACGAGTGCTATGCTGAGTTTAATATTCAGGGTTCATATTTTAAGGATATCAAGATGGATGAATTTTTAGCGGCAGCCATTGAAGAAGCCAAACAAGGACTCGCCGAGGGCGGCATCCCCATTGGTTCAGTATTAGTGATAGATGGCAAAATCGTCGGGCGCGGCCACAATAAACGGGTACAAAAAGGCAGTTCAGTACTGCATGCCGAAATGGATTGCCTCGAAAATGCCGGCCGATTTAGTGCCGCCGAGTACCAAAGAGCAACCTTGTATTCCACCCTATCGCCCTGTGACATGTGCAGCGGCGCGGTATTACTTTATGGCATACCTAAAGTCATCGTCGGTGAAAACACCACCTTCCAAGGACCAGAAGCCTATGTTAAATCCCGCGGTGTGGATGTCACTGTGGTCGATAATGCCGAGTGCAAACAACTGATGCACGACTTTATCGCTAGCCATCCCACACTCTGGAACGAAGATATCGGCGAGTAGTGGATCTTCACTCTTCTCAGTCACTTTCTATATTTCACTTGCTATCTTTTTTGTATTTCACTTTTTGTATTGGCTGTATTTCATTGGGGGCTAGTGCCTGCTAGGCTAGCCCTCCCAAATCCCAGTGAAAAGTCGAACATGCCTACTAGCGAAAGGAACTCAGCTAACGTGCCAGCCAATTTACCTAAAGACCCTTGGTCAAGAACAGACTCCACACAGCCAGTCGTCATGGCGATACCCGCACAACGTAATGCCAATCTCGATGCTATTCGCGGCTTAGCCGTGTTGGGGATATTTTTTATGAATATCTATTTTATGGGCATTACTTTTTTTGGCTATGCCCCCCACGAAACGCCGCCGCTGTCGGATCACATAATCAAAGTGTTCAGTAACTTTTTCATCGAGGCGCGCTTTATCAGTCTGTTTTCCATCTTATTTGGCGTCGGGCTTTTTATTCAATATCAGCGATTTAGCGCCAAAGCCCTAGAAGCTTATCCTTTACTGCGCTCACGCTTGAAATGGCTAATGGTGTTTGGCCTACTCCACGGCATCATTATCTGGCCTGGTGATATTTTATTAACCTATGGGATCAGCGGATTTTTAGCTTTGTGTTACAAAGATTTAAGTATTGAAGCCCTTAAGCGCAAAGCGAATATTTTTATTTTAAGCGCCTTAGTAATCATCACGCTGATTAGCCTTACGGGCAGCGATGAACCTTTCACTCGAGAATCGAGTCTATTTGCAGAGCAATACAGCGCATGGACCTCAGGCTATGCCGACCAACTGTTTCTGCATTTGATGCAAGTGGGTTATATGGCGCTGGTGATCCCTTTTACCATAATGTGGTTTACGGCGGGCTTGATGCTGCTTGGCATGGCATTGTATCAACAGGGGACTTTTGAGCGAGGGTTTAGCAAGCCACAACTGCTGAAATTAGTGCTAGCCAGCCTGACGGTATCGCTACTCGATACTGGTTTAGACTTTACGGAAAACCCTATTCTAGTCACGTTTTCAGATGTGTTAATCATGCTAAGCGCTATTCCTATGGCGCTGATTTACATTCATATTATGGTTAAAATTTGCCAAAATAATCCTAATAGACTCACGTCACTGCAAAATGTTGGCAAACTCGCCTTTAGCCTCTATATTCTGCAATCCATCGTTGGCGTGTTAGTGTTTAGGCACTTCGCCCCCGAATTGCTATTGAGTCTAGACAGATGGGGATACATGGCCATAGCGCTGGTTTATTCAGTAATGCAATTACTGTTAGCCAGCCTGTATTTACGCTATTTCAAGCAAGGGCCGCTGGAGAAACTTTGGCGCCACCTCGCGTTTAAAAAATACGCAGCATCACAAGAACGCTAGCAAGCTTAAAAACACTGACACGAGATTGATACCAGATAATGACGAACAAAAAACCGGCCAAAACGGGCAACAGCGCTTCACCTCAAACAAATCGTGCTCAAAAGAGTCGACCACAAAACAATCGCGCTCAGAACAGTCGCACTTCAAATAATCGTGCCCAAACAAACAATCGCGCCCAAAGTAGCCGTACTCAAAAATCCAATACAGCCACTTCAGGCTCACGCCTTATGCCGCTGTTATTGGTGGTGATTTTTCTTGCTGGTTTAATCGGCGCAGCGCAGCAACATATGCTGCCCTACGGCATTGCGGGCATGTACCTCACACTGAGCCTTCTGACCTTTATCGCCTACGCTATCGATAAATCCGCCGCAAAACGCGGTAAATGGCGCACTAAAGAAAGCACTTTGCATCTGCTGGCGCTCATGGGCGGTTGGCCGGGCGCCCTATTTGCCCAAAACGTGTTAAGGCACAAGTCAGTTAAAGCCTCATTTAGAAACGTCTTCTGGCTCACCGTTGTCGCTAACTTAGCCGTGCTGGGTTATGGCATAAAAACCGGCGCCGTAGATATGTTTATCTAGCAAGCTATGGATTCTATGAAAATCTAAAGTTTGTCACTAAAACGCTTTAACTTATTTTAATACAAAAACAAAAGGTTAAATTATGAAAAAATTTTTAGTTGCAGTTTTGGGTGTTGCAATACTATCGGGTTGTGCCGCACCTCGCTATACAGCAAAACCAATAGAAACAAATACTAACAATGTAGAAATAGTCATTATTAAAGATAAAGAAACACGTGACGGCTTCCAAGAAACAATGGAGACATGGCTAAAAGCAAATAATTACACCTACACAGTGCAGCCTGATGGTTCTAAACACGATTTTAATAAACTCACATTAGAATATGAAGGTAATTGGACTTGGGACTTGGCATTATATTTAAAAAGCGCTGAAATTAACGCATTTCAGAATGGCCAAAGAGTTGGCAGTGTTAAGTTTCAAGTACCCTATACTGCGAACCCGAGTAAGTTTGGTAATGCTGCGAATCGTATTAGCTATATGATGTCAGCTCTATTTGGTCAAATCACTGCTGATGAAGCAACAAAAAAAGTAAATGGTTCAAGCGATTAATATCATTGAAACCTTAACTAAAAAACAGGGTAATCATAGAATTACCCTGTTTAGTTTTGCACTATTTATTATCTTTAAAACCAGCTCAACGCGATACTGATAATCACGCCTGTGATCATCAACTGCATTAAACAAAATCCCATAATATCCCGCGCTTTTAAGCCTGCAATTGCCAGCACGGGCAGTGCCCAGAAAGGTTGAATAAGGTTAGTCCAGGCATCGCCCCAAGCTACGGCCATAGCTACCCGAGCAACATCGGCGCCCAAGGCCTGCGCAGCGGGTAACATAATCGGCGCCTGTACGGCCCACTGACCCCCTCCCGATGGCACAAAAATATTTACAATTCCTGCACTGATAAAGCTCCAAAATGGCAGGCTCTCGGCACTGGCTATGGCCACAAAACCTTCCGAAATACTTTGGGCTAAACCCGACTGCACCATCACCGCCATAATGCCCGCATAGAAAGGGAATTGGATCACAATCCCTGCGCCGCCCTTAATGGCCTCATTCAAGCTGGTTAATAAACTGCGTGGCGTTTGATGTAAGAGGATGGCGAGAAACAAGAATAAGAAGTTCACTAAGTTAAGGTTTAAGCTGCCGCCCTGTACCCAAAAGTAATAGCCTAAGTACACAAGCCCAGCGCCACCGACACTCCAGCCGAGTAAGCGGCTATTTTCTAACTTATCCGCAGGTCGGCTTTCAAGCTGACACTCGCCCACATTGGCAGGGTTAAGCGCCGAAACTGCGGGTTCGCTTACTTTATCGTCCAGAGCGCTTGGGTCGACATAAATACTGTCCTTGTCTTCAGGCAACATGAAACGATTCACTAATGGCATGACCACAAACAAAATCGCCACTAACAGTAAGTTAAAGCTCGCGAAAATGGTGTCGCTAGTGGGGATAATGCCAATTTGTGCTTCGGAGAAATGCCCCGCCGTTGCTATGGTTAACGGGATAGAACCCGCAAGCCCACCATGCCAAACCACAAAGCCAGAATAGGCGCTGGCGACCAGCAGCCGATAATCCACTTTCACTTTACGAGCTAAGGCTTTGGCAAATAACGCGCCCACCACTAGCCCGAATCCCCAGTTAACCCAACTGGCGGCCAGTGAGACCAAGGTTACTAAAATAATGGCTTGCGGTGCCGATTTAGCGAACCCCGCAATCGCATCGAGCAGCTTTTTAATCGGCGGTGAGCTTGCCAGCATGAATCCCGCCACCAGCACTAACAGCATCTGCATCGAAAAACTCAGCAAGGTCCAAAAGCCATCACCCCAGTAATTGATGACTTCCAGCGGACTTTTGTGTTCTGCGACCACAGCTGCAATTAACACCACTAAGGTGAGTAAAAGGACGAAAATATAGGGATCGGGTAGATATCGATCGACGAGTTTGACCAAAGGTTTTGCCGCTTTGTTTAACATAGACTTTCCTTGTTTATTATCTAAATTCTAGTTTTTATCTGTTTTTATTGAATTTTTATTGAATTTTTATTGAGTCTTAAGCCCACAGATTAAGCGATCTCTAAAGCGGGATAAAGTCTTGAGGGGATTTTTAACGCCTTGAAGTGGTAGCTGCAGATATCCCGCTCAACGCAGGTGCGAGTGCCAATAGCATCTCAAGCTAAAAAACTGATAATATGGCGAAAATTAACTAAGGTGCTCTTTATATGAAAATGTTACTTGCCGTTGCTGTGATTGCTGGGGTGATTTTTTACTTCTTTACCTCGATGAACGGCCAAAAAGCCGCCCAAGAGAATATCCGTTTAGGCAATGAATTTTTAACGCAAAACAAAACCAAAGAAGGTGTCATCACCACAGCTTCGGGTTTGCAATATCAAGTGTTAACTAAGGGCGATGGCACAGTTCATCCTAAAGCCAGCGATACAGTGACAGTGCATTACCATGGCACGCGCATAACATTGTAACTACAGTTAGCCACCTAAGTTAAATTAAAAGCAATGAAAGCATACATATACAGCCGCATCAGTACAAAAACACAGAAAAAAGGCGATGGCCTAGATAGACAGCTTGAACTCACCCACTCCTATGCTAATGCCATAGGGCTTGAGATACAGTTAGACAGCTTTCAAGACATAGCAAGCGGATATCACGGCAGACAAATGCAAGGACGCTTAGGCGTGTTCCTAGACGCTATAAAAACAGGTAAAGTTGATACTCCTGCCGCTTTAGTCGTTGAGTCATTAGACCGTTTAGGACGTGAGCACACAATGGACGCTTTACCGCGTCTAATGGACATCATTAATAGTGGTGTTGAAGTCCACGAAGTTTCAACTGGTATCGTTTATAACCGCGAAGATACTCACAAAATACACATTGCTATTGCAGTAATGGAGCGCGCTCATAATGAATCAAAGGTAAAAGCACTTAGGGCGAAGCAAGCTTATAAAACAGCTAAACAAAAAGCATCTGATACAGGCAAAGTTATAACCAGTTTAGTACCTGTTTGGATGGAAGTTAAAAACGAAAAGATTGAACTCATTCCTGAACGTGCAGCTTTAGTTAAACGTATTTTTGAAATGTACATTAACGGTTGCGGTGGTGGTGTTATAGCTAAAACCTTATCCTCTGAAAAGATTGAATATCCCGTTTATCGCGAAAACTTACATAAGCACAAACCAACGTGGAATGAACAGCGCATTGTTAAAATAATAAAATCACCTTCAACATATGGCGCATTCATAAGCTCAATCGAAGCACATAAAGACAACATCATATATGGCTATTACCCTGCTGTTATCGACATTGACACGTTTAACAAAGCACAACAAATTAGAATAAACCGCACAAGAACTAAGACTAAAACTCATGCTATGCAAAACATATTCAGTGGTTTGTTAGTGTGTGGTGAATGCGGCTATACATATCAGCCTAATTTGAGCGATACAACTAGGAATGGTATTAAGGTCAAAATGCTTTATTTGCGTTGTAGTGGTCGAGTCGGGACAGGACAATGCAAAGCAAAAGCAATCAACTTACCAGATACTGAGTTCACTATATTAAACTGGTTTAGGTCATTACGATTTAGCAAACTACAAGTAGACACTAGAGACGAAATCACAGATAAAAAAGCTCAAATAACACTACTTGATGAACAAGCTCAAAACCTGCTTGTGCTTGTAGCAAAGGGCAACTCACGCGCAATTGCGATGTATGAGGATATTGAAGCTCAGCTAAAACAAGCAAAGGCTGAACTATTCACATTAGAAGACACACGGACAAAACCACAGCTTGAACGTATTGAAACAAAGTTAGCACTTGATCACAATAATGTAGATTTAAGGCGTTTAGTTAATCTTGAGCTTCAAAAGGTCATAACTAAAATTGTGATTGTTAGCAACGCTAATGATATCAACTTTCAAGTACACTTCAAAAATGACAAGTTTGGTATCAGCGAAATAAAAGGCCAACGTAAGCAGCTTAAAAATGCATTAGCAGACACGGAGCTTCCGAGTGGCTGGCACACACAAGCTCAGCAATTATAGTACTTAATAAGCTTATAGCTGCAATCATAACCAGTACGTGGTTAGAGACAATTAGCATCTACTCACGTACTCACGTAATTTGAGTTTAATCAAACTGTCTATAAAATTTGTAGTTAATTGCATCACTTGCTTCTTGCAATATATCTTCCCTGTATTTGATATATTTCACCATGGTGAACTAACCTATCTATAGCAGCCACTGTCATCGTGTTATCCCCGAAAATGCTACCCCACTTACCAAAAATTATTAATGTACTCCAGCGTTCATAGTTATGAGCGATAAGCTCGAACAGTACCGACTCTAGCTATCGGCTATCATTTTTCTTTACATCGTCGATGTCATCGAAGAACATCAACTCGTATTTATACAGCTTCTATATTATGTAACTGAAAGAGCCTCCAATAGGAGACTCACTGTAATTATTTCGAGTTTAGAGCTTTCTGGATTTGCTGGTCAATACCCTGACCGCACTCATCCTCGGCATAGATCATCGCAAATATACAATCCGAGTTTTTTGAAGCCCATAGTTCTCCGACCTGAAGTTTTACTGCTGAGTCATTATTCGTTTTGTATGGTTCACCTTTATATTCAATTACTGCAAAACGACCATTTTCTAATTCAGCAATGAAATCGGGATAGAAGTAAGTTCCATCTGGTTTTGGCAACCTAAATGAGGCATCACCCCGACGATCTAGATTTCTAACCCAATGTTTTACAAGTTTTGAACTATCAATGCATTGAGCACACAGAAATTCACTATCTTTATTGTTCTTGGATGGTTCTTTCAAGTCTTCAATGATCGGATAGTAATGTTTACTGAACTGGAAGCTACCATTATACAAGTTGTTAGTTCTAGCTGGATAGTTATCAGGTTTGAACTCAAACGTGATGTCGTAACTTGTTTCAACGTGAGCCTCGTTGCCGAACAGAGATTGTTGGTAGCCGTCTTCAATACCTTTCTCATGGTACGACTGGATGAGTTTATCTAATGCCCGAGCTAAAGGGTATCGATGACGATGCAGTGATGTCGTCGTCATCGATGAGTTCTGCACTATGTGTTTGACAGTAAGGTTTAGAAACTGTCGCATTCTGTCAGGGCGATCTCTCATCTCGACTTGGTTTATCAGGAAGTGAACAATATCACTAATCTCATAACCACCGACATGGTCTAGATCCATTGTTTCAAAATGTTCCGCAGCTTTGTAGACAACTTTCTTACCACCAATATCAACAGAAAACGTCTTGCTCGTCTCATCGATTTGAAAATCTAATTGTGTTGGATGGTCAAGAATAGACCATGAAGGGTTAGTTAGGATTTCATGCTCGGCTACCTCTAAATTATCATCAAACATGATACAAAGTTGTGGTAGAGCCTTGAAATAAATACCTAGTTTAGAGTTACAGGTAATAGCCTTAACATAGTTATTGTGTGAATCAACACGTTGCTCTAGCTGGGCCTTAGATTCAGCACTTACACTTTGGAGTACTTTTTTAACGGTATCAGTCACTGTCCCCTTGACAGTAACAACTTTTCTTCCCGTTTTCTCATCAACTAACACGCTCACAGAATCAACCTCTTCTTTGGTTAGAGAAGATAGGTTTAGTTTTGCATTTGACTTTATTTCAGTAGTGATTCTTGGTGTTTTGTCTTCATTACGAGAGCTAGCAGGCTGTGTAGAATCACCGCTATTGTCATCGAATAATGAAGCTTGATCATCCATATGACGAAGGTATGTATCAACCTCAAGTTGCTCAAAACCCATTGAGATAAGTGAGTCTTTCATACTGTTAGCTGCGGTAGCAAAATTCGTGGTTGCTAAATGAGCATACGCTCTATTTAGATCTTCAACTATTTGGCGTTTTGCATATGGCATGCGAAGTACTCGGCCGAGTAATTGTTCTGCCGCTGTTGTTGAGGTAACAGCCTTTACTGAACAGAATACATATGCGAATGAGCAATCCCAGCCTTCCTTGAGTGCATCGATAGTCACGACATATTTTACTTTACATGTTGGATCAAAGAGATCTATGCCGTCTAGTTGTCTCTGGGTTCCTGTAACAATAGCCAATTCATCATCTGTTACTTTGTGAACAATTTTTAGATGCGTAACAAGGACGTCAACAGTAATTTCTTTGTCCTTATTTTCTGCTTGAAAAAGCACAATAGGGCGAATATATGTACCGCCATTACTCTGAGCTTTCAGTTCTAATCGTTCACGAGTTAGGATTGAATCTTGTACTGCTTCTTCCCAGCCATTTGTATGTTCAGTGAGCATTATTGGAAGCTTAATCATGTCTTCTGCTTTGAGTTCAGAAGCAGATACATGGAATAGAACATTACTACCATTTGTGGTACTTGTGTTTGGTGTTGCAGTGAACTCGATGATAGCCGAAGGGTTAACTCTCTGTAGTGTCTCAAAAGTAAGCTCAGTACGAGCATTGTGAGCTTCATCGACAATAACGAGAGGTTGACTCAAACACATTAAATTTGCAAAGGAACCTTTAATTTGGCCTATGGAACTAGGTGAAAGATCAGTTTGCTGCTCAATATCTTTCTCGCTGATTTTTTCTAATTTTGAGTAGATTCCTGAATTAGCGTCAACTTTGGAGAAATGACCTTCGAACTCCTCGCGATGACCGTACATTGCTTTTCTATCAGCAGTGTCTTCTACACGCAAGTTCGCAATTGTAGAGACAACTACGATCGTTTTGTTTCCAAGATCTTGAGGGCGAATTTGATCAACATTACTATCTTCAACAACTAGAACATCGTTGTTGTAATAGGACATCAGATGCTCTCTGTATGCTTGTTTTTTGTTTAATGCATCAACGGTTTGGCTTTTGATTATTTTTGTTGGCACTAACCACAGAACAAAAGGATATGGCCTCTCTAAATACGTCTGAGTTGCAGTGGTGATAGCATACGTACCAAGTATCGTCTTACCACCACCTGTAGGAATTCTAATACAAACATAAGGAGTATCAGTGAACCTGTAGTCACGGTAAAACGAGTCTTTAAAACCGTGCTCCACAAGTGTTTTACTAAATGCAGCAGAAATGTCTCCACTGGAACGGCATTCCATAAGAAAGTCACGTAATGAAGACAGGGCATTCTGCTGATATTTTTTTAATGTAAACATCTCTAGCCTCTGATGTCAGTTGGAATTTGCTTAAATGTAACTTGCTGGTCCTTCAACCTAGCTTGGGTCATTCTGATGTTCTCACCGTAAATTACTTTGGGACCATCATGTTCAGGTAGAGATTGTAGAACTTTTGTTGTAAGTGTTTGGTTATGCTCTCCACGCAAAAAATAATATGCAACATTGTTGTGCACACCTAACAACGGAGAGTTAGCGTTATTTTTTAGTGAGGTCTTAGTTTCAGTGAACCAAATATGTGAAGCTAAGTCATCTAGGTATACATCATCTGCCACATAGCCATATTCATCGAAAAGTTCTTTTCCGAGTTGATAGCTAGAGTAGCCTCCTCCACATGCTTCTATTTCTGCTTCGGAGTTACCATCAATTACTGCTTTTGTACGAGGAATGATGACATTGTTGAATGTATCCTCCCTCATCTCGATACATATAAAAGAGCGGTTTGTGTTATAGACTCTATTGGATTCCAATATAGAATGAGCAGTTGTTCCAGAGCCAGCAAAAGAGTCGAGTACTATGCCATTTTTAGGGCAGAACGCAGCCGCTAGATAAGACACCAGATTTACCGGTTTTGGGTAAGAGAACTTCATTCCCATTTTTTCAAGCATGATACGCATTTGGTTTGTAGTTCCGAACCCTCGAAGTACAGAGACAAAGTGACCCTTACTTTCTTGCTTTCGACCTTTTACACCCTCAATTGCACCCGTTTTGGTTAATTCAAAAACAGTATCCTGTTTCTTAGTGTCTTTAACAGGAGTTGACATACCCTCTTTAATAAAACTCTCAAGTAGTTTTCTTGATGCCCAGCCACTGGTCGCTTTGACCTCATGTACCAGTTTATAGTCTTTAATTTCGATATCGGAGTTATATTGAGGCCACTCAATATTTTCTTTTTTGATGGTGGCGTTTTCGATGTTTGCAGGGAAACCTGCGGGAATCGTGACTTCTAGAGGAGGGTTCTTAGGACCGTTTTTAACTACCGTATTACGGATCTCTTTATTGAAGAGTTTACTGTTCTTATCTATGTTTGGATCGATAACGTCGATTGCTTCGATGCGTCCACTTTTAGCATAAACATGGACATACTCATGGTAATTAATGATTTTTGCTTGGTTATCAGTGTTGCCTTCATAATTCCAAACCAAAGACGAAATGAAATTTGATCGACCGAAAATTTCATCACACATAACTTTGAGGTAGTGCCCTTCATCATCATTGATACTGATGCAAATAACACCGTCTTTATCCAAAAGTTTCCAAAGAAGATCAAGTCGAGGGTACATCATAGTGAGCCACTTACTGTGAGCCATATTGTCGTCATATGATTCAAAAGCAGTTTTTGTATTGTAAGGTGGATCAATGTAGATGAAGTTAACACGTCCTGCGTGAGTTGGTACTAATGCCCGTAATGCTTCTAGATTATCGCCTTGAATCAGCATGTTGTCAGAGTCTTCTGCACCATAAGATTGCTCTTTGTTCCTAACCAGTAAGCGATATTTACATTTTTTGGAAGCTGCTACAGCTTCACTTTTACTAGACCATTGTAAAGTCGGCATTTTTCATTCTCTGGATTGTTTCAGTTTTGCCAAATCCTACCATTTTACAACAAAAAATATCAGTGTCTCTGTATAGATAACTGCACACATAGCTTCGCTCAAAGCTTATCTCCAATGACTCTCCATTAAGCAAGGGGGTTAATTTTTTATTATTTAATCAATTGGTTATAGTCGAATTTAATAATGCACCTAGCACGCTTTTATCCCACAGTGAGGAAGATGGTATCGAGTGGTGATTGTACGATTAAATCATACTCTATAATCAAGACTGACAGATCAGGTCTGAGGTGTACATTTCATGCCCTTACGATAAACATAGACAGTTGTTAGTGAGGAGTTTCCTCTCTGATTACAGCCTAGCATCACGAGCACCAGCCTAAACCTATATGCTTGTTAAAATTATTTCTCATCTAGAGTTGTTATAGTCATCATGAAACTGTCTAAAGCTTTAGCTGTGAGTCTAATATTTTTGTCAACTTCCTCAATATAACCTAACTCTTGCAGTTGCTTAACCAATTTTAGTTTCAGAAGAGGTGACTCTGGTGACAATTCATTTAGAACACTCAGGCTTATCTCCCCACTGCTATCTATTAGCAAGGTAAGCACTTTAATGATGTATGTTCTTGATAAAGATGAATGACGTCGATTTATATATTTTATATTTTCATCAAACCATTTATCTAACATTCTCACCCTATTATTAGGGGTTACTAAATTATTAAGAATATCAAACTTAACCTCTCGAGGGAGAACTACAAATTTATTCACATCATTTGAACTATCACTTTCCACAAGCTCAGAACTTACTGTTTCCATACCTTCAAATTCTGGGCCATCAATAAATTTACCCGTGAGAGTAGGCTTTACATTCTCAGTTTCACTTGGTGTAATAATCTCGGTTTGTAAAGTTAGCAAACTTTGCAACCCTGAAATTTCATTACGTAACTTTTCGATTTCAGACGCATGTTCAGCTTTCATTTTATTAAGAGCTAAGTACATTTTTGTTTTATCAGCATTTGTCATTAATGTCGCATTTTCTACAAATTTTAACCGTAATGCTGTACAGCTTTGATCGATGACACTCCAAAGACCTGTAGCAATGTTTGATACTAAAGGTGCAACTACGAGATACAATACAGAAGCGCCTAATGGACACCACAAAAGATTGGATAAATCATACCCTTTATCAGTTAAATATATTTTTTGCAAATACGTAATCTTAGATGAAGCAGTATCATTGCTAAACATGAAATAATAAACTGCTTGCCAGTTAAAAATGATCCATGAAAAAACGAATGCAATACCAAGTGGATTACTAAGCCTGTACTTTATATGCTCAGACATACTTTTAAATGGAGTGAAAATCTGTTCAAATATATCTTTCATTACTTGTATACACTATCCTGTGCTAGTAGTGGTAACATCATACTTAAGTAACTGTTTTAGAGAAAGTGTTTTACTATCGCATTCATCAAATCATGACACTTATCACCGATACATTCACGCCTTTGAACCATTTAACCTCTAGAACTCTTATGTCAGAGGTAGTAAAATTATGATGTCAACTTATTGAACTTGCTGGAGATACAAATGAGCCAAGCTAATACCATAACTGAAAAACGCGCTGTCGCCCTTGAAATATTGAACAACAGAAACAGCATTAAGGGTTTGTTTTCAGATCTTCATTACGAGGATGTTAGCAAGCTGGTAGACCGCGTTAATACTGTTTATAACGCTATCAAGGAACTAAAAGAAGCTGAGCATGCAGAAAATGAAGCTAAAGCGGCCAAGATTAAAGAAATCCAAAATTCGCTGCTGGCTCAGGGCCTGACATTGGAAGATTTAGCAGGACAGTCACAAACATTAGCAAAACCACGCAAGAAACGTGTTGTAGCAGAGCAACCAGAGTTCACATTTGAATACACTGTTGATGGCACTAAGAAGGTATATGTAGGTAAAGCTACTGGTAACAAGCCTGCTGAACTTAAGAAGTTCTTGAAAGATAATTTTGCTTCGCTAGAAGATATTATAATCAGCGCAGATCGACCTCGTTATCGCGAGTTTATGGCAAAGAAAAGTAAAAAATAGAATAACAAAAAAGGCCAGTTCGTTATAACTGGCCTTTTTTTATTTACGCTGTAGAAGTTCATCTAGCTTGCCATTCATTTCTTTTTGACTTGTCTTAATGTCATCAATGTTTGAATGTAGTGTAGTAATTTGGCTCTTTACTACTGCCATTTCACGTTGTCCTTCATCAACCTTACAGTTAGTAATGTCCTGACGTTTCCATCGATCATCATCTACTGCTTGTTGTGTTGAATGTTTCTGATTGTGTTCCTCTAACATTTTGGCTCGATCTTCAATATTAGCCACTTTAGCTTTTATTAGATAACCAACCACTGATATAATTACACCAGCCATTAATAAAACTATTTGAATATCCATATTCACCTGCTTATAATTTTTTCACTATTGTATACTGATTGTTCATGCAGCAATGTATTAATGCTGTTTCAGATAATACTTATTTAGTATCAGACTGTTACCTGTTTATCATTAACTATTTGCCTCAATTCTGCCCTGTACTTCCCTAAATCAGTATCGCGTAGCAGTAATAATTCGAGTTGTTTAACGACTTCCCAATCAGTTTCCTTTAACAATCGTTGTTCATCTAATAATCCATCAGCATCATCATATTTAACAACCTGTATTTTATAGCTATTCTCAACCTCTTCAGTTGGTAACGCTTCAATATCACCAGAACGTACTATATGTCGTCTGATATCAAGAACCTTCATATAGTCATTATGAACAATCACATAATGAGTTGTATTATCCTTAAAAACTAAATGATTTTCTTTAACCCAATAACAAACATAGTTTGATTCATTATGTGGTAAGTCAAAGTTACTATAGATTGATTCGTCATAATCTAGCTTTTGTGTTTTTATTGCGCGACCAGCTAGTAAACTGCAAGCAGTATAATCACCAATAAATGCAATATTCTGTGTTCCTGTTAGTGTATCTAGTTCTGTGTCTATATTTTCAATATAAAATACGGCCTCCTGCGAGTTAACAGTTATCATAATTACCTCTTTTTAATTAGAATTGAATTTAAATTTAAATGTGGAATGTTTTGCGTTTTAAAATAATGGGGGATTTCTCCCCCATCGTTTACGATGAATAGAATTGAAAGTCATCAGCTCGTACAGTTATTGTTGAACTATACGGAACGGTAATACCATTCACTGAACAAAATACGGTTAGCGTGAAATACTTCTGTAATGAGTATGGCTGACTATAGAACTTGTCTATTGTTAAATACAATGTCTTAATAGTATTCCGACCATTCACAACAGCAGGTTCATAATACAACTGTCCAACACAACCAGCACGCTGTACAGAAAATGCTTTAGGAACTGAGCCATGACTTACAATAGCATCATATACTGTTATATTAGGAAGTGTTTTTCTCACTAACTTGTGGTCATATGTTGCTACTTCCATCCAAATCTTAATGGTATTATTAGTACCAGCATTCATATTTAAGTTACCAACACCAGCAGCTTCAACATCAATCCATCCAAGTCCACTAAAGTTATTGGATATACAACGCTTATAATCACGTGCTATTTGTGTTGGTGGATTGGTATTAATAGTATCGTAACCATCACCAATAAAGTTATAACTTGCAATACGAAATGTCATTGTTGGGTTAGTTAATACGCTGCGAGTACTGCGTGTAACATAGTAACTTTCTTGTCCACCGTAACGTATACCAGATCCACTATCTGCTGAAGTTGCGGTTAAAAAGCCACTCTCACCAAATACAACAGTACCTTCAAGGAAGCTACCACTGATCTTAGAACCAGTAATAGTGCCGCTGATATTAGCGTTTGTGGCGTTTAAAGCCCCTTCCTTAGTTAACTGCCAACCAGACACACCAACCACATAGTTAGTTGAACGTATATCGTTAGCAATCTTAGCAAAGCTGATTGTCGCGTTAGCTATCTGAGCATTAGTAATCGCACCATTCGCTATTTGCGCGTTAGTAATTGATGCGTTCTGAATCTTAGCACCACTAATACTAGCGTTTTGAATAACGGCTTCGTTCAAATAAACAACATTTGATACAAGCTTAAATGGAGCGACACCACCACCGCCAGCACTATTAGCTAAGACAATACGATCGGCTTGAGCAATAAATGCTGAACCCATTGCACCTGAACTTAAACCAATACCTGCAACGTGTCCGCTAGCATTTACCTTAATAGTATATTCAGCTTTTAAACCGTTTACCGCTGTTGCTAAGGTATTAACGCTAGCTGTTGCACTGTTCATGCTGCTAGTTAACGATGTGACACGAGTACCCATTGCTGAGTCTTTAGTGTTAACTAAGTTAACAGCTTCATTAAACTTAGCTGTTGTTAACGCAGTTACTTTCACATCATTAGCATCTGAATAGGTCTTAGCATCAGTAAGTGCTTTGTTAGCTCTGTTCTGTGCATCAGTCTTTAAACTAGCTTCCATCGTAGTAACACGTGAAGTCTGTGCATTATCCTTAGTAGTAATAGTGCTCACAACTTCATTGTATTTCGCAGTTGCATAAGCTTGTGCAGCATTAGCATTCGATAGTGCGTTCACCGCTACCATAGGCATCATTGAAGTTAAACTTGGTTCGTTACCATCAATAACATCAACTCGTGGTGCCCAAAAGTATTGCTTAGCGTTAGTGTTATTTGAGTAATACAGATAAGCTCTTAATAATTGCTGAGTAATAGCTGTTGTAGTTTTATAATCAACACCATTAGCAACTCGCGCGCCTGTTTCACAATCATAAAGTCCGCTAATACCTGAATCAGCAGTAGCAGAGCTTGCTTGTAATACACCAACAAGCAAATACCACTTGTTAGCTTGTGGTAATACGCCATTCCAAAAATATGGGTTATTATCAATAGTGCTGCTTCCAACGCGCGTAACACCACCGCCAGCACAGCCTAAGTAAGTTGTTCCATTAAGTATTGAACGATTGACATAAATGCTATATCGGTATGACTTGTTATGATCACAATCGAATAATGCATTACCAATACCACCATCACCATCTGAGTTAGCATTTGAGTTAGTGCTCATTTCCCAAAGTACTGATTTAGTTCCAAATGCATCATCACCCATTACAAAACGGTTTTCGTCAGCAGCGCCATTTTGTCCCCAACCACAACTTGATGGGTGAGCACCTAATTTCCAGTTTGGAAGATATTTCTGTAATAGATTTGAACGGTTATTTAATTCAGATATAACAGCATCACGAGCTGCGTTTGCTTTGTCCTGTGAATCAGCTTTTAAGCTTGTTTCCATTGAGGTAACACGTGAAGCTTGTGCTGCGTCTTTAGTGTTAATCAAATTAACAGCTTCATTAAACTTAGCTGTTGTTAACGCAGTTGCTTTCGCATCATTAGCATCTGAATAAGCTTTAGCATCAGCTAGTGCTTTGTTTGCTTTAGCTGCTGCGTCAGTAGCTGATTGTACCTTAGCATTTGTTTCTGCTGAGTTAGCTTTGCTACTTGCGTCTGCTTTTGCTGCTGCTAGTGCTGCGTCCGCTTTCGCTTTCGCGTCTGCTGCCGCTGCTACTTTGGCATTTGCTTCTGCTGTTGCTGCTTTACCTGCTGAATCAGCTTTTAAGCTTGTTTCCATTGAAGTAACACGTGAAGCTTGTGCTGCATCTTTAGTATTAATCAATGATACTGCTTGGTTGTATTTTGCATCTGTATAGACTGTTAGTTCATTCTTAACTGCTTCAGATGATCCTACAGGGTCAGCACCAGCTATTGCCGCATCAACTTTAGCACTGTTACACCATATAGGCGCTTCAGATTGTGTTGAACTCCATAGTGATAACTGAGGCATTACATAAAATATAAATGAGTTAGATTGTCCGCTATACGTGTTGAACTTTCTAATTACACCTTTAGCATATACAGCACCTGTTGGCACGTCAGCATATGATACTAAACGTTGATAACCAGATAATTTATTACCTCCACTTACATTGCCTTCGTTATACATTAGCGGGCTGTTATTAATAGTTTTTCCGTCTCTATCAAAGAAGTAAATAAATGATGCTCCACGGCATCTATGAGCGCCAGTATATATACTGAAACCAATTCGCTGACCGACAGTGACTGATACTGGTAAAGTATGAGCATCAATATAAAAATCTGGGTTTGTTCCAACCATAGCATTTTGATATATTTGCCCAGTTAATCCACCGTAATCCAAACCCCAATCATCAGGTGATTCTCTTGAACCAAATGAAACATTATTTGAACCTAAATTACCTGCGGTTCCTTTAAACCCAATAGGTAAGCCATCAATGAACGCACGTTCAAAACCAGCATCAGGTATTAAGTTATATTGTGAACTCGCTTGCTGAACTGATGTTGATGCTTTACTTGCTGAATCAGCTTT
The DNA here is from genome assembly GCF_031932105.1 of Shewanella sp. SP1S1-7. NCBI lineage: Bacteria > Pseudomonadati > Pseudomonadota > Gammaproteobacteria > Alteromonadales > Shewanellaceae > Shewanella > Shewanella sp. SP1S1-7. Next base: position 134,448 of record NZ_JAUOEU010000002.1, read on the forward strand.
TAAGCTTGTTTCCATTGAAGTAACACGTGAAGCTTGTGCTGCATCTTTAGTATTAATCAAATTAACAGCTTCATTAAACTTAGCTGTTGTTAATGCTGTTGCTTTTACATCATTAGCATCTGAATAAGCTTTAGCATCAGCTAGTGCTTTGTTGGCTTTAGTTGCTGCGTCTGTAGCTGCTTGAACTTTAGCATTTGCTTCAGCTGAGTTAGCTTTGCTACTTGCATCTGCTTTAGCTGCGGACAGTGCTGCGTCCGCTTTCGTTTTCGCGTCTGCTGCCGCGGCTACTTTGGCATTTGCTTCGGCTGTTGATGCTTTACTTGCTGAATCAGCTTTTAAGCTTGTTTCCATATTAGTAACACGTAAAGCCATAGCTAAGTCTTTTTCAGCTAACGTCGTGTTTACAGTTTTAATATCAGCCGTGTTTTTGTTAGCAGTAGCACTCACAGAATCAATACGTTTACCTAAAGCAGTATCAGCAGTTGAACGAGTTGTTATTTCAGTTTGAACTTTCCCATCAACACCGTTAACACTGCTTTGAACAGCATCAATACGATTTGATAAAGCAGTCTCTTTAGTTACTAAAGATGTGTTTACTGTGGTGATATCAGCAGTGTTCTTGTCAGCAGTTGATTTAACACTGTTAACTTGTGTCGTAAGCGCACTGTCTGCCGCTACACGCGCATTCTTCTCAGTTGTTACACTAGCAGTTGCAAAAGCCTTAGCGTTGCTCTCAGCGGCTGTTGCTTGCTGTGCTGCTGTTGCTTGTACTGTATCTACGCGAGTAGACATAGCACTGTTGTTATCACTAACCGTTTTACTCAAAGATGTAATGTGTGCCAGGTTAGCATTTGACGTTGAAACAACACTGTCAACACGCTTTCCTAATGCGGTATCAGCTGTTGCGCGTGCAGTTGCTTCACCAGTAATACTCGCACCATTAGCATCGTTAGCAGCTACTACACTATCAATGCGAGTAGCTAACGCGGTATCAGCAGTGGTACGCGCTGACGCTTCAGCACTAATGTCAGTTCCACGCGCTTTTGCTTCAAGCAATAACGCATTATGTCTAGTAGTTGCTTCGGCTGTTATTGCTGCGGCTCTATCAGTGGCTTCTTTAGAGATCGCTTTGCTTCTTGCCGTTGCTTCCGCTGTTATTGCTGTGGCTCTATCAGTGGCTTCTTTAGCGATTGCATCTAATGTGTCTTGAGCATTATTAATATCATCTTGGGCGCGTTTAATCGATTCATGTTCTAAACCTTTCTCAATGTTAGCAATAATGCCATTAACATCGATATCAGCGAGAGTGACTTCAGTTAAAACAGCTGTTGCACTTGCATATGATAGATTCAATGAATCGAATACATCATAGTGAGCAACTTTAAAATACCAAGTACCAGTCTCTAATGATCCGCTTACAGTATTTGAACCGTTTGAAATCAATGTACTCGCGCTTGGAGTAAAATTAGCAGTTTTACTCGCGTAAACAACTGTACCAGCATAATCGCTTTCAATTGGTTTGAATGTGCTCAAATGGAATGTGTCGTAGTTAACTTTAATCAACAAATTAACTGGAGCTGGCATTTGTGGATTCACAGCTTGAACAGTTGCACTAGTTGTTGATACTGAACTTGATTGGTTTACTGTTTTTACAATAATTTTAATCTCACGCGAAATACCATCTTGAATGTTCTTTTCAAGTGAATATATATAACGTGGGTCAGATACAGTTTCAGTTCTACGTAACGCAGTTCCTTTATAAACTTGTACTTGATATCCACTGATATAACGCGAGTACGTTTCACCAACACTTGATGGACTGCTTGCACTTGTGAATGGTTTAGTTCGTGTATCAGCCCAACTAGCTTCAAAAGTAGCTCCGTTGAATCCTGCTTGTAAACCAATTACGGCTGGCAATACAACAATATTTGCACTGATATTAAGCTGAGTAATCACATAGTCACTAGCTAAGGTTTCAAGCTTATTAAGTGCTCTAATACGGAAAGTATAATCACCAGTTCTTAGGTTATTAACTCGATAGCTATCACCAGTAACAGTAGCTAAATGTTCGAATTTAACGCCATTGTCTTTAGATGCCTTGTATTCAATTGTATAGTGATCAACTAAACCACTACCTGTTGAATCGCATACCCAAGATAAATCAACTGTACCAACACTATCAAACGCAACTTGTTTGGCGTTGAATGTGCTGATAGTTATTTTTTTAGCTGGTATAGCTGGCAACGTTGGTTCATATGGAATATTAAGTTGTAATACCTTAAAAATCTCACTGTCATAAATCAAACAGTTAAACGTTACAGTAAAATCATTATTGATTGTTTTATCTTCAATTGTATAAGTTCGATTAATGTTATTCTTTTTATCATTAACTCTGATAACATCACCAACTGCGTATTGTATTCCAGCTCGTGTTGATGTGAACTTGATACTGTCTTGAAGTTTACTTTTGTTCAGGAACATACTTGCTAAGTAATGAGCGCGTCCGTATGAATCACAGAAGTTCAGCTTCATTTCATTAAAGTTTTTACTGTTAGAATTACCACCGTTATAAGTGTTATCGACTGTAACTACTGTTTGTTCTTTATAACCAAAGTTAGGATCGCGGTACGTAGCTTGAACACCATTGTATTTTGTTTCACTATCACCAAATGCGTAATCAATTGAACCAATAATATTAGTGTCGTCAAATGTCTTTACAACTGTACTTGGCACAAAGCACTTCAGACGTTTTTTGCCGTTATAATCATAAAGACGCGCATTCATTTCAGCTAAAATGTTTTCAACGTTCTTATATTTTGTATCTTCTTGGTTAATAATGCCATTAAGTGAGAATCGTTTTTCAGATACAGTATTACCAGTTGGTTTGTTTTCAACTTCAAGTTCAACAGTCACATCTACATCTGAACCATCATAAGCAATAACAGCAATATACTCGCCCTTAGCGTTAATGATAATTGCATAGTTATAATAATCACCACCAGAGTTCCAACCACCGCTTTTATATGACAACGTGTTAATTAAAAGTATTGGATCTTTAATTTGGAAAGCTGGATCTGCAATGATTTGTTGGTTAAACGCGATAGCTGTCTTAGTATTTTCAGCTTTTGAGTTAGTAGCTTTTAAACCAACAACATTAAAGCCTTCATTAACAATTTGACCACGGTAATAATTTACACGGCCACGACTTTGAAAACGAGATGGACCGATATTAATTACTGTACCACCAACACCACTTGAACTCTTTTGAATCGTAGTTTTAGCGCTAGTGTTAGATAGTAAGTTTACACCTGTTTTGATATTAATCGGTTGATCGCACAATGCAGCTTGGTCAATAAAGCTCTGAATATCAAGCTCAGATGGATCAGTGTCGTTACCGTAGCGCTCGTTAGTTAAGTAATCATATAAACAATAAACTGGATTTGATGATAGCTCTTTTACACCAGTCTTTAAGTTCATTACAGCTATACCGTTCACTTTAAACTCAAGCCTTGGTTCCTCAGTGAATGCTGATAGATCATAAACAACTGCTACACTCGCGCTAGCTTTACCTAAGAAAGTGTCATCCCATTTTGGTGACAGCTTAGCAATAGTCAGAGGTGTGCTGGTGTAGTCAGTGCGACCGTATGAAACTTGCGTATAAATCAAACGTTGTTTGTTATCAGATACTGTTCCTAAAACATCAAATAGATCTTGATATGCTTTTGTATAGACAGTGGTGCGAGCAATAGGCCAACTATGCACTTTTACTTTCTTACCATCAATTTGTTGTATTGTTGCATCAAAAATAGAACTTGTTGTATCTGTGCCATTAGCATAAATGGCAGGTACACCTGTAATCTCACCTTCACATAGCGTATATACTTGAAGAAGGTAATCTTTGTTTTCGCCAATTAAATCTTGGAATACTAAAATGCCACCTAAACGTGTTGTTCCATATACAACTGGTTTGCGTTTATCACCAGTTTTAGTTTCTAAGTATTGGTCGTTATTAAGTAGATCCACATTAAAATCAGGAGAAGCGAAGGCAGTTATACCTGATAATGTTCGTTGTGCTGTTTCGTATGGATTGTGATTTAAAGCCATCCTTGGCCTCCTGTTATTAATAACCTTGTGTGTTATTTATTCTTACTCCAATTAACTTCCATATCAGTTTGAGCAGCGTATTTGAAAAAATTATCGTTAGGATAACGACTTTGCTGTTCACTGTTGTTAGTTCGGCTTGAAGCTTTACTTTTGATGTTCTTGAACTTGCTAGCAGTTTCAATAATTAAATCGGTAGATTTATCTGATGATTTGAATTTAGCTTTATCAATATACCCAGTGCTATAAACATAAGTACTTGTGATTCTGCCTCCTTCCCTAAATGCGATCAGAACAGTTATTTCACTTCCTAATACATCTGAATCAATAAAGCGTTTTGTAATAACTTCATCTAATCCGACAAGTGTTAACTTGATTCCTTTATTGTCGAGTTTGCTTGTTTCTTTTGAGTTATCTATTTTCTTAACTATGTTCAAGTGTGAGTATACTTGACCTTCGAACTCCAAATCAAATGGGCAATCAGTGTAATAAAACTCTCGATTACCTAGTTGTATTTCAAATAAGAAGTTCGCATATGCTGAACGTTTTTCTAAATCATCTGATAGCATTAGATATCCTCCAAAATATTAATTTTGAATTGCTGATAGTTACCAGTGTCTGGTTCAAGTGCGAAATCATTCTTTTTGATATAACCATATATATATGGTTCGAAACTTAGAGTGGTAGTTGTATCAATTTTCTGTCTTAGTTCGGGCTTAAAATGAACTAAATTACCTTCGACTTTTTCAATTACATACAATTTGTCGTGATTGCTAAAATTGAAATAACGTCCTTCTGGTACGATGCCGAAACTTGTTACTGATACTGTATTCTCACCTGCTGGTTGTACTGCTTTCACTGTTGCGCTTCGTGCATGAATCCGAGATAAGCATTGCGTACCTGTTGGGATCATTACCTTAAAGCTTTCACCTTCAATTGCTTTGCTTACTAGAAATGCGTATAGAGTTTTACTATCAAACTGGCTTTGAATTAAAGTTTCACCTTCAAATGCCCACTGATGATAACCTCTGTTTGTTCGAATAACTGAACCTGATAATGTTTCATCTGTAAGTATGTCGCATATTGACGTTAGCTTAATTGATTTATCACGCCAGCGTGTATTTGGTAATACTGCCATGTTGTTCTCCTTTGTTGGCTTGTATGATATTTATCAAAGGAGAATAATGGGTGATAGGTGAGTTAAAAGGCTACGATTATTGTGTCATATATAAGGATCTAAGGTTTTTATGAACCAATAATCGTAGCTTTTTATTATTTATTCAGCAATACTTAGCATTACTTCATCAACACTGGCATTCTTTGCCCTATAATTATTTTTCTGATTGAGATTTTTTAGCTTTGATCTTATCAACTGCTAATTTTAGATCTTTCTGATCTCTGCTTTGTTGCTTAGCTAGTACGTATCCAGATAATGTTCTCGCTAATACTTCGCTATAACGTACATTTTTCTTATTCACCTTAGTAACTTTCTGTTCGCTCAGTTGTATGTATCGCTTCAGGATTGCTGTTGCTGACTTGCTAGTTATTACTCCGTTCTCATACTTAGCAACCTTATCTAGATCAATATCAGTTGATTTTAGTGCTGGGTGCTTTCGGTATATGTCCATTATGCTTTCAGCTAATACAAGCTTATTGCTATCATTATACAAACGATCACCAAGGTTTATGTTAGTTTGCAGAAAGCTATATACTTGGTTCTCGTATGTTATACGTTTTATATCAGTTTCTACATTATTGAAATTATTTGTAATAAGCATATTGATCAAATCAGTCATGGAAATATAGTGTTTTGCTTTTAACACTTGATACAGCATACCAACTAAAACTTGTTCGGAGGCCTTATACTTTATTTCTTCAAGTACATCTTCAACAGTATCATTTTGAATACACACAATAGCAGCTTCAAGTGATCTCGCTAGTGCTTTAGCATTCTCCGCTTCGACAGCTTCGTCTATGAACTCTTGTTCTTCTTTAGTGAACTTGTAAGCTTTTGCAAACTTTAAGCTAACTATGTGATTCAAGATGCCTAAGTGCTGCTTATAGCTCTCAAAGTTCAAACTGTCGTATCTCGCCTTGCTATTTGATATCTGATTATCAATACCAACATAGTTCACATCAAAATCATCACTAGCTATTCGCACTAAGCTATAAGCGTCACAAATAAACTTTACATCATATAAAGTATGTTGAAGCTTTTTCGCTAGCATGTATTGAGCTTCTTTTGTTGGTGCTGACTGCAATACAATGTTCAACGCATTCTTTTGTGTCTCAGCTCTACTAACAACATCCTTACGGCTTAGAATACTATATTCTAAATCGGGTTGAACTGGGGATACTATATGTTGAACAAACACTTGTTGAGCTTTTCTGTAACGGTTCGATACTTGCTCAATACGTTCAACGCATTCATCGCCTACAACAAACACTTCAACCATATCAACAACGTTTTTGATGTTCATTCCTTCAACGATACTATATGTCCCAATAATACCATCATAGCCATTAGGTAGCTTCTCAGCAGTTTTCAAATAACGTTGATCTGCTTGGTCGCGAAGCTCGTCTTTATCATTAGAGGTGATTCTAAGTAGCTTCTTGGTAATCAGTTGCTCAAGCTTTTTGATTTGATCAACGTTGTTCCATAGCACAACAATACCATCAGCTTGTGATTCTTCAATTGCTGCGGCTGTATAGCTCAGTAGGTCGTTAGTAATTACTTTAGTTGTATACTTGGGTGTGTTTTTTTTCTGTACTCTAATAACTTTATCAAACTTTACATGGTAGTCATCAGCAGCTGATGTGCCAGACATAAACACAATATTCTTGAATAGCTTCAATTTCACAATGTCATATACAACGTTTAGGGTCTTCTCTTTGTATAAATCCATATACAAGCCATGACTTTCATCAACCCATAACGTTATGTTCTTTAGTGATGATAAATCATCACCAGCTTTATGTTTTTCTAACACTGTTGATAATTGGTTCCATGTTGCTAATGCACGTCCATCATCAATATTGAGTTTGTTCTCTTCTACAATATCAAGTTTGACATCAACAAACTCAATATTTCCTTCATTAGCTGATGTAACGTTTTGCTGAACAATGATTCTTAGTGGGCTTACCACCCAATTTGTTGGTCTGCGTGATGTAGAGAAGTTTTTGCCTGTACCGCAATCAGCGATCAATAAGTTCAAATATCCAAACTCAATAGAATCAATCACATCACCTAAATACTGCTCGCTTTCAAGGTTATATACTTGGTCATAAAATGAACGTTCCTTCTTGGCTGATACTGATACTAACTGTTTTTGTTCAGACTTATATAGTTGTACTTGAGCAATACTGTATAAGCGACCTGCACCATAAAATGCCTTATTCAGACGGTTATATTCAGTTAACCAATATTGTATGGTGTGGTTAGAGCCAGTTGCCATTATTAGTTGTGTTGCTGTATTCGCATCAATACCAACAGCTTTCATGCAACCTAAAAGTTTGTATCTCTCATTATGATTCAATTTTTCAGCTGGTAAGTATCGCAGTAACCCTAACACTAGTTCATCATTTGATTCAGGTGCTAATGTCACGTTGAACTGATTTTTTACTATTACTTTTTCACTGAACTCCAAAGCATCAAAAAGCTTACCATTGTTTGTTTTGAATACATATGATGATTTGTTCTTGGTTGATACAACTGGAGTAATCATATATTGGCAGTATACAAAACTAGCAGCATCAGCATAACTGAACTTCTTCTGCATTGAGTCTTTACGCAGGTTCCACTGTTCAAATGATAATGGAGTGGTGAGTGGCAGTATTACTCTGAACTTTGGCTTTTGTGGTGTGTGGCTAAATGTTGTGTATAGTAGATACGTATACTCCTTTAGGTCTGCTTCAACGGCCTCAATTGATACTTCTTCATCAACGTCTAAGTAAAAAAATTCACGTTGTACAGCGTTATCATTTTTTCTATAAGCTTGCGACATCAAGCAACCAATAAATCCTGTAGCCTTTAACTTGTCGTCACTTTCAAGTGGTGTTTCGAATAACTCGACTAGTTCATTCCACGTTGCCTTGTGTAATGACATATTTGGTTTAGTTGCAGATGGCACGAATCCAAAGTTATAAATAGTATTGTTGGTTGTGCTATTTTTTTTCATATAAACTCCATGTTGTGTAGAAGCCTCAGTTCCCGCTGGGGCTTCTTAATCTCTTTTTTGTTATTCATTATTTGCGTTTCAATAACATGCAAACACTTCTTTGTGGTACACCTGTAGCTTTACTTATGCTCATTTGGCTATAACCTTTATTAGCTAGTGCCTTTAGTTGATCAATAACTTCCTGTGTGTACTTGATTTTTGGACCGCGCTTTTGTGCTAATTGCAATGCGTCATAATTGATCTCCATCTTCCCTTCCTTTTATTTATCTTGTTGCTTGAAATACTGCTTAATATGCGTGAAAAAATGGGCTTAGCATTGCTGCTCGCCCTATGATTTATTATAAAATTCGCGTCATACCACAATTTTGATAAGACTTTTTGTCTTCTTCATAGTTATTTATGAATCAGGGGAATTATTTAGTGGTAATGAACGAGGGATTTGCTTTATTTTCAAGCGAGTTGATACATTGTTTTGCATGTTTTATAACTTTTAGCCATATGGTTTATTATAACAAATATAATGTGATTTGTTACGGCGGCCGTGTTGATGCACATTTGTACTTTAATTAGGGAAAAGCTACGATTATTGATTCATAAAAACCTTAAATCCTTATATATGACACAATAATCGTAGCTTCTTAACTCATCGTAAATTAATAAAAAATATACATGTAAGTAATAGTTAGATTCAAAAATTTGAAAGCCAATACAACTAGAGCCTGTGCGTCAATTATCTAATTTCTAGCTAATTTTTGTGTATAATAGAAGTGAGATGGGATAAAAAGTTAGAACAAACAGGAATAGTGACCATCAAATTTATTAGACTTCCAACATAGTAGATGTGTAAAAATCCAAAATGAATTCAACATCACAGCGATAACTTACCCTTGTACAAGATTCTGTTTAGAATTTTAAGTTCTAATTTACGACTATCTGATTAAAATTTCAATAGTATAACGCCCACCCAATTGCGCAGTACGTTATAAGTAAGTTGTTCGAATTACTCAAAACTACAAAAAACAATTTTAATGGCGTCAATTGCAGTGAGATATTAGTCCTTTTGTGTCGTCTACAATGTAAAAAATTGCATTGCCCCAGTTTTTTTCCATTAGATTTGAATCGATACTTTTGTTTACTTTATTTTTTTCAATTATCAAAGCTTTGACTGTTTCAATATTTGCAATTTCCGCATCAATCTGGCTTTGGCAAAATTTTATTATAAAAACAGGAGGTAATCTCCCTCCAACTCTGAATGTTATATATCCATTTCCTTCCATTTCCATTCTTGAATGAATCTTTATATTGTCTTCTGTCCCATCAATATCACTAACAAAGCACCTTAATCGTTCAAAAAGTTTAACGCCCATCATAAACTGTGCTTCACTAGATATAAAATTTGTAATCTGGTTAACCTGTTTACAATAATCATTAATTGTACTAGGGGTTACTGGGTATCTAGTTTCTCGAATAATATAACTACTTAAAACTTCGAGTAGATCGCGCTCTTTACATGATAGTGGGAAATGCAAGTCTAAAACAAGATTTAACAGATTGTGACTATATGATCTCACTTTTTTCTCGAGCAATTTCTTAGGCGCATTTATTAATAAAGACACAACACCAGATTTTAAAAGCAATTCAAGTGCATATCCTAAAATAAGCACGCTAGATTTATTAGCTGATTCCTTAGTATTTAATATTTCGAAAACATCTTTGGAAGTAAGCTTTTCTCCATCAATCTTTTTTTTCGCTTTTAATGTATCGAATTCTAATTGTTTATTAATAGCACATTCTCTTAATAACTTTGCACTGATAAGCTTCCCATCAGCCTCTTTAATCCAGTGGTATTTATTGAATATACCGTTTTCACCACTAGATTTTAACGGTATTTCCATCAAATTATTATTTTTCAAATTTAAACCTCCATTTTTCGAGGTACGCCTGTTAGTGCTCACTCTTAGCACTGCAGCAGGCAACCCCTGCCACTCAAATTGCTGTGTAATTACGTGCCAACCACACAGGATGCTTTAGATGATTGTTATATTCACAACTAAGTTCAGCTAAAAAATTAGATAAATTACCACTTAAATCTAGCTGATCACACTAATTATTTCACTTCTATCTTCATTTAATTCAAATGCTGATTCAGTAAAGTCTAATTCTGTAATTTCAGCATTAGCTCTTATCCCCTCCATATAATCAATACACACATAGGCCGAAAAAACTTCTGTATGCTTTTTAGTTACGTGACTATATAGTAAAAAAATATAAACTTTATCTTCTGAATCCCAAGGTGAACGGTCATAGTCTGCAATAGAATATTGAGCCTTTAAGATGACTTTAAAATCAACCTCATACTCCGCTTGCTCACCAGATACCGAAATTATATTTTTGTTCTTTATACAAATTGACTCAATTTCAATTTTGTATATTTCATCGTCAAAACCATTCGCCGCATCAGAATAGAATTCAGAATCGCCAATTATCCCTTTGGCACTTTCAATTAAACTCGCCTCTAGCTGTTCAAAAATGCTATCTGCAAATTTAACAGGTTCATTTAGCTCCTCTTCATTCCTCACTACCAAATCTAGAAATTTATCTACACTGTTTAAATGAATCAAATTATCCAAAGTCTCTGCATATTTCTGCATATCCCCATCATCGCTGATCACATATAAAGTTTGGCCTCTATCCTTACTTATTTTAGATACGGCTTCTAAAACAAACGCATCAGGAAATTCAGATTTTTTATTTGCTCCTCCAAATGGAGGTTCCGATTTAAAATATTTATCGAAAACAATTGATGAGTCAACACTTTTTATATCAACAATTTCTGCAGAACTCTTATTTAGAAAGTCTTCAAATCTTCCCAAAACTATTTTATAAATATCTTCTGGTTTTACTTTCTCAAAAATACCATGACACGCAAGCTCAGGTGTATTTCTTAAGAACATAGCGTCGTATTGTATTTTCTTTATTGCTTTTGCGGACTCTTCAGACTTTTGTAATAAGTGGGCTTTTATTTCGTTGATCGTAATTTGAGTAATTAAGAGGTGAAGCCTGTCTGATTCAAGAAAATCACAAAGCTTACCTAACGCATGCTCGTTAAACTGATAATTCTTTCTTTCATATGCTGATGTATCAACGAAAACTAATCTACTTTCTAATTCAGCGCTCATAAGTTACCTAGCTATATAACGTATTAGTATTAGTGCGTATGTGCGATTACCTCATTAAATCAGTAAAAACGCGCATGATTATATTAAATAATAACTTATCAGCTTTTAATAAAATACACCATTCGAGATAACGCAAAAACGCGTATTTTAAACCTACCCTAACCAGCGTAAGAACTAAGGCGTTGATTTTTATATTTTTTTCAGTTAATAAAAAATAGAATACACCTAATAGTTGTACGACTATTGGAGTGTTGCGAAGAATATAACCTCTATAATCAACTATGCTGCTCTACTAAGAACAGCATTGAACTATTCTAGAATGGTTGAATTCGAACTTGAAAAATAAAAGTACGCAAAAATTATGGTAGGAGTAATCTAGCCCATTAATCTTCTTAGTTTGAATGCTTCTGAATCATTTCTTGCAGATAACCCTCAATTGAATCCATTTGATCAATCACTGATTTACTATCTATAGCTGATATTTGAACAGTTAAGTTCATATTCGGTTTCGATTGAGTATCATTTGATTTAAGAGATTTCAAATTACCAATAGCCTTAGCCTCATGTTTTGGGATAATAATCTCACCCTTCTCAACATAAGCTGTACCAGTACTTGGTATTTCACCACCATTATGGAACTGACCAATAACACTAGCGCCAGCACCAGCTGCAGCAGTCATACCACCTGCCATACCACCCGCTAACCCACCAATCATGGCAGCAAACGCTGGCGCACCAACGTTAATAGGCCACGGAGCTGCGGCAAATGACGTTAAAGCGTTTAATGATGCTTCTGCTACCTTCTCAGTGCCTTTAGCTGCCGCCGCCTTAGCGTTAGTCTTACCAGCAATTGCAGCATACATTTTATCAATCAAGAACATCTTAACTTTTTCAGCAATGTATTGAACGGCCATTTGCTTGAATATGTTCTGCATACTCTTACCAAAGTCATCACCATTCACCATCATATTAGCAAAGCTTTCACCTACGCCATCACTAATACTTTCCCACATCCCCCACATATCTTCTTGAAAGCCAGATAATGACTCAGCCCATACTTCGCGCTGTGCTTCAAAATGTTCGCTTTCCATTTCAGCTCTAGCATCAAGATACTCTTGCTCAGTTATAAGCTTATCTTCAAAAGCTTGTGCTAGATTTTCAAGTTCTATTTCCTGTTTGATTTGCAATGCTTCAGTTTCTAACCCTAAAGCCTCAAGTTTATTAGCACGTTCAAGTGCTTCAGCTTGCGCCATTTCAATACGTGCTGCGTTAGCATCTTCTTCAGTTATTAAACCTGCTGCTTGTTGGTCAGCGAGTTCTTGCATATCAAGCTTACGTTGCATTGAGTTACTTTTCTCAACCAAGCCAAGCTTAGATAATAGATCGATCTTTTCTTGAACATATGAACGCTCTTGTTCAGCAATTTCTTCACCTAATTGCAGTCTAGCTTCACCTGCTTTAGTGCTAGTAATCTCACCCTGTTGTTCAAGCTTGTTAATCTCATTAAGCCGTGATTGGAATCTTAATGCATTAGCATCTTCCGCTAATCCAAGTTGCTCCAATGTTCCGATCTTATTATCAAGTATTTGCTTGTTATAATCGGCTAGCATTATAGCTTGAGCTTTAGTTTCTTCTGCTTCATTTAAAAAACCATTCTTTCTTTGTTCGGCTATTTTAAGAAGTGATTCTTTATATGTGTTTTCAATAGTAGCTCTTGCACCAGCAGCACCAGCTATCATTGCATTGTATTCAGCCAACGCATCTTTACGGCCTGTACCGCTAGTATCTTCACCAGTACCATTATTAACTGACGTTGGAGAAGTCGCAGTTGATACAGCCGAACCAGCATTATTTGCTATATCTTTTTCGAGATCTTCGAAGAACTTTAATGTTTTTTCGCGAGAAGATTTTAATCCACCTGCAAAACCAGAATCAACAGATGTAGATATTTGGCCTTTTAATGATTGTATACTAAGCAGTAATGCATCAACTTCACTTTGTCTCTTATTAACAGTGTCATTATTGTTATTCAAACGAATATTATAAAGCTCAGGCAACGGCTTTTCGCTCATTACTTTCTTTGTTACATCACGTGCGGTTAGTGCTTTAGTCAAACTTTGCTCAGCTTTAGCTAGTTCCTCAGAACGTTCTTTTAACTGTTTTTCTAATTCCCCAGTGGTCATTTCAAGCTTGATTGGCTCTGCATCAGTTCCTGGCATGTTTGCCCAAGCATTATGTACTTCTACCACAGCTCGATAGATGTTTTGGAATGTGTTTACAAGGAACTCCATAACATCATAAACAGTGCAGGTGATGGCTTTAGCTGTGTCTAATGCCCACTTACGCAACCCGCCTTCCTTACTTTCAATCTCAAGCAAATAATCGCTAGCCATTTTCATAATAGGCTCAAGTACTGGCGCAAATGCAACACCAAAGCGTTCTCTGATAATGCTGATTTGTAAGCCTAGCTTTTCCCAAGTTTTGCTGGCTGAGTTAAGCAGTGCTATATCAGTTTCAGTAACGAAACCGCCCATTGCTTTATAGTCTTGAATGATGTCATTTACGCTCTTGCCGCTTGCTTTAAGCGCGTCCATAACCTTCAGCAGTGCATCACTACCTAAGGCATCTGCGAACTGTCTACGGTTGTTCTCTGACATATCCTTAGTGGCATCTGCGAACATTTGTAGCTGTTCCATCGGTCCAGCCATATTCCAACGCTTTAAATCGATGTTTACTGAGTCAGTTAAATCTTTAAATGCACCGCCACCGGTAATGGCAAGTTCACTAATCTTTAAATTAAGATCTTTTAATGCGCTCCAAGCGTCATCAGCTGATACTCCAAATGTAGCTAGCTGACTTGTTAGTGCTCTATATTGGTTTACGTTCACGCCTATCTGACGTGCTAAGTTAACTTGTTCTTTAACGTTCTTAGCGGTGTCCATTGTATTAGCAATAATACCGGCACCTAATGCAGTAACAGCTCCTAGTCCAATCTGTAAGCCTTGGGTCATAATGCCGCCAGCTGCTGACCCAATACCCGCTAAACTTTTACCTATTTCATTTGTATTCTTCTTTGCGCTTGTATTAGCGGCAACCAATGCTTGACTGAATCGAGCAGTGTTCGCCACTAAGCTAACGCTTAATGTTGCAATATTTGACATATGAAGTCCTTTTCATGTGTGGTGTGATGAAAAAGCACTGATTTTTGGTTCATAAAAACCTTAATTTCCTTATATATGACACAGGAATCAGTGCTTTTTATTATGATTTTAAAATCAAAAAAAAAGCCCCGAAGGGCTTTATAACGGGATGATCCCAGTTTGAGATTTGTTTAAGATTTGTTTAATGCGAGGGCAGTACGTGATGTGGATTCAGACACTGATTCAGATTCATTAACAGCTTCTTGTTCATCAACTGCCATAGCAAATAATGCGTTGAATGCCTTAGCAACTCTATCTTCACTTGTTTCCACTTTTTCATATTGAGCATATTGTTCGGGAAAAATATCACTTGGTTTAAATGATTTACCCTTAGTCATATGAGGTGCAGATAGAACATCAATCATTCTATAAAATCTTCGAGTTTCCCACTCAGCACCACATTTATTTTCAGTACAATATTCAGCTAATATTAACTGATCGTCATACGGCATAGCTCTGATATCACTTGGAAGTTTTTTAAATACATCACATAACAAAGCTATCGTATGATCCTTCGCGTTTAATCTACCTTCGCTAAGTTCTTTCCCAGTGGATCTTTAAGCCATTCAAAGATAGTTTCTGATAGTTCTAATACTGCTCCTTGATCTAATGCATTAAGATCATCATATGAACTTAGCACTTGTTCGCCTTCCGCAGTACGTAACCAATAGATAATACCCTTTGGAAAAATCTCTTCAGGCTTATCTAGGTTTTCTTTAACGAATGCCTCGTGATCAGCCACTGACATACTTTGAAGATAGATAACTTCACCATTTGATAACGTGCGTTTATATAAACGCGGTTTGAACATTGCGCTCAATAGTTCATTTGTTTGGGTTTTAGCTTTCTTAGCCATTATATTCTCCTTAGAGCAATAGGTCTCAAACTGGTTGCTCATTCGTTATTGTTTATTTTATTTGTAAAATACTTATGCTTATTTATAAAAGATTAGAAACCTTTTAATGATCTGCGTGGCGCGCCAATAATATTCAGAACGATAGTTACTTGACGAACACCATCAGCGGCTGTTGAAAAGTCAAATGAACCTAATTGACAATCAACGGTTAAAATTGAGCTTTTCTTGTATTCAGCAGTTTCACCCATTTCAACAACAGCGGTATGGGTTGTGCCTGTGTCGTATGCAGCTTGTAAACGAGCTAAACCAGCGTCATCCATAACGTAGTTAACCAGTAACGTGTATGGACCAGCAGTTTTGATACCTGATAAGTTGATTGCATAGCCTTGGCTATCATAACCATTAGCATATTCATTCACGGTTACTGTGCCAGCAGTATCAGTTAAACCTGAAATGTCCGCTAGATAACCAACTAAGTTAGCTTGTACTGCCACATCAGCAGTTGCTCCACCAAAAGCACCAACGAATAATCGAGTTGGTAAACCTGTACTTCTTACACCTGTAGTAGCCATCCATGGCCTCCTATTTAATTTTGTTTAATGTGTTTAATTTATCTATTATTCATTGTTAGATTTATATCTGTAATGAACTGATATAGTTTTGTGTCGTTTTCGAATATTGGCTGTTGTTCCATTAAATTAACGTTCAATACTCGGTAACTCTCTTTTGCACTATTGATATCACCTGAATACCCATAGAATTTATCGAATATCACTCCTTGTAATATACGACCATTTAAAACTGACTTGTTGTAAACTGATATTTGAAAGTTCACGTGGTAACGTGGGTCCATTGCAGCATTGAATTGGTTAGCTAATGGTGTAATGACAATAAAGTTATCAATTGCACTTTCAGGTGCTACCATAAAATAAACAGGAACCATTGACAGTTTTTCAAGTTCATCTTTTAAAGCAATATCAATCACGGATTACCTCCTTTTGCTTTATTTGCAGCCTTAGCCGCTTTAGCAACTGCTCTTGCATTCTTAGCAGCAATAACCATTGATTCACGTATTAAACCTAGTGATAAACTTTGTTTAAATGTGTTGATTACTGAATCTTGATTATTTTCTAATGCTGGTCGTAAGAAGGGAGTTGCTTGTTGTTTACTTGATCCGAACTCAGTAGCTAAGATATAAAATCGACTGTCTATGTCAGTACCAGTGTGTTTAATGCGTTTGAAGTTACCAACTTTAAAAGCCATTGTTGGCTTATCAACACCAGATATATTCAATTCACGGCATTCGCGCTGTATTGCTTTCTCTGTTTTGTATGTTGATACACGCAACGACAATGAGTCTCGCAAGACTTGTGTATCTTGTGGCACCAATGCTATAGCTGTATCTAAAACTATCTTCATAGCTTCTTTGCCAGCGTTCCTCAGTATCTTCGTGCCTGCTTTTAAACCAATCTCTGCAAGTGCATCGTCAAGTTCTTTCAAGCCGTGAACATTCGTAAGCTTATATTTCATACGAACCTCACTTTAATGCTTGAGCAATGATCACTAGCTCGCGATTCATATCATCAACATTATCAACAGATAAAATCTCTAACTGAATATTGTTATATACAATGATATCGGTATTAAATATTTCAAGCGGATTGTAACGGGTATGGATCGTGTATCTTGTTTTTTGCTTTTTGACTTGCTCAAACAACGTTTCGTCTAGTTGTACCTTAGTTACATTTGCATAAATGGTTAATACTGATCTTAATTCGCTTGTTACTTGACCAATCTCATCAATAATTTCTGTTGCTCTGAATAATTCACAGCGTTTGTTAAGCTTCCCTGCTTGCATACAACCTCCTAGAAACATCTGTACTTAGCTAAAAGATTCTCAACACCAAATGGTATTTCTTTTAGATTAAGTTCAGTTTGTTGCTCTCTATGTTCATAGAAAGTTCCAATTATCAGTAAGATTGCTTGTTTAATTGCAGCGGGAACTTCTAAAACATCATCAGTTCCGACAATAAAGTTAATTACAACTTCTGCTGATTCGTTGAACGTAATACTCTTTTTAATATAACTGACTTTGTACTCGGTTTTATCTAATAAAATATCATCAACATAAACACTTTCAACGGATTTTAAATCTCCGAACAATAGTTTTACAGGTTGATTAGCTTTTACATTTAGCTCCATAGCCATGTGAGTAGTCATTATTTTAATATTGCAGTATTGTTCAACGTAATCCGTAGCAGCAAGAATCAGCGAATCCAAATATTCATTTTCATTTTCATCACTGATTCTTAAATGTTGAGCAACTTTTTTAAGTGAGACTGGGGATAGTTCAGGTCTTTTAGTGACTATGTACATATCCCACCTCAATTACTTAATGCGGAACAGTTTCAACAGAGTTGTGTCTTTAACGATTGTGCCTACGCGAGTTTCATAATAAAGCTGGATGTTGCCCGGATTTGTATATGGGTTTTCTTGCGTGAATGATTCACCAATTGACAGCAATTCAAACGCTTCACCTAAGTTACCGAACACCATTGGGATTTCACCAGTAGCTACTGCACCTAAGTGGTATTCAATTTCAACTGGGAAAGTGAACAAAGTACCAGCAGCTTTGCCTGAAATATCAGGACACAGCAATGGACGAGCATCAGCATCACGCAGTTTCATTAATTCTAACCAACCAGCTTGTGATACATAGAACTTACAACCTTCACGAGCACCAGCATCAACAGCTGAGATCAATGCTAAAATAGCGTCTTGAACGTTAGCAGAATAAGTAACACCAGTACCAGCAGCTAATTTACCAGCAGTGCTTGATTCGATAACTTGGAAATAACGTAAATCGCGCTCATCATCTGATTTAAATGATTCAACAGCATCAACGTGGCCTAAAATACCTTTTGGTTGTTTCTTAGCAACATCACCTTTAACTAGCGATTCATGCACACCGCGACCAATTTGGTTAGCGATATCAGTTTTCAGATCACCATAAATGTCGATCTTTGAATCATTAATAGATTCACGAGTAATGAACGGGTAAGCAGCAGTTTTACCAGTGGTACAAACCACTCGAACACGCTGAGTAGCTGCGGTATTCGTCATGCCAGCGTTTGCAACGTCTTCATCAATCCAGACAGTTTCTGCGTTTTTGGTTTTAATAAAGCGGTCAAACAGTTTGCTTGATACTGAACGGACACCAACATCACGTATCATTGCGCCTCGTGAACGCATACGTTCAACAACTGCTAGGTCAAAGTCAGTTAATACAACTTCAGCACCGTTACCTTGTTCAACAGTGTTTAAGCCTTTTTCTAAGAATGCTTCGCCTTGTTGTGCTGATTTAAGACCTGCACGGATAGCAGCATTAAAAGTTTCTGATTTGGTTAATTCTACATCTACATTTTTTTGAGTCATTGTTTTACGTCCTTGTTTTGCAACTAATGCGTCCAGTGTTTGCACAGTTGATTTAATTGATTGAATTTCGGTATCGAGTTCGGATTTAACGTTTTCGATATCTGATTTCATTTCAGATTTAACTAGTTCTGCGCCATCCATAGCGGCAGTTTTTACTAATTCGATATCAGCTACTAAACGAGTTTCAATATCTGATTTGATTTGTTGAACTGATTCTTGAGCTTCTGATTTAACTAACTCAATATCAGCTTGTGTTTGTGTTTGTGTTGCTTCTTGTGCTGATTTCATTTCTGAAACTGCATCAATGATTAAATCGAGTTTATCCATGTAATTCCCTTTACTTGTTTCATCTGCATCCCGCAGACGTGTTTATACGAACGCATCGCGCTATTCGCATATAGGTTTGAATTGAATTTGATTGAAATAAGATGTATAGAGGGGTATTAAGACGCTTTAAGAAGTCCTAATAATTGATCTAATTTATCTTGTTGTTGCTGACTAATAGATTTTTCTATTGCAGAATCATCCAGATCAGTTTCAGTAAGCACAACGTCATGTTCTTCTGTTTCTGATTCAGTTTCTGGTGCTTCTGTATTTAGTCCTTTATAACCTGCGGCCATAAAAGCTAAAGCTTGTGATTTAGTTAAACCGAAATGATTGACTAACTCTTTTTCAAGTAAACTTGGACGAGGAATCTCTCCTGTTTCAAATGTACTTTTAATTGAAGTTAATATACTTTGGTCATTGCATGGGAATGGAACAATCGATACTTCCCCCAAGTCAATTTCTAAAAGCTTTGTTACTTTATTTATCCGATCATAAACCTGCTGTTTGACCTTATAACCGATACTAAAACCATTAATTGCACCGCCTTTAAGTAATGCATACACCTCTCGCGCACGCTGAACTTCAAGTATTAATTGCCCTGTCATTTTCAGACCATATTCATCTTCTTCCATCGATAACCATTTACCAATAGGTTCATCACGGTTATGATTAAAAAGCATTTTAGGCATAGTGCCTTTCAGATTATGTTCAGCAATTGTTTTTTTAAATGCACCTTGAATAGTTTCATCGTTCGCTTTGTCCACATAGTTAAATGTGTTGGCATAACAAACGATGATTCCTTTTTCATCGATGGCTTTAATATCAAGATCGTATTCACGATATTGCATATTTACCTCCTAGTTGTTTATATTATTTATCAAACGACAGGAGGTTGATTTTGCGGCTTTTCAGGAGCGGTATTACCATTACCACCGAATGTGATGTTGTTGGTTTGAACAACTCGTTTATCACCATCTGGTATATGTTCTTTGCCAATTTCTTCACGGATCTCGTTAACGCTATAAACGCCCATTTCGAGATAAGCTTTATGAACATCTGCTTGAGTCTTAACATCACCACGCAAGAAAGTTTGATCATCGAATTCGATTTCCATACCATCAGGTAATATTGAATTGATCTTTTCTTCAATGTTTTGCAGTAACGGACCAATACATGTTTGATGGAAGAATCTGTTTTGTGATTCAAGGTTATTGAAGTGAGCATTCTCTAAGTCACCAATCATAAATGCTGGTACTAAGAACACACCTGCAATCTCACTGCGTTGGAATTTGCGTGTTTCTAAGAGCTGTGCTTCAACGTTAGTTGTGCCAATAGATTTATAATCAACACCATCAACAAGCATTGCTGTTCTGTTGTGATTACCAACACCACCATATGTTTGTACCCAGCTTTCAAGGAATGCTGCTTGTGCTTCGCGGCTCATCGTTTTTTCAGAAGTAATAACACCAGCTGGTGCACTGCCATTCATAAAGAAACTCAAGCCATGATTACGTGCGAAATAATCTAAATTGATTACATTACATGCCACATCAAAGTTATTTAGTCCTCTAATGCTGTCGAAACTAAAGTCTTTTATATGCAGTATCTCGCTTTGATCGTAAACAACTGCACCAATTCGATACACTAATGCATCATCCACTAGTTCAGTGACTGGTCGAATTTCAGGTGGAATAGGCAGCAAATCAACGATATTTCCTATGGAATCACGTGTAATTAGCGCGTAAAAGTTACCTCTGATATCAAGATGCATAATCATCATCTTAATAAACTCATGCATTGTTTGATAATTGTTAGGGCGCTTAGTCAATGTATATACAGTTGGATTATCTCTAGCGGATAATTGTGTACGGCCTTTACGAGTATCAAACATTTTTAGTGGTAATTGACTAACTGTATTTGATTTAACTTTAATACAAGCGAATATATCGCTTAGTCCTAATGTGTCCATTTCAGATAGTGTTGCTTTTGATGTACCACCTGAACGTATACGACGCATAAGCTCATTAAATTCAGAATTAGATTGTTTTGTTAACTCACTATTCTCTATGTTCTTACTCTTACTTTTTAAAAAATTAGGAATCCATCCCATTTACTTCTCCTTTTCCTTCTAATATTTAGTCGATACTAACCCCCTCATATCTTCATATATAGATCGATTTGATTCTTCAGTTATACGTGATGCAGCTACTATCATTGCCATTAAACTATCTGTTTTATCTTCATTAGCATTTTTAACAATGCTCACAATGTTATTATTGTGGTTTTTTAATAAAGCATTCGAACAACAATACTCAAATACCTTATCACCGTTGTATTTAAGACGGCCATCTACAATCATTGCCTCAATACGCTTAACAGGTTCATTAAGTTGTACTGGTGTTTGTTTAACTTCAACAACGTTTATTCCGTGGTTACTACGTAACTCATTCATTAATTGGTTGCCTTGCGCGGGGTCAAAAGCAACATCAATGACTTTGTATTTCTTACTTAGGTCAAGGATGTAATCGCGTACTAAATCGAAGTCAGTAATAGATGATTCAACTATTTCTAAGTATCCCATCTGGCTCCATACTTCATATAGATTCTGAACTTGTTCACTTGCTTTATTTATCGCACCACGACTGATGTAATGCTTCTGCATCATATGATATTCAACCTTACCGCTTTGGGTATCAGTTTCAGGTACTTTGAACACAGCTGATACAGCGGTTAAATCGATCTTTTGTGCTAAATCAGCGCCTATATAGCAATCATATTTTTTATATTTATCAGATTCGAAATCCATTTCTAATATGCATTTATCTAAATCTTGTTTCTTAAGCCAAACTTTCTCTGAATGACAGAACACATTAAGATGCTTTGTTAGGAATCCATTTCTTTCTGAAACTAAATCGCGTGCTGTTGCCGCTTGTTTCCTCATGTCTGCAAGTTCTTTAACCACACCTAAAGCTGGATTAGCTTTAATCCACGTTTCTTCAGTGAAGTAATCATCATCTTCATCAATCCCATAAAGCATTGTGAACATATGATCAGCTTGAATAACCTTGTCTAACATGCGCTGGCCGCGCTTATACAAGTCAACAGCAATACCATCTAGGATTGTTCCTGCTGTACTGATAACGAGCATTAATGGCTGAGTTCTTGCACCAGTACTGGTGTCCATAACTCCATATAAGTTTCTATCAGTCCATTCGTGAATCTCATCACACACAACCAAGTGACTTGATAGACCATCGAGTGTTGAACTGTTGTTAGCTAGTGGCTGATATTTCGAGTTCCCATAATGCATACCATCAAAGCGTTGTTTAAATGCTTTGTCGTACTTAACTGGCATACCATTAATGATCTTAGTGGATTGGTCATATACGATTTTTGCTTGCTTTAGTGATGGTCCGACACTGTATATCTGTGCTCCGTGCTCACCATCAGCTAAGAAGTAATACAATGCTAAGCCAGATGACAGCGCTGATTTACCGTTCTTACGTGCCACCCAAAGTTGTGCTTCTGTGAAACGTCTTACGTGTTTCTTGCTGCGGTGATGTGGTTCCTTTTTTAACCAACCGATGATGTTACTAACAATGAATATCTGCCACGGCATTAACTCGAATGGTTGGCCGTAAAAGTCACCGTCCGTGTGTTTCATGTGTTTATAAAAATCAGCAATTCGTTGAGCTTTCTTTATTGAAAATATATATTTGAAATTAGGATCTGAGATACTATTCAAATCATCAATGAATCGTTGACATGCTAGCTTGATGTATTTATTGCTGTTGATATGTCCTGTGATAATGTCAGCCGCATATAAGTATGCTTGGCGGTAATCTTGACTTGGTATTTTTGGTATATCTTTTAGCTTCGTATTGAACCCATGAACATCAAGCAGCATTTTATATCTGCTGTTTGTCATTAAATATCCTCCGATTCTTTACTTAAGAAGTCAGAGAATGCATTTTCACTTCGAACACCATCTCGGAATAATGGATCTTTTAATAAACCAGTCTTGGTTAATAGCTCAATAATATTCTTGAATGCTGCTTGTTTAGTTTGTACTGCTGGTGCTTGTTTAGTTACTTCGTAACCATTAGCTCCTTTAACTGTGATTGTTGAACCGTTTAATTCAAGTTCATTAATTGCTTGGACATATTCATTAAGCTCAATTGCTAACATGCTCATTAACACGTTATCAATATCATCAGTATCGCTATAAGTGTTCTCAATGATTTTTGAGACTTGTTTATAAAACGCTTCAGACGGCTTAGGCAGCCATTTAAGTTTCTTCATAAGCCCTCCTTGGCTTTCTTTTTATTTTCCTTTCTCTGTATGCTAGATACGCGAGAGCCTCACACGTTTTGGGGTATGAGGAATAATATTTATTGAGATCGGTTACGGTGCGTTGTTTAAGCGTTAAGTTTTTGAACTTCCCATAGCCCCCTCTATGTATTTAGTCAAAAATATATGCAGGACTAATGGGATTATTGCGCGGTATTGCAGGGGATTAGACAGGAACAATGCTGGTCTATGTCGGTTCAACAGGTGTGTTGCTGTGTATAAAGCAAGCAAAAAGCTACGATTATTGGTTCATAAAAACCTTAAATCCTTATATATGACACAATAATCGTAGCTTTTTATTCTTCATCAATTTCACCAATAACTCCATTAACAGACACTAACGTTAACGCTCTAATAATACTTGCAAGTACATCTAGCTCTTCCTGTCCATCTAATACTGTCTGTGTAGATAGATTGGTTATTTCTAATCCACTGCGGTCATCGTACTTGATCCACAACACTTGCTTCTCGTATTCCATTAATACATTGTGTAATTGCTCTACTTTAATCATCATTACCATCCTTAGTTATTCAATGGCACAGTAGCATTAATGCCACTACCAGCCACTATTAATATCTCTACCTATTCCTTTTAGTACTGCGTTCTTCTTACGTTCACGTGCTGTTTCACCTGTCTTGATATTATGGCAAGCGTGGCACATCGATTGGAGGTTAAAGTAATCATCCTTTAATTCAGGGTTATCTTCTATCTCTACGATGTGATCAACAAGTGTAGCTAATATAACAAGTCCTAACTCTTCACATCTACAGCATAAAGGATGCTCACTTATGTATTGCTTGCGCATACGTTTCCAAGTGTTAGTAAAATAGAACTGGTGTCGTGCTGGTCTGTTATCGTTATAACGTTTGTTTCTTTCTTTGACCTGCTCCTGATAGTACGCTTGGTGTTCACTGCAATAGCCGTTATCGTTATTGTGTGCTGTTATGCATCCTGATTTATTGCACGTGATCATTTATTCTCCTTCACTACTTACATTCGTATTTTTGCTTTTTTAATTTTATAACTGTTTAGTCTTCAGCACTTCCGCACATATAGCATTCACTGTTATCGCGTATTTTTTTCAATTCTTTTTGATTAGAAATTTTGAGTGTTTTTGGTTTTGTATGTTCTGTTTGTTCTTTACGCAGCTTGCTATCCACTAAATATATATTTAGTAGAGAATCGAGAGCAAAGGAATGTCAGATTTAGAAGAAAGGATAAAGGAGAATGAAGGGTCACTGCTATACCAAACACACTTAGGTACATTCAGAAATGGTTTATTCCATAGGTATAAGTGCTCAGAAGGGTATTGGACTATCGGTTATGGGCATAGATGTTCAGATGACCAAACACCGATACAAGTATATGAAGCGGAAGGTTTACTTAAAACTGATATAAATGCAGCTCAATTAATGGCTGCGAAGATACATTTAGATAAGCATCAAGTAGTGAATGATGTGTTAACAGAAGCTGTATTT
Organism: Shewanella sp. SP1S1-7; assembly: GCF_031932105.1. NCBI lineage: Bacteria > Pseudomonadati > Pseudomonadota > Gammaproteobacteria > Alteromonadales > Shewanellaceae > Shewanella > Shewanella sp. SP1S1-7. The sequence goes on from NZ_JAUOEU010000002.1 coordinate 159,553, forward strand.
CAGATTGGTTACACTGGATTATGTAAGTTTAAAAAAATGATAAAAGCATTAAAAGAATGTGATTATAAGAAAGTGGCAGATGAATTAAAAGACTCACGTTGGTATAAACAAACACCAAATCGAGTTCAGAAGCACTTGGATGTGTTGAATAAAATAAACAAGGATAAGTAAATGGGCACAATTATTGTGAGAGCTTTGCTTGCTGTATTGAAGCAAATATTAATGGCTATTGCTAGTGAAGCACTAATGAAGTGGGTGATCATTTCATTAGCTGAAATGGCAGCTAAATCAACAGCGACAATGTTTGATGATGAACTTGTAGCTAAAGTGAAAGCAGCGCTGGATCAAGAAGAAGTAAAGTAATTATAAGGCAGCCATACGGCTGCCTTATATCATACCCAAGTAATCTAACTAGATCTTTTCAATATCAACCATAGTTAAGTCTTGCTGCAATGGCTGTTCTTTCCCATTTTTAAAAAACCATTGCTCAATAACATTACCATTTTCATCATATGAAACAACTGCGGCACCATCAACTCTATGTCTCTTGCTATTAAACAAATATGTTTCTGTATGAACATTACCATTATCGAAATACGTTATAACAGCTGGTTTATTTCCTCTAGTGTTTACACCTTTACTATAATATGCCTCATATACAACAGTGCCACATTCATTGAATTCAATAACTGCTGGCCCTTTATCTCTATGCAATACATTATCTAAGTAATACTTTTTTGTTCTTTCATTTTCTTTTATTTTTTCTATTTGCATTTTATTCACTTTTATAATTTAACTTCATTATATGAATGGATAATGAATAGCGCGACTATCATTTTCTAAAATTCATAGTGACAAATAAATTTTATTCAAAAAAATGCAGCCATACGGCTGCATTTTTATTATTTCACTTGTACTGTATTCATTGCTCCTTTGACTTTAGCTATCGAGAGTACCACAAATTTAGTATTTATTTAGCTAAGATAGTGCGCCTTAGAAAACACTAAGACGCTTTCGAACAGCTAAATACTCTGTCATCAATGCATGAAAATTTTGCATGTCACTAAGATGGCTTTGCACTGCATCAAAATCATGATTAGAATGAATATCGTTCATTCTATCTGCAAGCATTAGAATAGTCTCATTTATTGAGGCGACTGATGCCGTAAGAGCTGAGATTGTTATTAGTTGTAGTTTAGGAGTCGCTACAGGCTTTGGTTTTTCGACTGGCACAATCTGATCAAGATAATTGCGAAGTGTTCCAGCTATATCTTCAGCGGTGTAGTTTACTGACATTGTTTTTGTTTTCTTTGACATCTTTTTACCCTCTATTTTTGGTTGATTCAGCTCATGTGAGCAGATGATTTGTTATAACAACTATTCTAGATTTTGTTACGCGCATATCAGAAATGAAAAAGGCACTTCATAAAGTGCCTTTCCTGCTATGTCGTTTTAGTACAACGTTGTGCTTTTGACTTACTATAACAAGCCTATGGGATCTGTTACGACTTATATCAGAACTATGAGCCCATACATGATCGGCGATTAAATTGAAGCTGTTGTATTGGCTGTATAGTTATTATAAGTCTACAGCTTGCAAAATGCCGTTAACTCAAACCGATATACCCAAACACGACTCTTACATAAGATAAACAATTGAAAACAAAGAATTTTATATGTTTTCACTAAATACATTCAAACTTGATATAGTTCAACACTGCTATGACAACCATCCGAAAGTTTATTTAAAATGTATTAGAGATGAAAAGACACTTGCAATTACAAGTGCCCTCTTTAACAACCAACATGTTACTTAAGCGCGTTTTCCGCTAATTCCACTGTCTTGAATCCGTGATAGTCCTCTCCATCATCAGCCACTAATATAACTGGGCCGCACAATACTTTATGGCCGTTCACTCTAAAGTGCTCAGGAACGATACGTTCAAGCTCTGGCGGCACACGCCACGCTAACAACCCATCATTCAAAGCGTTCTCATTCATAAGCAGAACAGCTCCATCAATGTATGCAACTGGCTCAATCAAACCGCCTACTAGTTGTTGAAAACTCGCTAACTTGTTGTATCCAATTTCCTCATATGTTTTGAACAGTACATAACCTGTTGTTGGTGTTCCTTTGATTTCAAATTTGATAGCTACTGACATAAATGGCTCCTAACTGTAAAAAGTTACTTCAAGCAATTGTTTTCATGATCATTATACAACCAGACATATTATGTCATCGACCTAAGAGTAAGCTGTTACCTACGCTTTCTTTACTCAACTTTGATGCCTACGTATCATGAGCTAATCAAATTAATTGGAGTCTTATTAAATGCGTATGATTTTGGCTGTTGCGGTCATTGCTGGATTGATTTTTTACTTTTTTAGCCAGACAAATAACTCACAAGCTACTAAAGAGAATATTGAAAAAGCGAAGCTGTTTTTAGTTGAGAATTCTAAGCGAGAAAACGTAGTTCAAACAGCGTCTGGCTTGCAATATGAAGTACTCAATAAGAGTGCAAACACCGAACATCCAAAAGCAAGCAGTAAAGTCACGGTGCACTATCATGGAACTTTGCTTGACGGAAGCGTGTTTGATAGTTCAGTAGAGCGCGGTGAAACTATTAGCTTTAGCTTAAACCAAGTGATTAAAGGGTGGACTGAAGGGTTACAGCTAATGACTGTAGGTGACAAATTCCGTTTTTATATTCCGAGTGAGCTTGCCTACGGCAACCGCAGCACAGGCAAAATTGGTGGCGGGTCATTATTAATATTTGATGTGGAACTATTTGAAATCAACTAGTTGCAAAGCGATAAAAATTTACCCGCTTAACTGTAGTTGCATTATAAGCAGCACTTTGATCGACGGTACTGTGTTTGATAGTTCGGTTGATCGCGGTGAGCCCATCGCATTTCCGCTTAACCGCGTAATTAAAGGTTGGACCGAGGGCGTACAACTTATGGTCGTTGGCGATAAAGTGCGTTTCTTTATCCCAAGTGAACTCGCCTACGGCAATCGCAGCACGGGCAAAATTGGCGGTGGATCAGTGCTGATTTTTGATGTGGAACTGCTTAAGATTGATTAAATCAGTCTCCAATTAGTCAGTAAGATCACTTAATAAAGAAAAAGCCCTGAATCTTCGCAGGGCTTTATTTTTTAACAAATAATATCAAAACTTTGGATGATTACTGGCAGCTTGCAGCACCAATATCAACCCATACCGCCGCAACGCCCGGTACATCCCCTTTAGTCCAGTAACTCGCCTTCCATTGACGGCCGTTATAGCTGGTGGTTTGCCCGCCGGTATAGGCGACACCCGCATCCCAACCGAGAGCAACTTGGCTGAGTAGCTGCCATTGATCAGCGGTGCGAGCTGGCGTATTGCCCTGCGTCCAGTACTTGGCTTTCCATACCAACTGACTGTGGCTCACAGTATCACCCGTGTTGTACACCACACTGGCTTGCCAAGCAGGATAGTTACCTGCATTAGGATCGGTTGCATCACAACTACCACCGATTACTTTTGGCGTCACGGTCAGATTCGTCGATGCGCTCGCATCCAAGGCACCATCGGAAACTAGCACGCTCAAACCATAGCTGGTCGCTTCGGTGACATTAGGCCCAGTGACCACTAAGGTGGCACTATTTTGTCCGGTTGCCGACACGCCAGCGGGCACAGTCCAAGCGTAAGTTAAGGCATCATCGTCGGCATCAGAGGCACTCGCCACTATGCTAACAGTTTTACCCGCTTCCACTGTGACAGTGGCAGCTACACTCACCACGGGAGCTTGGTTCGGAGTATCCGCCTTATTGGTCACTGTCACTGAATCTGTGGCAGATAGCCCTTCAGGATCAGTCACTTTGAGGCTAAAACTATAGGCAACATCAGTTTGCGTTGCACTCAGTTGAATCGTCGCATTCGCCATATCGGCGTTTGCGATGGCAATCGTTGGGCCAGACACTTGAGTCCAAAGATACGTCAGCGCCTCATTTTCAGGATCGCGCGATCCGCTACCATTGAGCACCACATCGGCGGGACCTGTGACATTCACATCCGCACCCGCATTGGCAATCGGCGCTTTATTCACCGGTGGCGTAGTTCCTTCGCCATGACCTAAACCTTCGTGCATCGCATTTAGAATATCGCCGTTATCGGCATCAATTTCCCATGCAAATAAACCACCTAACTGATTGGCAAGCACATATTGGCCCTTAGCTTTAACGGAACGAGCATCATCGAAAGTGATTAAATCACCCGTAGATGCCTTGAACAATGATGGCGCCTCGGCCGTTTCATCATAGCTGTAAGTCCAACCGCTCCCCATGTATTCGTTCACTATCTGGCGATAATCCACTATGCCATCTTCCCATGTGCCTTTCACTTTGCCCGTCGCTGTCCCTGTGAATGGGTTATTGCCCGTGTAGCCATTCACGCCTGTCCAGCCGCGGCCGTACATAGCGGCACCAACCACAATTTTTCCTGGGGTAACACCTTGAGTTAACAGAGCTTTAATACCCTTGTCTGTGGTGTAGCGGGTATCAGGATCCCAACTCGCCTCATAAAGATTGGTTTGATGACCGAGTTCAGTATTTGTCCAACCGCCATTGAAGTCGTAACTCATCAAGAAGATGTAATCCATGTACTGCTGAGCAGCCTGATAATCGACCTTTGCCATTTTTTGAGCATCGATACCAATTGCGGAAGTCAGTTCATAGGTACGACCCGTCTCAGCACTTAACTCGTCGAGCATGGCGCGCAATTCACGCATCAGGGTCACATAGGTTTCACCGTCATTGGCATTACCTAAGTTTGGATTCGCTCCGCCACCACCTGGATATTCCCAGTCAATGTCAACGCCGTCAAAGAACTTCCACGTTTGCAGGAATTCCTTCACCGATGCGACAAAAGTATCGCGCTTAGTTTTATCGCCAAAGTAGAAGAAGGGATCAGATAACGTCCAGCCACCGACCGAAGGCAAAATCTTTAGATCGGGGTGGGCTTGCTTCAGCGCCATCAATTGACCGAAGTTGCCTTTGTAGGGATCAGAGTAGTCACTCACCCCCGCCTGTGGCATTTGAATTGCCGCCCAAGGATCGTGGATAGCGACTTTAAAATCTTCACGGCCACTACAGGCACGTTGCAGCGCTTGGAAACTGCCGTCGATTTCTTTCAAACTATCGTTAATGCCATCACCACCACAAATAGGGGTAAAGCCATATAAAATATGAGTTAAGTTCTGTGCTGGGATCTTATCGACTGGGAACTTACGGCCGTACACACCCCATTCTACAAAGTAACTGCCGACCACTTTGCCCGACTTGTTAACGTATGGACGATTGTTTTCTTTAAGCTGAGCATTGAGTGGCACTAAATGGCTGCCATCGGTATCGGCCACGAGGATTTCTTTGGCATCGCTCGCCGTACAACCATCGCTGTTACACAGCTGCACTTGCATCTGATAACGGCCGCCTTTGTTCACCTTAAAATTAGCGGTGCCCGAAGCACCAGAGGGGCCTTCCCAAGCGACATTACCGTTGAGCAGCACTTGGGCTTTGTTGCCCACATCGCCACTCCAGAGGTTCCAGCTAACTGACACATCGGCAGCATCTTTAATGGTTACCAACTGATTGTAAGCCGTAGCGGCTTGATTCACTTCGATAATCGCGAACTTGGTTTCGCCCCAACCTATAGTCGGTTTACCGGGCGCTGCGGCAAATGCATTGGCACTCACGGTAGATGCCAGTGCAGAGGCCACCAGCAAGGCTGATGTTGAAATTTGAGTCTTGAACATGAGATATCCCTATTGAATTTTTTATATGAATCAATAAGGCAAACAAAGCGTAGACAGGAAACAACACTCTTAAGACCATGCAAAACGATTAACGATTGCACGAAGAAAAACCTGTGGTATCCCCGCTATCATAGGTACAGACGAACCCTTAGACCGGAGGCTTTGCGTCCCAGTTTTTCAACTGGTTTGCCTTTTACACACAATGACAACGTTGTCATTACGATAATCAGCATAGACGTAAGCACAATAAAATTGCAACAAAATATTATCAACTAAGATAGTGGTCTGATAAGAAAGGCATTAAACACAATTAAGTCAACTCTAATGTTTGCTTTAATAATTAAGGTTTTACTGATTATTTCAACCATAAAAAAACAGGACACGATAAACCAAAGGCATCACAAGTCCTGTTTTCTATTTCACCATTTATACTGCTAATACAGCTTAAACCGCTAGCACTGAGCCACTGAACTCTAATAACTCAAAACCATAAGCAAACAGCATCTATGACCTTTGTGCGCGGGGAGAATCCCTTGCGAGCATCACGGACAAACCTCGGCACACTAAGGTTTCCATATCATCGACACGATTGATTTTCATCTCAGCTAAGGGCGCGCTTAATGCCATTTGTTTTAAACTTTCGAGGCAACCTTTGTAGTAAGGGGCATTGTTCATCATGTTGCCTGCGAGCCAAATTCGATTGGGATTAAATAAATTAACGGTCCACGCCAACCCCATACCAAGGTAACTGCCCGCACGGTATAAATCATCCTGAGTGGTGATTTTACGGCTGCGCACAGAATCGCCACTGGCGAGTTGTTCTAAACTAAATTCGCCTGATTCTGTCATCACGCGGCAATGCCCCAACTCGCCTGCAACCCCCGTCGCACCTGTAAAGGCTTGCCCATTAAACGCAATCGACATCCCTATCCCAGTGCCGCACATGACCAACAACTCACAGGCATATTTGGCATCGCACGTGGCTTGCATACCCGCATCCATATCGTTGCAGATAAACTTAAGCTCACCTTGGGTTTTCACTGTATCGAAGCTCAAGCCATTGAGCCCAGGTAATGATTTACAGGCAACCAGACGATTATTTTGTACCAGTCCAGGTACGCCAATCGCTAATTGATAATCTTGTAAATCGTAATCGCGTTCGAGCGCAGCGATTTGATTATTTAACTCTTCAATTTTAAAACCTTCGCCTGTGGGAATTTTATATTGTTCTGTATGTCCCGCGAGCTGAAGTTCGAACAGGGCTGTCGTACCGCCCACATCTATTGTTAGTATTTGCATCGCTTACTCCACTGATACATGCGCCCCACTCTGACCCCGAGCGGAGATGGCGAATGTTAGCATAGGGTCCAAATGTTAGCGATTGAATAAAACTTAAGTAGCTAATTTGTAAGGAACAAGTCTACAAAAAATATGACTGACATTTTGTTTTACTCAGGTTTTATGCTAAGAATCACACAAATAAATTAAGGGTAAAACACTTAGCTTACTCATCACAGTCAGCACAAATTCACGATTGTATACAAAATCCTTTATTCGCTCCCCTTGCATCTCGCGCGTTAGGCTTGCGATAATCCGAGCTGGTTAGAACTCAAATAAACATAGACCTACTTATCCTTAGGCAAGCTTTGCCTACCGACTCGCACAGCCTGCCAGTCTCACTTGGAGCCCATATGTCACATTCAATTGCCAGCCGCCTCGGTGCCATTCGCAGCGAATTATCTTCTGCCAATCTCGATGCTTTTATCATTCCCCGCGCCGACGAGTATCTGGGCGAATATGTGCCAGAACATAACGAACGTTTGTACTGGGCAACCAACTTCACTGGCTCGGCAGGTATGGCTATCGTATTGAAAGATAAAGCCGCTATCTTTACCGACGGCCGTTATACGGTTCAAGTTCGTCTACAAGTGGATGCCGCACTGTTCAGCTATGAAAGCCTGACAGACACACCACAAATTGAGTGGTTATGTGACACGTTGCCAGCGGGATCTCGCGTTGGCTTTGATGCACGCTTGCATACTTTAGCTTGGTTTGAAAATGCCAAAGCGACCTTAAGCAAAGCCCAAATTGAATTAGTAGCGGTTGAACAAAATCCTATCGATTTGCATTGGCAGGATCGCCCCGCACCATCGAGTGCGCCAATCACGTTATTCAGTAACGAGAGTGCCGGTAAAACCAGTCTGCAAAAACGCATTGAAATTGGCGCCTTAGTGAAAAAAGCCGGTGCTGATGTTGCTTTGATCGCCGCCTTAGATTCTTTCTGCTGGTTGTTAAATATTCGCGGTAACGATGTGCCGCGTCTGCCCGTTGTGCTCGGCAGTGCCCTACTCCACGCTAATGGCGATATGCAGCTGTTTACCGATTTAAGCAAACTCCCTGAGGGCATTGAGGAACATGTCGGTGCAGGAGTAAGCTTTAAGGACGAGGCCACGCTCGCCGATACCCTTGCCAGTTTGCAAGGCGTCAAACTGCTGGCCGATCCAAACTCGGCTAACGCTTGGGCACAAAATCTCGCCCGTGAAGCGGGAGCAAAATTGATTGCTGGAATTGATCCCGTTTCTTTACCTAAAGCGCAGAAAAATCCTTCAGAACTTGCCGGAATGCGCGCTTGTCACATTCGCGATGGTGTTGCCGTGAGTCGCTTCCTTGCATGGTTAGATGCCGAAGTTGCCGCCAAGCGTATGCACAATGAAGCCACGCTTGCCGATAAATTAGAAAGCTTCCGCCTGCAAGATGAGCGCTATCGCGAGCCAAGTTTCGACACCATTTCAGCAGCGGGCCCCAATGCCGCCATGTGCCATTACAATCACAACAATGGCACACCTGCGATGATGACGATGGACAGCATCTACTTAGTGGATTCTGGCGCGCAATATATCGATGGCACCACAGATGTGACCCGTACTATTGCGATTGGTAAAGTCACCGATGAACATAAAAAAATGGTCACGCTGGTGCTAAAAGGTCATATCGCGCTAGACCAAGCTCGCTTTCCTAAAGGCACTTCAGGTCAGCAGCTCGATGCGTTTGCCCGCCAATATCTATGGCAACATGGTTTTGATTACGACCACGGCACAGGCCATGGCGTGGGTCACTTTTTAAGTGTGCACGAAGGTCCGCAGCGCATAGGTAAAAATGTCAACGGTATCGTACTGATGCCCGGCATGGTGCTTTCCAACGAGCCGGGTTACTACCGCGCTGAGAGTTTTGGCATTCGCTTAGAAAACTTAGTCGTAGTGCAACACTGTGAAGCACTGAAAGGCGCAGAGCGTGAGATGTATGAGTTCGATGCACTGACAATGATCCCTATGGATGCCCGCATTATCGATAAGAGCCTGCTAACGCAAGGGGAAATCGACTGGTTCAATGCTTACCATCAGCAAGTGTTTAATACACTTTCGCCGCTGATGTCCGGGGATGAACTCGCGTGGTTAACGCAAGTGACTAAAGCGATTTAGAGCGATTTAGCACTCCTGCGGGTAAGTAGCGATTTAAGTCGTTATTTAAATCATCTTCTAAATCCGTTATATGCTACAAAATAAAACGCCCAAGGCTATGAGTCTTGGGCGTTTTTTTAGCGCTGATGCTGTACTTCAAGCCTAGTCGTATTTCAATAGCATGCTTTCAGCTCATAGTTTCGAAACATGGTTTCAAAACACGATTTCTATTTCAAACATGATTAAAAACACGAGTAGCTAAACCATAGTAGGCTGCGCCATAGGCTGATAAGCATCATCCAGCGATGCCTTAGATAACACTTCAAACTCCTGATGAATTGCCATAAAACAATCGACTAATTCAGGGTCGAAATGCTTACCTTTGCCTTCAATCATTAAATCGATGGCTTCTTGGTGACTAAAGGGTCGCTTATAACATCGCGGTGAAGTGAGTGCATCATAGACATCCACCAAGGCAACGATACGTGCCGAAAGCGGAATATCCTCACCTTTCAACCCTAAGGGGTAACCACTACCATCCCACTTTTCATGGTGACCCGAAGCAATATCTTGGCCCATCTGAATAAAAGTACATTGGGGCGCATATTCCAACAAACTGCGTAACACTTGCCCACCAATCACAGGGTGGGCTTTGATCTGCTCAAACTCCTGCGGGGTTAATTTACCCGGTTTGAGCAGAATCGCATCGGCAATACCGACTTTACCTATGTCGTGCAAAATGGCCGATAGACTAATATCTTGAATAAAATCATCGTTTAATTCAGCAGGTGGATTGTCGGCCTGCAACCGCTGCGCCGCGAGCATTTTCGAATACTGCCGCATACGTAGTAAGTGCGCACCCGTCTCGTTATCTCTGTATTCAGCAAGTTTGGCCAACCCTAATACAGTCGCTTGGCGCGAGGCTAAGGTTGAATCGAGTGAATCAGCCAACTTACCTAATAAATAAGTGATGGTTAAGGTCAGCATGGCATTGGTTACAATAAAATTGACCACGACTACGGCCCAAATACCCAAACTGTAACCGTGAATATCAGGCCAGTTTAACCAGCCAAAGTGATAGGCAAGCCCAATCAGTACCAGACTCAACCCATTCAAATATTGGGCATATAAGCTCGCGCGACGGCCTAAAAAAATGCCCACTAATGGCGGAAAGATAAATAACCAAAAGAACCCCGCACCCGATGGACCAATCGCAATCAAAAAACCTACGCCGATAGCAAACGCTAACAAACAGCCACAGCCAAAACGCGTGCTATCAGCAAGCTTAGGAAAATACAGTAAAACCAATAAAAACAAATAAGCCAGCGTATCGAATACCACCATAGACCAAAGATCGGCGATGACACATAAATACACGCTGGTGATATATACGGGCACGCAGAGAAGCGCAAGGAAGCCAAATAGACGTTCAAAAATCAAACGTCGCCAATGGGGCAGTGCCGTTGTCGTCCCCAAGGACGCGGTAGCCAATTTCGCTACGCCACGTCTAAGTGATATCGCCATGGGAAAATCCTCTTATGTTGCATTCCCGCTATGAGCTAATGAAGCTGATCTTATGAACCTAAGCTAATGAACCTGAGTTAATAAACTAAAGGGTGCGAATAAGATGACAAAACTGAGGCAAAGCCAGATAAATCACACATCCAGCAAGCCATAGTTTATTGCCCATTAAAGAATAGACTATGACTAATAAAGCGCTCGAATGAATGCCGCGATATGGCAAACGAATCAAGGACATTAGGCCAATGCCACCGCACAGATTTTGCAAATAATATGATGCCTACTTTCTACTCAATATCTGTTAAAACAATAACCCTATACAAAATACTGAAATTTGCGTTTTAGCAGGATAAACGCTCGTTTAATTCCATATTCGCACTACTTAAAATTTTTATATTTTGCAATAGCTTACAAATACAACGAACGATTGATTTTTATGGGTAAACCATCAAAAACCGCTCTCTTATACCCATACAAAAATGATAGTCTTATCACATAACAAGCTTACCCCAATGAGAGTAAGCGCAAGAAAATTAGCGCCTAACACCGCGCCCCTGAACCCTAATGAATCACATCGGCCCTGAATGGACACACAAAATGAGCCAGAGTAACGCGTCTGCCCACAGAACACTGAATGCACAGAGATCAGATCAAGAAATCCGCTTAACACCACAAGATGAACTCATTTCCACCACCGACACTCGCGGTGTCATTACTTACGTTAATGCCCGTTTTGCTGAAGTCTCTGGCTATAGCGCCCAAGAGTTAATTGGCAGTGCCCACAATATGGTTCGCCATCCCGATATGCCGAGCGCCGCCTTTAAAGAAATGTGGGAAAAGCTTAAGTCGGGCCAATCTTGGCGCGGCATAGTAAAAAACCGCTGTAAGAATGGTGGCTTCTATTGGGTCGATGCCTTTGTCTCACCATTATTTGAAAACGGCACTATCGTTGGTTATCAATCGGTGCGTATTCAGCCTCAAGCAGCCTACGTCAGCAAAGCAAATGAGATATACCAAAGACTTAAACTGGATAAATCCATTCCTAAGCCCTTAAGCTTAATGCAGAAACGTATCCTCTCGGCGGTTGTCGCCTCGACCGGCCTACTGATCGCGGGCTACTTTTGGGGCTGGGGCGTGATTATCGCGGGGGCGGTTTTGATGAGTTTAAACTTGGCTATTTTCTACGATGAGGCCTTTCGCATTCCCGCTAAACTGATTGAAATGCAAACTAAATACGACTCTATCAGTCGCTACATCTACTCGGGTGCCGATACGTCTTCTATCCTCGATTTCCAGCTCATCATGCTGCAGGCCAAAATGAGTGGCGTACTGGGGCGCACACAAGATCAAGCCAATCAATTGCATGCGATTGCCGATCAATTAGTGGTCGCGACCGAGCAAACCTATGTCAGCCTAGATCAAGAAAAAAGTCAGCTAGAACAGCTCTCTAGTGCGATGGAAGAGATGAGTTCAACCATCACAGAAGTCGCGCAGAATACCCATCTGACGTCAACCAGCATCAATACCGCCTACGATCTTTGCCTTAAGAGTAGCGCCAATATGAAGGCCAACACTCAAAAAGTGGAACAACTGGCCAAGTCTGTTGCCGATGCAGCTAACAATGCCCATCAATTGAATAAAGAAGCCGAGCAAGTTGCTAATGCGATGGGCGAAATTGACTCCATCGCCGAGCAAACTAATCTTCTCGCCCTCAATGCGGCCATTGAAGCTGCCCGTGCAGGTGAACAAGGCCGAGGGTTTGCCGTAGTCGCCGATGAAGTGCGCGCGCTATCGAGTCGAACCCAACTATCGACCAACAGTATTTCAAAGAGTGTCGATAAGATGTTCTCTATGCTCAACATATGGGCCAAAGAAATGGAACAGAGCCGCCAACATGCGGAGCGCTGCGCTAGCGACATTCAACTGTCCGCCGACAATGTGAATACCCTTTACCAAGAAGTGAGTGATATCCACACCTTTGCCCAACAAAATGCAGTGGCAGCGGATCAACAGCGTCAAGTGGTCAACGAGATTGCCAGCAATATACATTCCATCACCCATTCAAGCGTAGAAAACTTAGCCGCAACCCATCTGATTGGTGATGCTGCTCATCTGCTTAAACACAATGCCGAGAAGGCCCTCGGCCTAAGACGCACCTTCGGTTAGCCATAAGCAAGATATAAAATGCCGCAGCCAAAACTGCGGCATTTTTCTATCGCGTTCTTTTTGTTCGTTCTTTCCGCCAGCCGTCACTCAACCTCAAATCATACTCTGCTAAGAGCATACTCAATCCAGTACTGATCCAACCCAGTGCTTGCAGAATTGGCCCTATCCCGCCTGAGCCGTCGCGAAGGCTTTTATCTCTTGGTGATAAAATGATGCAGATAAAATGCCAAAACACTAAAAAGTTCAGGTTTTAACCGAAATTTTTGCTATACTCCGCGCCCGCCATTTTTCTTATAAAATCTGTGTGGAAGAATGAGCCAGTCGGCACGCCTCTCTCCTTAGTCGAGTAAATAATAGAGGCTCGCGGTGCTTGAATGTTTGAATAAGTGAACGATAGGAATCCAAAATGAGATTTGAATCTTTTAGTTTTTCCCCCGAGATTTTGCGCGCTATCTCAGATTGCGGTTATCAACAAATGACGCCTATTCAGCAGCAAGCGATACCTGCTATCCGCCGCGGCCAAGATGTCTTAGCCAGTGCCCAAACCGGTACGGGTAAAACCGCCGCTTTCGCGCTGCCGATCCTGCAAAAGATGGTTGAAAATCCAAGCGAAACGTTAAAGTCGAATGCCCGCGTATTAATTCTTACGCCGACCCGTGAGCTTGCAGCTCAAGTGGCTGACAACGTTACGGCTTACTGCAAGTACTTAAACTTCAGCGTGTTAACCATTTATGGTGGCGTAAAGATAGAAACTCAAGCGCAAAAGCTGAAACGCGGCGCCGATGTGATTGTTGCTACCCCAGGTCGCTTACTTGAGCACCTTACCGCCTGTAACTTAAGCCTGTCGAACGTTGACTTTTTAGTCCTAGATGAAGCCGACCGTATGTTAGACATGGGCTTTAGCGCCGATATCCAAAAGATCCTTCAAGCGGTAAATAAGAAGCGTCAAAACCTGTTGTTCTCGGCCACTTTCTCAAGTGCAGTGAAAAAACTCGCCAACGACATGATGGTTAAACCGCAAGTAATCAGCGTTGATAAGCAAAACACTACGGCCGATACGGTTAGCCAAGTGGTTTATCCGGTTGAACAACGACGTAAACGCGAACTGCTGTCTGAGCTAATTGGCAAGAAAAACTGGCAACAGGTCTTGGTATTTACCGCGACCCGTGATGCCGCCGATACGCTAGTCAAAGAATTGAATTTAGATGGGATCCCATCAGAAGTGGTCCACGGTGATAAAGGCCAAGGCAGTCGTCGCCGCGCCCTGCGTGAGTTTGTTGCAGGTGATGTACGCGTACTGGTTGCCACCGAAGTTGCCGCCCGTGGTCTGGATATCCCAAGCCTTGAATACGTAGTCAACTATGACTTACCTTTCCTCGCCGAAGACTATGTCCACCGTATCGGTCGTACAGGCCGCGCGGGTAAAACTGGCGTAGCCATTTCTTTCGTGAGCCGCGAAGAAGAACGTACCTTAGCCGATATCGAAAAACTGATCGGTCAACAAATTCGCCGCGTCACTGTACCAGGTTATGAAGTAGGCAGCCGCGAATTGCTATTAAAGCAATTGCAAACCCGCCGTAGCTTTGCCAAGAAGCAACAAAGAACCGACAACGTCGGCGCTCAAGTTACTGCTGAGAAAAACATGCAAGGCCGCCGCGTAAAAATGAAGGTGGGTCAAGCACCTAGCAAAGCGAAAAAACTTAAGTAATCGCTAACATAGGCAATGCACCTCGCCTATCAGTCTCGTTATTAAAGCAAAAAGCGTCCCAAGGGGCGCTTTTTTATTGAGCCGAAATAATAAGCTACAAGCCATAGGCTATAAGAGTGACTCGCTCTAAAGATGGCCTATCTCAGTCCGAACTCTGTGACGGACTCAATCGGCAAGTTATCCCCTACCTCATTTGCACAATACTTAACCCACGGAACTGAGGCCGATCACTTATTCCAAAAAACCACCAAATAACTGTTTAAGCCTTTGCTCATCAATGGGATTTTCGCCGCGCCAGCCCGCAAGCGGTAAGATGATGTCAGAGCGAATACTGCCCGGGTATTTGATATTGCAGATCTCCTCAAATGGCGTAAATGCTTCATAAAGCGGCTCAACATAGGAATTTGGCATGATGCCAAGCTCAGCTAACACCATCAGTTGGCCACGGAAACTGTACTTATTAAAATTGGGGATAATCTTGGCTTTCTTCACCCTTTGCTCGAGTTTTCCGGGTGTTTCATCTAAAGGAGCCTGACGGATAGCTTCAATTAATGCACTGAAGATGGCCACATCCTCTGCATTGGGTTTACAAGGCGATAGCATACAAAATTCTTGTAATTCTATGAGGTTGTGCGCCCAGCGCTCGTTCCACACACTGCCAGCGTAACAGGAAAAGATTTTTTGCCCCTGCTCAATCCAGTTAACGCGCTTGATGGAACACACAGGACAAATGTCATTAGCGGTTGCCATCGAATGTTCTGGTAGCGCCTTCGCAAACAGATAGCTGAGAATGGGTTGACGACCGCGCGGGAAACTTGAAAAACCACATAAATAGGCCGCCAACAGATTTTCCAGTGACAAATTATGCTCTAGGAGTAGTTTTTTATAGGCAAGAACGGCCTCATCATGGCTTAGCTTAACCCTGTTATTGACCGGATAGCCACTCTGTTCAATCAATGCGATTTCGGTATCAGATAGGCCTTGATAGGAGTAGATATTAGTTCCCGTATCGACATCAAACACATCGCCATTATCGATTCTTTGTTGATAACCATGCTCGTCTTTGCGGTACGACTTTTTATAATAGACTTTCTTTAACGCCTTAAATAATCCCTTATCCATTTACCACTTTCCTATTGAAAAAATTACCAAACATCACTTCAGCCTTTCAAGGCTGTGGCAATATTATCACTTTCGCGTTCGGCGCCCCACCTTAAGCTCACTCGATCTGCTGACTCGACTAGCCCACATTATCGGTTCACACCATTGACTTATATGAGACTAAAACGAGCTTTTGGGTGATTGAGCTGCATTGCTTTAAAAACACCACTTAATCTGGATACACACTGCAATAAATTGCAGCATTCGCCGTTCTTATAACAGTCTTCCCCATTCACGCCCCAACAAGCGTACAAACCAGAGCCAATCGCTTGAATTGATAGAATAACCCATAACAAAGAGAGATTACTTATGCCGTCCCTACTACAGCGCTTTTTACTGACCACCAGCCTACTGCTTGGCAGTTTTACCACACTAGCTCAACCTATCGCTAAGGATGAATATTCGGTTAGCCCACTGCTCAATGGCGAACAAATTCCCGCAATTACCTTACAAGATATGAATGGCCAAAGCGTTGATTTAGCAAAATTAACCGCACAAAAACCAACCATTTTCTTTTTTTACCGTGGCGGCTGGTGCCCCTTTTGCAACAACCAAATGGGGCAACTAAAAGCCATCGAACCTAAACTTATCGACATGGGCTTTCAGCTGGTGGGAATTTCCCCTGATACGCCCGCACAGTTAAAGGCATCTGCCGCAAAAAACGAACTCAAATATCAGCTACTTTCCGATGAAAAAATGCAGGCATCGCAAGCCTTTGGTCTTGCCTTTTACACTAGCAAACAAGTCACTGATACTTATCTGAGTCGCTTAAAACTGGATAACCCACTGTGGACAACGCCCGAAGGCGATAAACGCTTAGTTCTGCCAGTGCCGGCAATTTATATCGCTGACACTCAAGGATTAATCCATTTCCAATATGTGAATCCTAACTACAAGGTCAGACCCGCACCTAAGCTGATCTTAACCGCCGCAAGTTTGGTGGGATCGCAAGAATAAATATCGGTTTATCGACCGCTTTGCTAAACTAGCTCCGCCGCAATCAATATCGTCCAAGTTCAAATAGATAACATCACTTCAGCCCGCGGCGGAGTCATAATGAATTCTCAAACCTATAACCAAGCTGTGCTCGAACTCGCCCTTGCGGGTCTTGCCGATTTAACCGCTTCAGCACAGACCAAGAAAGCCCAGCGCACTTCTGCGCAGGAAAGTCATTTTTTGTGTAATTGGATGGTCGAGTCCTTAAAGGAAAAACGCTTTTCTAAACTGGTAGCCGACGATCTCACGGCTTGGATACGTTTGGCTCGCAGCCAAGGTGCGGGCGCCGAACTCAAGCGTTTGCTAGAAAGGATCGTGCATCAATATCAAACAGTTGAGACATCGGAGCAAGCTTTGGGTACGGCATTAAATGCCATGATAGCAACCTTAAAACAAGCCGATTGGTTAGTCTTTACTGACACTGAAATCAGTGCCAAGCTGAAACTCGATGGTGATGGTCAATCTAGCTTAGTGATTGATGCCAAAGAATTTAATCAACATATTAAAGACAATCAGCTGATCAAGCCAATCAACTTATATGTCCGTGCCGATGAACAGACACTAACGCGTATCGCCCTGTCCCATGGGTTATTACTGAGCCAAGGCAATAAGAAAACCAGCTTGATTAAGCACCATAAAACCTATCAAATTTTCCCTAATAATCAGCAACCAGCTTTGTGCCAGCTATTGGCTTAAGGTGTAATAGCGAAAAGCAGAAAATAGCTTGAATATGACGGATGTGACTGATTGTGATCCAATAAACAATTCATTCACACAGTTTAGATAGAATGACCATCGGATAGGTCTTGGCTAAAGCAGAGATAACAAGGATAAAAGCAATATGGTTAAGCGATGTTTGCAGTATAAACACTTAGTTCGATTTGCCTTGTTCACCCTTTGCTTGACTCAACAGCACTCCTTTGCGGAACAGCTCAAATACAATATCACTGGCTCCTATTCTTGGTATCCGTATTTTATCGGTGATCAAGCCGAGGCGCCGGGGATGATCACTGAGCTTATTCCGATGATTTTATCTATGGCTGAAATCAAAGGTGAAATCCTCGCCCTGCCGCCAAAGCGCACCAATAATGCGCTAGAAACCGGTCAACTCGACTTTGATATCGTCAGCCCCAGTTGGTTTGAAAAGCAGGATTTAGGGCCGCTGTTTGTCAAATCGGCCCCCATAATGCAAATCACTGAATATGTGGTCACATTACCAGAGAATGTCAGTAAATATAAAGATATCAGCCAGATAAAAGGCCAAGAAATAGGTACAGTGCGCGGTTATTTATATCACGACGATAAAGATTTTATCCGCGCAGACTTTACCTCAGAGCAGGAGCTGATCAAAGCCTTAGATAAACACAGAGTCAATGCCGTTATTGCTGGTAATTACCCAGCCTTGTATTGGTCGACTCAGTTGCGGATCCCTGTCGCACTGGCGGCAGTGCATTCTGATGGTGACTTAGTGTTTAGGTTACGAAAAGAACATGCCGATTTGCTGCCTGCCATCAATCAAGCCATAGCGACACTGAAGGCCAATGGTAAAATTGACGAAATCATCAAAAAGTACACTCAAACGCTGGCAAGCTGAGCCAATACGGCCAACCTTAGCAACCTGCACGGCTTGTCACACGCTTATCGATAGTCGTCCATGCACGCAGCTTTGGCGGAGTTTACCAAAGTGATGCCAGCTGTGGTCGAATTTAGCAATCAGGACAGGAGTCATGCGCAACCTGTCATGCCGAAGGTCGCTCATCGGGGGTCGACAAGGTACACAAATAAGCCGTTAGATTTTATTGGCCTCAAAATAAAACGCTCGCAAAAATGCGAGCGTTTTTAGTTAATCAAGCAGATTTAATCTCATAAAGCTAACCTCGTAAAGTTAGCTAAGTCGACCTTACAGCTTAGGCACGCTTTGACTCTCGACCACATGCGTTTGGCTGTAATCTTTAAGCTCAGCATGAGACGACTTCACGCCACTTAACGCCTCGGCTGTTAAGGTGTTATTGCCGTTTAATAAATCATTTAAGGTGCCAGTATCGCCGTTCACTAAGCCCAATTCTCTAAGCATGGCATCAACCACCGGCGCATTAGCGCGATAGTTTAATGCAGCGCTAGTCACTTGCTCGGCAATCCCACCTTGATGGTGAGCAGCTTCGCCACCCGCTGCCAATTGATTGCCAGCGCCATAGCCTTGAAGAATTTTAATGCCTTCGATGTTTTCCAACGGTTTAACGGCTTGTGCCACGATTTCAGGCAGCGCTTTTAAAATCGCGAGGGATTTTTGCAGGGCAATTTGCTCATCACTCAAGACGTTTTCAGCTTCGTAAAGCGCTTGTTTACCCGCAGCTTCAACGGCATAGACTTTCTCATCCGCTTCGGCCTGCAGTTTTTTCGCATCGGCGCTAGCGCGCGCTTCAATCAGAATCGCACTCGATCTGTCTTCAGCAGCACGTTTCTCGGCTTCGGCTTGTACTGTCACACCTACCGCATCACGCTCTGCTTCTTTACGGGCATCAATCACTTCAATCTCTTTGCGACGATTCGCTTCGGCCACTTGGCGCGCTGTGATGACCGCTTCTTCTTTCTCAACCTTCAGCTTTTCGGCTTCAGCAGCACGGGCACGGGCGGCCGACTCTTCTTCAGATTTGGCCGCAACCGCAATGCGTTTTTCCTGCTCAGAAACTTCAATATCCCTTTGCTGTTGAATGCGCGATTGTTCAATCGACTTATACTTTTCAATCTCGCGGGTTTCGATATCTTTTGTCTTTTCGATTTGAGCCGTTTCGATAGCGCGTTCTTTAGCAATTTCGGCTTCGCGTTCTTCACGGGCCTTGTTTTCTTTCTGCTTAATGATTTCCGCTTTTTGATCGGCGCGTTTAAACTCCAAAGACTGTTGCTGGATCAAGCGCGCTTCTTCTTCCGACTTTTCAATCTCTAGGGATTCTTTTTCGGCTTCGAGGTTACGTTGCTCGATCTTAATCCGGTTATCCTGTTGGATATCGTTAGTTTCTTTACGTTTCTCTTCAATGATTTTCGCCAGACGCGCACGACCTTCGGCATCGAATGCGTTGTTTTCATTGAAGAACTGCAAATCAGTTTGATCAAAACCCGTTAACGAAACCGACTCGAGTTCGAGACCGTTTTTCTCCAGATCGTTAGCCACGTTATTTTGCACTCGTTGCACAAAATCGGCACGCTGCTCATGCATTTCTGTCATGGTCATTTCAGCAGCAACGGCGCGGAGTACGTCAACAAACTTAGACTCCATCAGCTTTTTAAGCTCTTCAACGCGGTTTGTGCGCGTACCTAAGGTTTGCGCCGCCATCGAAATACCATCGGAATTTGGGGCAACACGTAGGTAGAAGTCGGCCTTCACATCGACACGCATTCTGTCTTTAGTGATCAGCGCATCTTTCTGAGTTTTTTCCACTTCGATACGCAGGGTATTCATGTTGACCGAAATGGTTTCATGCAGCACTGGCAGTACGATAGCGCCGCCATCTTTAATGATTTTTTCACCGCCAAAGCCGGTACGCACAAAGGCCATTTCTTTGGTTGCACGTTTATATAACTTGGCAAAAATTAACCCGATCACGATAAAGCCAAGTAACACCATACCGGCAACGAGCAAAATAAAACTACCGGATGAACCGATATCAGTTAACACATCCATTTGATTTCCTTTCAATTGATTTATAGCTGGGGACGATTAATTATCAAAACACGTAGCAGACCAGACACGGCCTTCACGCTTAAGTAGCACTACTTGAGTGCCAGAGGCAAACTCGATACCCGAGGTTTCAGGCTCGACTAAGACGTAATGTTTTTGTTGGTGTTTATCACGCACAACGGCTTCAGAGGGCATGCCTTTGATGGCGCAGCCTAAGGTAATAGTCGCGACATAGCCGCTCAAATCATCAAGCGAAATCGCGCTCGATTCATTTTTGGGCAGATGTTCGGCCAGCACTCGACCGAAATAACGGCAAGAAAAGGCACTCGCAACTATGGCTATGGGTAAGGTGAACAATTGCGGCAGTAAAAGGCCAGCGACATTGAAACTGATAAAATTGACGATATAACCCGCAATCGCAAAACTGGTCAGTGCGAGCACAAACCAAATCAATAACGGCAGTCGATTGAGGCACAGCCAACCGGCAATGCCAGTAAGTCCGCCAGGGCTGACATCTGCGTCATAATCCGCATCGATAGGCACCCATTGGTCTAGCGCACTCATCATGCTTAAGCCAATGACTAACGCGAAGGCTTCAAACACACCGAGGGCCAGAACAAAGGCAAAAGCTATGGTGTAAGGTAAATTAGGCTGCTCAACTAAAAACGCCCACATAGTCATCTCCTTGAACAATACAGCATTCCATTTATTTCACTGTAATTATCGACTTATGCGCCACAGAATAGCAAGCCAAGCCTTATTTCCAAACTAAAAATTTACCCTAAAATGGATTTTCACTGTAACCCTGCTGCGCCAAAATAGCGTGGGCTGTCATCGCCGATAATGCCATATCAACACCAGGTAATAATGAGGTATTGGTTAAATCAAAATAAGCGGCGCTCTGTCCGCAGATATAAAACTTCACGCCGTGATCAACCAGAGCCTTAACCAAAGCGCGATTAGCGTTTACGGCACCTGAATGCTGCTTGGCATAAAAAACATCATCTGCTAAATCGCTAATACCGCCACCTTGCACCACCATAGCCAGCTCGATATCAGTTTCTTTAACGCCTGCCGCCACATGCATGTTGATAAAACGCGCTAAACTTTCGAGCTGACGATTCGTCTTGCCCACATCGGCCGCCTTACTCATATCAAAAGCCACTTTAAACTTCATGCCCTTAGGAATAGGCATCATGCTGTCGACTTTGGCAATCTGACCAAACTCAGGAATAGCAGGCCCTGCGACAAATTTATCGGCACCCGCCTGCGCCGTCGAAGCGATAGCGGCGAGGGTCAGGCACAGCGCAGCCTTTAGCGTTTTAGTGCTATATGATTTTGACTTCATTGTATTATCATCCTGTTATTGTTATTTATTCGCGCAGATTTTATGCGCCAGAAGGGAAATCCCATGGGCACACCTAAGACTAAAGTACCAACGCCAAGTTACGACAAACTGACGGCACATTTCCAGAAAATTTCTCACTTTGAACATTTCAGCGCTTTGGGTGACTGGGATCAAGCGGCCATGATGCCTATGGGCGGCGGTCAAGATCGCGGCGATGCTATGGCAGAACTGGCTCTGCATATCCACGGTCTCAAAACCTCAGACACCTTAGCCGAGCACTTACACGGCGCGGAGGACGAATCACTCTCAACAGAGCAAGAAGCCAATCTGCGGGAAATACTGTACCAGTATCAACAGGCCAACTTAGTGCCAGGCGACCTAGTACAAGCCAAAACCAAGATGGCTTATCAATGCGAGAATGCGTGGCGCGAGCAGCGTAAAAATAATGATTGGCAGGGCTTTAAGCCCAATCTAAAAGCGGTCATCGACCTTGCCAAGGAAGAAGCGCAGATCCGCGGCGAAGCGCAAAATATCACGCCCTATGACGCCCTGCTCAATAAATTTGAACCGGGAATGACCACGGCAAAGCTAGAACAAACCTTTGGCGGCCTGAAAGATTGGCTACCGACACTCATCCAAGAAGTGCTGGCTAAGCAGGCAAACGAACCAAAGCTTGTGCTCAATGGCCCCTTCGATATCAGCGCACAGCAAGCCCTTGGCCGTGACGTCATGGCGTTTTTAGGGTTTGACTTTAATCACGGCAGGCTGGATATGAGTAGCCATCCATTTTGTGGCGGCGTACCAAGCGATGTGCGGATAACGACCCGCTACAATGAGGCCGATTTCAGTAGCGCAATCATGGGCATAGTTCATGAAACAGGCCATGCCAGATACGAGCAAGGTTTACCTCAAGCGTGGCGCGGTCAACCCGCTGGGCTTGCACGTTCTATGGGCGTCCACGAAAGCCAAAGTCTATTTTGCGAAATGCAGCTTGGGGCAAATCCGGCATTTTTACGCCAGTTGCAGCCTAAAATCGCGCAGCATCTTAACTGTCATTTCAGCGCCCAAGAATTAGCCCAGCATTATACCCGCGTGAATCCCGGACTTATTCGCGTCGACGCCGACGAAGTCACCTATCCTTGCCACATTTTGCTGCGGTTTGAGGCAGAAAAAGCCTTTGTCGATGGCAGCTTAACCGTCGATGATTTACCTGATTTTTGGTCGACGCAGATGCAACAATTACTGGGGATCAATACTGATGGCAATTACCGCGACGGTTGCATGCAGGACATCCATTGGGCTGTCGGTGAGCTAGGGTATTTCCCAAGTTACACCTTAGGCGCCATGTATGCCGCCCAATGTCGTTTTGCGATGGAAAAAGCCTTAGGGCCGATTGAAGCCCTAATCGATGCAGGCAAGTTGGACTCGGTATTCCAGTGGCTGCGCGAGCACATTTGGTCAAAGGGATCCTTGCTCACGACCGATGAACTGATCCGCCAAGCAACGGGCGAAACCTTGAATGGTCAATATCTTGAGCGTCACCTGCGTCAACGATATCTGGGCATTTAACCGCTGCGAACGCTTAGCTCAGTTTTAATGGGTTTTAAAGCGCTTTATATTGCCGCTGGAGCCTGCATTTTGAAGCCGCTTGAGGTTATAATGCCGAGCTTATTTGAATCAGGACTCTTTCTACGGAGTTCCTTCAACAGGACTTTTGAAACAGGATAATTGTCGGCCATGTTACTGCGAGCAATCACCCCACAGGATTGGGATGCCATTTTAGCAATCCAAGATGAGTGTTACTCACAACTGGATCCTGAGCCATTGCACGTGCTGCAAAGTAAATGGCAGGTATCGCCACAGTCCTGTTTTGTGTTCGAAGTAAATGGCTCAGTTGTCGGTTATTGCTTGGCTCACCCTTGGACCACCAATATGCCGCCAGCGCTCTATCAGCCCATCACCGATTTACCTAAGGCTGATACTTTATACCTGCACGATATTGCGCTTTCAGCCAAAGCCCAAGGTTTAGGCGCAGGTGCTAAGGCACTCACCCGCTTAACACTGCTGGCGGATCGATATAATCTCAATTCCTTGTCCCTCGTTGCCGTTCAAGGCGCCGACAGTTATTGGCTAAAAATGGGCTTTAAGCCTCAGACCATAGACAAGTGCCTTGGCAGCTATACCGACGATGCCATGTATATGATTTATAAATTTAATCATAGAGATGAAAGATGAATCCAACCCTAACGACTATTGGTTTACTCTGCTTGAGCAATATCTTTATGACCTTTGCTTGGTATGGGCATTTGAAAACCTTAGGCTCAAAGCCTTGGATTATCGCCGCCTTAGTGAGTTGGGGCATCGCCCTATTTGAATACTTGCTGCAAGTGCCCGCTAACCGTATCGGTTACACGGTCATGAATGTCGGCCAGTTAAAAATTTTACAAGAAGTCATCACCTTAAGTCTGTTCGTCCCCTTTGCCTATTTCTATATGAAAGAGCCATTGAAGCTCGATTATTTGTGGGCAGGATTGTGCATATTAGGTGCTGTGTATTTTATTTTTAGAAGTGAATTTAATTAATTTCAGACTTATTTCAGGAGAGCTCACCCATGGCCCGTCAAGTCACTTATACCTTCAAAGGTAAGACTAAAACTATCGCCTTTAGCTACGACAAACACCATGATTTATATGAAGCTGTGGCCGAAGCCGAAGGTATCGATCTGACCAAATTTTTAGCCATGGAGCAACAAGTCGCCATGACGTCGCGCAAGGGTGCTAAGGCTGAAAAAGAATTCAGAAAAGTAGAATTTGCCCGCTTTGGCTTTAGCAATATCCATTTTGTTAGAGACGAAGAACCAGAAGCCTAGGCAGGTTATTCATTTTTGTATTCGCTTTAAGCACTTTAAAAACAGGACACTGTGATGCTCAATACCGAACATGCTAACTTTCCCCGTGCGGGATTCTTTCGCCGCTTAGGTGCTGCCGTTTACGATTCGCTGTTAGCCGTGGCCGTTTATATGGTTTCTGGCGCTGTGGGCTTTGGCATTTTCTACGGCCTTACCGCTTCAGGATTGGCTGGCATGAATGGCTTTGAGCATGTCTCTGACGCGCTCAATGGCACGCCGATTTACCATGGTATTTATCAACTCTGGCTCGTCTTATGTGTTGGCACTTTCTACGCCTTGTTCTGGAGTAAGGGCGGTCAAACCTTAGGGATGCGCGCTTGGCGGCTTAAGATCCAACATCCAAACGGCCAAAACTTAAGCATGATCACGGCCTACGCTCGCATCGTTTGGTCACTGCTCGGCATTGGTAATCTGTGGATCCTCATCAATGGCAATAAGCTTGCCCTACAAGATAGTATGACCCGCTCAGAAGTGGTTGTATTGTCTAAAGAAGCCAATCAAATGCGTAACTGGCACGGCGCCTAAGTTTAGTTTCCAGTAAATTGTCAGCATAAAAAACGACGCAAAAGCGTCGTTTTTTATGGGCTATTTTTTAGGGACTGTTCTTATAAACTATTCTTATAGACTAAATGGGAAGTAATAAGATGAGTATCATCGCCGGATAAAGTAGAAGGCAACGCCGGTAAACAGCAAGCTTGGTGCCACAGCCCCCACATAGGCAGGTAACTCATACACTATGCTCATAGGACCAAAAATCTCATTACTGATATAAAAGCTGAAACCCGCCACAACCCCGAGCAATACCCGCGCGCCCATAGTCACAGTCCGCAGCGGCCCAAATACAAACGACAGTGCCACTAACATCATCACAGCGACCGTCACCGGCTGCATCACCTTGCGCCACAGCGCCAATTCATAGCGGCTAGGATCTTGGCTGTTGGTTTTAAGGTAATCGAGATAACCGACCAGACCGCGGATAGATAACGCCTCAGGTTTAATCGAAACTACACTGAGCTTATCCGGCGTTAAACTCGACTGCCATTGGTCTTCTTCCAGATACTCAAGCACGACTTTCTCATAGCTTAAATCGGTACGTTTGACGTCGAATAAACGCCAACGGTCTTGGGAAAACACCGCGCGGTCCGCATGTACAACGTTGGTGAGCTTGAGTTCGCTATTGAACTTATAAAGCGTAATATTGTTGAGTTTATTGATGTTTTCAACTTCACCAATATTCACGAACAAATCACCATCCTTTGCCCAAATACCGCGATGGGACTTAATTAAACTCCCGCCTGAAAGTTTAATGGCTTGCAACTCATTAGCCTTTTGCTCGGCAATCGGTGCGCCCCATTCCCCTAACACCATCACCAGTAACATCAAGGGCACAGCGGTTTTCATCGCCGACATAGTGATCTGCAAACGTGACATGCCAGAAGCTTGCATCACTACAAGTTCAGAGTTCGATGCCAACATTCCCATGCCAATCAAGGCGCCCAGCAACACGGCCATAGGGAAAAACATTTCGATATCCCGTGGCACTAAAAACAACACATAGATGCCTGCATCCATCATGCTGTAGGTGCCACGACCGACTAAACGCAGCTGGTCAACCCATTTTATGATGCCCGACAAGCCAGTCAACACCAGCAAACACAGCGCTGAAGTGCTTAACAATACTCTGGCGATATAAAGGTCTAATATCTTCATGCCGCCACCTTCTTATGGGCAAAAAGGGTCGAGATACGACTAAATATAGGCCTATCTTTGCCGAGCAAGAACAGCCCCATCAAGAGCGCCGAAATATGGATCCACCACATGCCTAAATACAGTGGAATAATTCCATCTTGCAATGCCTTACGTCCGGCGACCATGAGGCCAAAATAGCCAAGGTACAAGAGTATTGCGGGGAACATTTTAGCGAACTTACCTTGACGCACATTTACCCGCGCGAGTGGTACCGCGATCAAGGTCATGATCGGAATCGCCAGCGGAATGGCAAGACGCCAATGGAATTCGGCAACGGCTTCTGCACCTTCGATTTTCACGAGTTCATCGACAGGCAGTGCAGATAATTTACGGCGACGCTCGTCGACTTGCTGCTCTTTAATTTGCATTTTATAACCACCAAATTCGATCATTTGGTAGTCCTTCGCCTTAGGGCTGCCTTGATAACGCACGCCATCATTCAAGTTCAATTGCTGCGCGCCTGAACTATCTTCCTGCACTCGCCCACCTTTGGCCACCACCACATTGGTGACGCCGGTTTCGTCATCAGGGTCTGGCAACTGGGCCACAAACACTTTATCTAACTCGTTGTCTTTACCTATACGTTCTACAAATAATACCGCGCGGCCATTAGGGCTCGCCTGAAAACGCCCTTGCACTAAGGCCGCAAGCCCGGCTTCGGACTGGGCTTTTTCGAGCACTTGGTTTTGCTGCTCTTCTGCCCAAGGGGCGACATAAAGGGATAAATAGCCGGTAAACAACATATTGATCACGGCAAGAATCAGCGTCACGCGGGTGACATACCACTCACTGACCCCAACACCGTGGAGAATGACCATCTCATTTTCGGAATACATACGGCCGTGGGCCAGTAAAATCCCCAAGAACAAACTTAACGGCAGGACTAAGATCACCAGATAAGGCAAGTTAAGCCCTATCAGGGTCATGATTAAAGAGGCGGGAAAATCGCCGTCGGAGGCATCGGCCAGTATACGCACGAAATGCTGGCTAATAAAAATAGTTAACAGCACTAAAAGTACCGCAATTTGTGCCTTTAAAACTTCTCGAATAAGGTATTTAAATACAATCACAGGCAGGATCCGGTCTCTAAACTTATCTTTTTGCTGGTAACAGACTAACTTTCATGTAAACTGTTTACTTTTGATAGTTTTCTGACCAGCTTCAGGGGTTCTAGGTAAACTTAACGTCACGAAATGCGTGACTCAAGCGCCGAGAATAAATCACCTTTGGAGTAATAACTTAGGCCCTTTTCGGGACAAGCAGACATTATCCAATAAATATAAAAATTTGTCTTTAAGAATCTAGGAGTGCTCATGGAGTTTAGCGTAAAGAGCGGTAGCCCCGAAAAACAACGCTCAGCCTGTATCGTGGTCGGTGTTTATGAACCCCGTCGTCTGTCGGGTATCGCGGAGCAATTAGATAAAATTAGCGAAGGTTATATCAGTAACCTACTGCGTCGCGGCGATCTGGAAGGTAAACCTGGCCAGATGTTGTTGCTGCACCATGTTCCTAACGTATTGAGTGAACGTGTATTATTAGTGGGTTGTGGCAAAGAACGAGAACTAGACGAACGCCAATACAAACAAATCATCACTAAGACAATCAACACCCTTAACGAGACGGGTTCAATGGAAGCAGTTTGCTTCTTGACTGAACTGCACGTGAAAGGACGCGATACTTATTGGAAAGTACGTCAGGCGGTTGAAACCACCAATAGCAGTCTTTACAGCTTTGATGCCCTGAAGACCCGCAAAGGTGAAACTCGCCGTCCACTGCGTAAATTAGTGTTCAATGTCCCCACTCGCCGTGAGTTAACCTTAGGTGAGCGTGCTATCGAGCATGGTATGGCAGTGTCTGCCGGCATGCACTTATGTCGCGATGTGGCCAACATGCCACCAAACATCTGTAATCCAGCCTATTTAGCTTCTCAAGCTCGACAAATGGCTGAAATACACGACACACTGCATGTCACCACCATCGGTGAAGAGCAAATGGCCAAACTGGGCATGAACTCATACCTTGCAGTCGGTCGCGCCAGTGCCAACGAATCCATCATGACTGTGATGGAATACAAGGGCGCTGTCGATAGTACTGAGAAACCCATCGTATTAGTCGGTAAAGGGTTAACCTTCGACTCGGGTGGTATTTCATTGAAACCTGGCGAAGCCATGGACGAAATGAAGTACGACATGGGCGGCGCAGCGGGTGTTATCGGCACCATGAAAGCCATCTGTGACATGAAGTTACCTATCAACGTTGTGGGTATTCTGGCTGGCTGTGAAAACATGCCATCGGGTAATGCTTACCGTCCAGGTGACATTCTGACCACTATGTCAGGTCAAACCGTTGAAGTGTTAAATACCGATGCGGAAGGCCGTTTAGTGCTGTGTGACGTATTAACCTATGTTGAGCGTTTCGATCCTGAACTGGTTATCGATACTGCAACCCTGACTGGCGCATGCGTAATTGCCCTTGGTAAACACGCATCGGGTCTATTCTCATCGCATAACCCACTGGCACACGAGCTATTAAGTGCCGGTGAGCAAAGTGGTGACCGCGCATGGCGCATGCCATTGTGGGATGAGTATCAAGATATGCTCGACAGTCCATTTGCTGACATGACCAACTTAGGTGGTCGTCCAGCAGGTGCTATCACAGCAGCATGTTTCCTGTCGCGCTTTGCTAAAAAGTACAACTGGGCTCATTTAGACGTTGCGGGTACAGCTTGGAATAGCGGTGCTAACAAAGGTTCTACGGGTCGTCCTGTGCCACTATTGACTCAGTTCCTGATCAATCGTGCAGGCGTTGAACTCGGCGAATAGCCGACTATCAGGGTTTAGCTTTTTACAGACCAGATAAATCAAAGGCGAAGATGAAAATCTTCGCCTTTTTTATTCACTATTTTATTCTGAACATCAATTTCCGGAATAAGGGCTTAAGTTAGAAAACCTAAAAGACAGAAACAATTAAATAATATTTTCAACAGGTAATAACAAAACCTAAGTCATCAAAAGCGACTTGAAAGCATCCCATTAAGCCCCGCAAGACAGTGATAGATAAAAGCTCAGCGTAAGGTTTGCCCCAAGCATTAACCCATACTGACTTTTAGTGTAAACTGCTGCTTTCGTTCGCCACTAAAACAAGTGAAGCAAGGCATTGAAATCATGACTCAAGTGCTGTTTTATCTCATGCCGCCAGTGGCATCACCTGCCAAGGCCAAGGTTGATTCACCTGTTGCAACCGCGAATGCAAACCCTGCGCTTTGCGAGATGCATCTTCTGGCATGCCAACTGGCGCAGCAGGCTTTTGTGAAACAACAATGGGTCTATATCCATTGCCAAGATAAGCAGCAAGCCCATGCGATTGATGAACTTTTATGGCAGTTTGAGCCAAGTGCTTTTGTGCCACATAACCTCAAAGGTGAAGGCCCGATGACGGGATCGCCGGTTGAAATTGGTTTTGATCGCCTCGGCGCCAACAAAAGTCGCCAAGTTCTGATTAATCTTGCAGACCAAGCGCCCCCATTTGCGGTAAACTTTGGCCACATTATCGATTTTGTTGCCAATGACGATCAGCATAAAGCGGTCGCTCGCGAACGTTATCGACAGTATCGCGGCTTAGGGGTCAATTTACAGACCCAAGACTTAGCAACACATCCACTTAATTAGTTTGAGACAGACACGTTCCCATGGAAAAAACATACGATCCGCAGTCCATCGAGCAAACTCTTTACCAAAACTGGGAAGAGCAAGGTTACTTCAAGCCACACGGCGATGAATCCCAAGGTAATTATTGCATCATGATCCCGCCACCAAACGTGACGGGCAGCTTGCACATGGGCCACGCCTTCCAAGACACCATTATGGATACTTTGACCCGTTACCAACGGATGAAAGGCAAAAATACCCTATGGCAAGTCGGTACTGACCATGCGGGTATCGCCACCCAAATGTTGGTTGAGCGTAAGCTTGAAGCCGAAGAAGGCAAAAATCGCCATGACTTAGGTCGCGATGCCTTTATGGATAAAGTGTGGGAATGGAAAGCGCAATCGGGCGGCACTATCACTAAGCAGCTACGTCGTATGGGCGCTTCTGTTGATTGGGACCGCGAGCGTTTCACTATGGACGAAGGCTTGTCCAAGGCAGTACAAGAAGTGTTTGTACGTCTGTACGAAGACGAGTTGATTTATCGCGGTAAGCGTTTGGTCAACTGGGATCCAAAGCTGCACACGGCTATCTCTGATTTAGAAGTAGAAAGCAAAGAAAAACAGGGCCACATGTGGCATCTGCGTTATCCACTGGCCGACGGTGAACTGACTGCCGATGGTAAAGACTATTTAGAAGTCGCTACCACGCGTCCAGAAACTATGCTCGGCGACAGTGCTGTTGCAGTGCATCCCGATGATGAACGCTATCAAGCACTGGTCGGTAAGTTTATTCTGTTGCCGATTGTTAACCGCCGCATTCCTATCGTGGCTGACGATTACGTCGACATGGCCTTTGGTACAGGTTGCGTGAAGATCACCCCAGCCCATGACTTTAACGACTATGAAGTCGGTAAACGTCACAACCTGCCAATGTTCAACGTGCTGACCTTAGATGCCGCCATTCGTGCAAGTGCCGAAGTGGTGAACTCTGACGGTACCTTTAACAAAACGCTCGATGGCAGCCTGCCTGAACGTTTTGCAGGACTTGACCGTTTTAAAGCCCGCGATGCTATTGTCGCCGAATTTGACACCTTAGGTCTGCTCGAGAAAATCGCGCCTCATGCCTTGAAAGTGCCTTACGGCGATCGTTCAGGTGTGGTTATCGAGCCAATGCTGACCGACCAATGGTATGTGGCTGTTGCGCCAATGGCGAAAACCGCTATCGAAGCCGTTGAAAATGGCAGCATTAAATTTGTGCCGCAGCAATACGAGAACATGTACTTCTCGTGGATGCGTGACATTCAAGACTGGTGTATTTCGCGTCAATTGTGGTGGGGTCACCGCATCCCTGCATGGTACGACGAAAACGGCAAAGTCTATGTCGGCCGCAACGAAGCCGACGTCCGTGCTAAGCACAATATCGCTGACTCAATGACCTTACGCCAAGACGAAGACGTACTGGACACTTGGTTCAGCTCAGCCCTGTGGACGTTCTCAACCTTAGGCTGGCCTGACAATTTAGAAGATTTAAAAACCTTCCACCCAACCGACGTGTTGGTGACAGGTTTTGACATCATCTTCTTCTGGGTTGCCCGTATGATCATGATGACCATGCACTTCATCAAAGATGAAGACGGCAAGCCACAAGTCCCGTTCAAAACTGTCTACGTGACCGGCCTTATCCGCGATGAAGCGGGTAACAAGATGTCAAAATCTAAGGGTAACGTACTCGATCCATTAGACATGATCGACGGTATCGGCCTTGAAGATTT
Source organism: Shewanella sp. SP1S1-7 (assembly GCF_031932105.1). NCBI lineage: Bacteria > Pseudomonadati > Pseudomonadota > Gammaproteobacteria > Alteromonadales > Shewanellaceae > Shewanella > Shewanella sp. SP1S1-7. The sequence goes on from NZ_JAUOEU010000002.1 coordinate 191,455, forward strand.
AGTTGAAAAACGTACCGGCAACATGATGCAGCCACAACTGGCAGCCAAGATTGAAAAGAGCACTCGCAAAGAATTTGCCGACGGTATCGAAGCCCACGGCACAGATGCACTGCGCTTTACGCTTGCGGCAATGGCATCAACGGGTCGTGACATCAACTGGGACATGAAGCGCTTAGACGGTTACCGTAGCTTCTGTAACAAGTTATGGAACGCCTCACGCTACGTGCTGATGAACACAGAAGATCAAGATTGTGGCCCTGGTTCTCCAGAGCACAAAGGCGGTGAAATGGAACTGTCGTTGGCCGATCGCTGGATTATTGGCTTGTTCAATCAAACCGTTAAGACCTTTGACGATCACATGACAGCCTACCGTTTCGACTTAGCAGCCAATACCCTGTATGAGTTCACTTGGAACCAGTTCTGTGACTGGTACTTAGAATTAACTAAACCGGTATTGCAAAATGGCAGCGAAGCGCAAATGCGCGGCACCCGTCACACCTTAGTGACAGTGCTCGAAGCGATGCAACGCCTGATGCACCCTATGATGCCGTATATCACTGAAACCATCTGGCAGCGCGTTAAACCGTTAGCTGGTGTCGCTGGTGATACCATCATGCTGGCACCGTTCCCAACATTTGATGCCGCTAAAGTCGATAGCGCAGCAATGGCCGATTTAGAATGGGTTAAGCAAGTGATCGTCGCTGTGCGTAACATTCGCGCCGAACTGAACATTGCCCCATCTAAGCCGCTAAATGCCCTACTTCGTGGTGTTAGCGCGCAGGATAAAGCCCGTGTTGAAGCCAACCAAACCTTCTTCACCACACTTGCCCGCTTAGAAAGCATGACCATTTTAGCCGATGGCGAAACTGCGCCTATGTCGACCACTGGTTTGATTGGCGAAATGGAGCTGCTGATCCCTATGGCAGGCTTAATCGATGTCGCCGCCGAAATGGTCCGTATCGACAAACAGCTTGAAAAACTCGGTCAAGAGATCGCTCGCATCGAAGGCAAATTGTCGAACCAAGGTTTTGTGGCAAAAGCTCCAGCCGAGGTTATCGACAAAGAGCGTGCTAAGATGACAGATCTGAAACGTGACATAGACAAGCTCAACGAGCAAAAATTAGAATTCGCTAAGTTAGAAGCTTAAGCTTCTCATTTGCTCTGATTCACTTGTTATGATTGGTTCTAACTGAATGAAGGGCAGCCACTAGGCTGCCCTTCTTATATCTATGTTAAATACAAAAATTAGTCGCTTACTGTTAAATTCATATATAGCCAAATCTTTCTTAGACAATGACTGGCTTAATACTAAAACCATCTAGATTAGTGTTGTTGTTAAACCGACATCAATTTTCATACAAATAACTTGTTACGTTTAGTCATCTTATCCAGACAAAAACTGACAAAAATGCTTCTAGTACATCAAGTTAATTTGTGTACAATAGAAGCGCAATGTCACACTTCGACGCTAATTTGTGAGAATACGATGAAAAAATTACTACTTACTCTCGTTGCCAGTACTCTATTGGCTTCAGCTGCACAGGCACACAATTTCGAAGATTCTAAAGATGCGATTGAATACCGCCAATCTGCATTTGGTCTTATTGCTTATAACTTCGGCGATATGGCTGCCATGATGAAAGGCAAAAAACCTTTCGAAGCGGAAACCTTCGCAATGCGTGCAACGAATGTTGCTGCATTATCAAAAATTCCTTTCGAAGGTTTTATTGATGGCTCAGACAAAGGCGACACTGAAGCCTTAGCCAAAGTTTGGCAAGACAGAGCTGATTTCGATGCAAAAATGAAAACTTTCCAAGAGAATGCCGCCATTCTTGCAACTGTTGCTCAAAAAGGTGATCAAGCTGAAATCAAGCAAGCCTTTATGAATACAGGAAAAAGCTGTAAAGGTTGTCACGACGTTTATAAGAAAGACTAGCTCTATTTAGTTTTTCGTGTCTCGTCCTAAGATAGGTTGACAGTTTTTAGGCCAGCTCCAGTAGCTGGCCTTTTCTATTGTGCACCTGATTAGGGGTTGCCATATTCAAACTCAGATGCGGTCTCATATCGTTGTATATTGCTATCGATTCTCTAACAAGTATCTTCAGCTCCGCAAATGTCCTACATCGGTGCAGTAAAAACTCCTGCTTCAGTATGCCATTCACTCTTTCTGCTAATGCATTTTGGTAGCAATCATAACCATCCGTCATTGACGGCTGGATTTGGCTCGCCTGAAGCGCATTCTGATAAACTGCTGAGCAGTGTTGTAAGCCTCTGTCTGAGTGATGCACCGCGTTGCCGATATAGCGTTTATCTTTTATGGCCATTTTTAACGCTTTCACCACACTCTCGGCTTTCATGTCTTTACTCACGTGATGACCGACTATCTTACGCGAACTCGCATCGGTGACCAGTGACAGGTAGTGCACACCTTGGTCTGACTCAAGATAGGTGATATCGCTGACCAGTACATGCTCTGCATCATGCAGTCCTTCCTCTTTCAGCAAATTAGGATGCTTCTTCATCCAGTGTTTGCTGAACGTGGTTTTTGTGTAGCTTTTCTTCGGTTTAACCAGTAAACCTTCACTTCTCAAATAGGTAAAAAAACCATCTCGCCCGAGTTTAATATCGTGCTCAACCAGCTTGGATTTTATCAACGTGTAGAGCTTACGGGCCCCTAACCTTGGCATATATTTACGCCAGTACTGGACCCAGTCTTGGATGACCGATAGCTCAGCTCTACGACTTTCCATTCGAGCAATTGCCTGATAAATACCTTGCCTCGACATACCCGCAGCACGACATGCGGCTGCGAGGTTTATTTCGCCGTTGCTTTTTGCTTGCCAGACGTACCGGATAAGTACTTTTTTCTGAGGCCTGCTCCATATTCATTGTCCATGATATCAACCATGCCATTGAGGATTTGGTTACGCAGTTTCTCTTCTGCTAATTCACGTTCAAGGCGCTTGATCGTTTCGGCAGGGGTTTCTTTTGACTTAGGCATAAGGGGATGCTGAAAAGGTTTCGACCAATCGAGTCTACCATGTTTTCTAAGCCAAACGAGTACGGTTGAACGGCCTTGAATACCAAAACGAGCTTGGGCTTGTTTGTACGTCATTTCGCCTTTTTCAACACGCTCTACAACGCCTAATTTAAAGGCTAAGGTGTAATCTCGTTGTGTGCGCTTACGGCTTGAGTTAATTGATGTTGTCATAAAGAAGTCCTCTTTATGTCAACGTATTTCAGGACGGGACATCGTCCATCAAAAAGCCTGCTTATTAGCAGGCTTTTTGTTACTCAAACACTCTGCGTAAAACTATAGCACTTGCACTATCGGCCACATTAAATACACAAAGACCACAGCCGCTAATACAGCCAGCAGCACTAAGGCAAGCCACTCTGACTTGAATGTAAGATCACGATTCACGCTTGATGACAGTGTCACCTTAGAGACCTTCTTGTAGCCACTGAGCATAGCACCAACTAACTTATCGCCCTTGATGGCATGGATAACCACTGCCAGTACATGAATGGCACTCAGCGCTAGGATAAGGTTAAAGTTCATCTTATGTAGCCAAGTCAAAAATCCACTGGTATCTGAACTGACATAGCTATAGAGCGGACCTTCGGTAAAAATATCATCGGTCGCAAAAAGGCCTGTGACTAATTGCAGGCTAATGATCCCAATCAGTGCGACAACCATGTAGCCACCAATAGGATTGTGCCCCAGCACAACGGACATTCCCTTGGTTTTGATTGCTTTCAAGTAGTCGAGCACAACCTTAGGGTGATGAACAAAGTGGCTAAACCTTGCCGTATCGCTACCAATGATCCCCCAGAAGATCCTAAATCCAATGAGGATCAGCAAACTATAAGCAAAAATTTGATGCCACTGCATTTCGCCAGCGTCAGCACTCCACCATAGAAGCGCCAACAGACACACCATGCCCCAATGGAAAATTCGCGTGGGTAAATCCCAGACCTTAATCTTAACGTGTTCAGTATTCATAAAATGGGCAAACTCAAAGTGAACGAATGAAATAAGTTGAGGTATTTTATCGGGATTTGGGATGAAACTTAAAGTAAATATAAGTAAATAAGGGCAAAGACTGCGGAGTTATCCCATCGAATATGACCCGATTTAGCAGGCAATACAAGGCTTTTTGGCCAGGAATTATTGATATTTGTCTAAGTGATCAAATATCCAACGAACAGTAACTAACTGGCACAAAAATGTGATCTAGATCTCGTTTTATAGTGCAGACCTTGGTAATCTGAAATCCAAGGAAACAACAGAAGGTTCGAAATATGCTAAAGATTACTAGCAAGCAACTTGAAGTCACATCTCCTATTCGCGAACGTATTGAAAGCCGTTTCGAAAAACTTTCAAGGCATGATGTGCAAATGATAAATCCCCATGTAATCATTACGGAGGAGAAACCTGGTTTCAAAATTGAAGCATCGGTTGGCATCCCAAATGGAGAACTCTTCGCTCAAGCAAAACATGAAAATTTATATACTGCGATTAACGCTATGGGCCAAAAATTAGAGAAGCAGCTCAATCGCATAACACACAAACCGGAAGCACAACGTTCCACATCATTAACACCGACTAATAATATTGTTGAAGTTGACGACGAGTACGAGGAGGAAGATGCGGCATAATTTAAGTTTAGTGAGTGCGAGAAACGCATCACTTTGAGAGCAATAAAGTAGAAATATTTAATCAGATCACAGTTTTTACAAAAGCTTAGTGCAATCATTTTAATGATGAAAAAAACAGTTCGTTTGACTAAATACCTACTACACTTTACAAAGTGACAGCAAGAATCGAAGTGGTGCGAATTTAAATCGTTTCAAATGTTGATTTACTTTAAATTTTGATTTACATATATTGATTAACAGATATTTTTTATAAATAACGTTACTGGATATAACTAAGGAGAACGACCAATCTAAGCTATATAGTTTTAAGTTCTAAGATTTACTGTTAATAATTAATTTTACTTATAATTTCCACGTTCAAAAGCTCAACGTTATACTTTCAACTAGGTTCCACTTTCAATAGTAAGTTAAGAAAGGAGGCAACGCAAAGCGAACAATTTGATAATATTGATATTGTTGATATTAGTTACAATCAAGTATGTTGGCATTTACTAAAAGTAGTGCTCAATTTTGACCGAATAACAGGACGACCACCAGAAACAGGCGGCATTGCTGAATACCAGAGTAAACATAAGGAGCTGAGTACAGCGCAACAAGTACAAACGAGTACATTAGCGAAACCTTTAACTATCCAATTTTTTATATCCACAATGGAGGCCCAGGTAAAAATAAACAAAAGTCACATTAACATAAGCTACTTTACCAAAAGTGCTTATTGTAAAACGGGTCGGCACCAATTCGTGCTAAACATCGAGATAAATGAGGTAACAACTGTCACATTTAGTTAGATGTAGATTAGTGATTTGAAGTGAGTCATATTTACACTGATATGTAAGTTAGCGTTTTTAGCGTGAGATTTAATGTAAGTGTTTAATGCAAGTGCAATACGTTGGTTTTATTAAAAGTTATTAGTTTACTTAGTGTTATTTGTATAGTAAAAACTGTAAATCGTATTAATATTTTTATGTAATGTGTTAACTTTTACCGTTAGTTGAGTTTTGATATTTTATAGACACCTTAAATAATGTTTAATTATCAACTAAAAAGGAGGGCATCTAGACTTGACGAAAAATGCAATAACAGTAAATGAGAGTTTGTTATATGCTCCAAGTATTAACACGTTAGGTTTTAAAGTGAAAAGTAATAACGTAAGTAGCAAGACCTAAACGCATGACAAGGCTAAGCTGTTTTTACAGCAATATGTACCTAGTACAACTAATGAGCCGTAAATCGTTTATTTTAAATGTTCGTTTTGTTAGTTTTAGTTTTTAATGTTATAGAACCATGTAAGTGTTAATTGTTAAAATATAAGTGCAAGACATGTCAACGTAAGTTCGCTGGTACTGCAAAACAGCATAGTTTCAATGTTATACACTATGCCGTATAAAGTACTTGTTAATGTTCATTGTAAATGCAAGTCGTTATCTAGTGAGTTGTTAACGTTTTACTGTTACACGTAAATGTAAGATAAACGAGTGTTTTACCTTGTCCCACACTGACTATAAGGAGGATAAACTCGCTTGACCATATATTCATACTCAAACCAGCGCACCCCCGGGTGCGCTTTCTTTTTAGTCTGTCTGTGAGAAAGTTTTGATTGACAGCTAAGCCCTAGCCCTTTAGTTTTAAGACCATGAAAATGATAACAGCAGCTTTTTTTACTTTCTTTTTTACACCCCCACTCTAGGAGGCGGATTTACTGTGTAAAAACGAAAGTAAAAATCCAAAGCCTCCCAACTGGGAGGCTTTTTTGTCTTAAACGATTGATAAAATACATGGCGGCAATTGAGGTCAGAATGCATACACCACAGCCTTTAAATCAAACCCGAGAGCAGATCACCAATCTGGATAATGAACTGCTGGCATTACTCGCAGAGCGCCGTCGCTTAAGTCTAGAAGTGGCCCGTAGTAAAGAAGTGGATGTCAGACCCATCAGAGATACTCAAAGGGAAAAAGAACTGCTCGCTAGGCTAGTGAAAGAAGGCAGAGAAAAGGGATTAGATGCCCACTATGTTATCTCCCTTTATCAGAGCATCATTGAAGATTCAGTATTGAATCAACAAGCTTACCTTCACGGCCGTGCCAACCCAGAAACACAAAAACAGCAGTATTGTATCGCCTACCTCGGTGCACGAGGCTCTTACTCTTATCTCGCAGCGACCCGCTATTGCCAACGCCGCCAAGTTGAAATGCTAGACTTAGGTTGCCAAAGTTTCGATGAAATAGTGCAAGCCGTTGAGTCTGGGCATGCTGATTATGGTTTCCTACCGATTGAGAACACTTCTTCAGGTTCAATCAATGAAGTCTACGATGTACTGCAGCACACCAGTTTATCGATCGTTGGTGAAACGACGATTGAAGTCAGCCATTGCCTTCTAGGAAAAGCTGGCAGTAAATTAGCTGATATCAAAACTGTCTATGCCCACCCTCAGCCTATTAGCCAATGCAGCAGATATTTAACTCAACACAAAGACTTGAGACTGGAATACTGCTCAAGCAGCGCAGAAGCAATGGAAAAGGTAAACCAAAGTCCAGATAACAGTGCTGCAGCGATTGGCAGCGCCGAAGGTGGTGCACTCTATCAGCTTGAGTCCATAGAAGCAGGTTTAGCTAATCAGAAGATCAACCAAAGTCGCTTTATCGTTGTTGCTCGCAAAGCCGTTGCCGTACCAGAGCAGTTACCCGCTAAGACCACATTGATTATGGCGACGGGCCAAAAAGCCGGTGCATTAGTAGAAGCCCTGTTGGTTCTGAAAGCGCATCAGTTAAACATGAGCAAATTAGAGTCACGCCCGATTCCAGGAACACCTTGGGAAGAGATGTTCTATTTGGATATCGATGCGAATATCTCCAGTGAATCTATGCAGGCGGGTTTAAAGCAACTCGAGCGGATCACCCGTTTTATCAAAGTATTAGGCTGTTATCCTTGCGAAACAGTTAAGCCCACGCAGCTGAGCAACAGCCAGTTACTGATTGAACCTAGCACCTCTAAGGATCAAGTTATCAGCGAGAATGGAGCAAATACCAGCCCTGTTCGATATAGTAAAGCCTATAAAGAGCAAGCTAGTGAGATCAACTGCGGTGCAATGACAATCGGTGCCGGGCATGTCGGTGCCATAGCACAAATCACACTGAATAATGATATTTCACACTTAGCGTTATCGGCTTTCGAGCAGCAAGTGAAACAGCTTAAAGAAGCAGGATTCCAAGCGGTTCTGCTCAATAGCGTTAATCAAGTGGCTATGGCGGAAGTGACCCTAGCTAAACTGCGTCAAATCCTGCACCAATATGGTCTAGTGTGCATTATTGCCATAGAGCAAGAAGCCGATATGCCATTAGCCGTTCAGCACGCCGATATGCTGTTCTTGGCGGGTAAGCAGATGTTTAATCAAACCTTACTCATCCAAGCGGGCACCTTACCTGTACCTTTAATACTTGAACGTAACGATATGGCAAGTTTTGAAGAATTACTCACGGCAACAGAAATTATCTTAAGCCAAGGCAATCAGCAACTTATTCTGTGTGACTCTGGCATTAGAACCTTAAATAACGCCAATCTACCCTCACTCGATTTGGCGAGCCTGATCCAGATTAAAGCCACGAGTCATTTGCCCATTTTGATCAACCCTAGCTATGCCGTTTCGGATGATGCCCTGCTGGTTCAAACCCAAGGTATTAAGCAGCTTAAAGTGGATGGATTGATACTCAATTGCCCACTCGACAGCAATAATGACTCTGAGTCGCTTAACTTAATTAGCGCTGTAGTGCGGGAATTATATCGGGCGGTCTAAAACTTTGATCTTGAGTGATTTAATTTAAAGTGAAATGGGGTTAGTTCGAAGTGTATTCAGGGATAAATGAGACTTCTTTTATCCCTGATTGACTGAAATAAGCCTGCAAGTCAGCGTGATGACTAACAGGCTTAATATTGTTTACTATCGCTGCCCAGTCATCCTTTATGCATTTTCAGAAGAGCCGACAGCCCTCGATGGTTCGGTAACCGCATTACTCCTGCGGATAAGCCCTGTCATAGTAGAGCCCTGCACTAAAATCGAAAATACGACGACGGCATAGGTCATCACTAACAATAATTCCCTCAGCTCCACACCACCAATAGCATCGATGACAATCCCCTCAGGTAAACTCATCGCCATCGCGAGTGCTAATCCTCCCCTTAAACCACCCCAAATCAGAATCGTCTCTGCATAGGGGTTGTAAGACTTAAACAACCTAAAGCCCAAATAAGGTAATAACACGCTCACGGCACGCGCCAATAATACCAATGGAATCGCCACAAACATAAACCACCACAATGGTGCTTTAAAAGTAACCAACAAAAGCAGTAAGCCGAGCAGTAGGAAGAGTAAAGCATTGAAGAAGGATTCAATCAGCGACCAAAATGTCAGTAACTTCACTCGCTCGTTGCGAGCAAAAAATTTAGGCACACTGAAATTACCTATGATGATCCCCGCGCTCACCATAGCTAAAGGTCCAGAAACTCCAAACACTTCCGCCATCACATAACCCGCGGTTGGGATCAACAGTGTAACCAGCATCAATTGCGTTTCTTCCTCACAGTAGCGGAAAAAATGATGCAATAAAAAGCCAAGTATGCCGCCATAAATGACCCCACCTACCGCTTCACGAATAAATAACTCAGAGACATGGATAAATAACTCAGAGACATGGATAAATGTCAGTGGCTCAGTGGAAAAAGCAACTTGCGATATCGCCACAAAAATCACTAACCCTATACCATCGTTAAATAAAGACTCACCCTCCACTTGGATAGCAATATCTTCCGGTGCACCCATTTTCTTTAAAATAGCCAAAACGGCGATGGGATCGGTGGGAGAAATCAAGGCGCCAAACAGCAAGCAGTGGTTGAGTTGTAGCGGTAGACCCACCATAGGTGCGACCCAAAATAACAGTCCTCCTATGATAAAGGTCGATAATAAAGTGCTGACAAAGGCGAGAATTAAAATCTCCCACTTCTGATGCCTTAGTATTTTTAAACGGATCTGCAATGCACCGGCAAAGAGTAAAAAACCTAACATGCCATTGAGCAGCAAGGCTTGAAAATCGAGCTTCTCTAAGCCTGATACAAAATACAAATAAACATGTCCGCCTAAGGCCTTTCCCCCTAGGAGCAATAACAAACTCATACCTAAGGCGATAGCCGTAATGGCCACAGTTTCCTGCAATTTATGGACGCGTGAAGAGACAACCGAAGTGACTAACGCCAAGGCGCAGAGGATACACAGAATTTGGTAACTGGACATAAGAGCCTCTAAATATCATCAATTTAGAGACTCTAGCACAAGTTTAGATTTCTAAACCATCCAATAGACTTAACCACCCTTTAATGATCCTGTGGCAAAACCAAATGATCCCAAAGAGATAAATCGAAAGACTGAGCCAAGTTAACGGCACGCAATAGCCCAGCACTAACAAGCCAAGAAAGGCGACATTAGAATGCCGTTGCCAACGCAAATGCGACGCCAATAATGGATTACCATGGGATTGACGTTGGGAAACATTAATGAACAAACTTAGCAGCACGGGAAGTAATAATAAGGGAAAGCCCGACATCAAGGCGTACAACAAATGCCCAAGAGAACGGTCTTCAATTTTTGCGGCATAAGTGGTTGTCATTGTCATTGAGAGACTCCAGCCAGACTAATGGACTGGGCGCAAACATCATACGCCCTTGTCATTAACCTTACGTTCTCACTGAGATAAGCGCAACTAAGGATTAGAAATATTTCCATCCATTTAAGAATAAGCCTGATAAGTCCTGTATAACTATCACTAATCAGCGCGCTAGAGTTTTAGTCTCACATCGGACGTTAACGTTGTAGAGCACGCCAGCACAAACCCCGCGTCAATTTCCGCAGGACTCAGTGTCATCACACTCGTTGATGTGGTTTTTCCCTCCAAGACTTGACACTTACACGCACCGCATACGCCCGAACGACAAGCCGCAATAATCGGTAATCCTTCAGACTCGATTCCCTCAAGTAAACTCTGCCCTTGTGCTAGCTTTGTGCTGCGATCCCCAATAGCTAAGTTAAAAATAGGCAAGGTAAAAGCCTCTGCTTGTGGATTATCATGCGTTTCAGTAGGTGAATTTGCTTGCATAAGCTGATGACGTGCGGCTTTCTCCGCGGTGGCAAAACTCTCATGGTGTAACTGACTCATATCAAAATTGAGTTCGGCCAATAACACTTTTACTGCCTGCATATAAGGCTCAGGCCCGCAGAGATAAACCGTTCGCTCAGTAACATCAGGCACTAAGGTTTGCAGCATCTGCGCAGTTAATCGCCCTATATCAAAGCTTATCTTTGGAGAGAATAAAAGTGATTCGGTCGCCGACTTCAGCGCATAACTGAGTTTGAATGCGTTAAAGCGGTTTGCCATCGTCTCCAATGATGATTTAAAGATAATATCGGCGTCTGAGCGCGCGCTGTGCACAAAGGCAATATCGACATCAATTTGAGTATCAGTTAGATAACGTGACATCGAATACATGGGCGTAATGCCGCAACCTGCACTCAAAAACAAGTATTTCGCCGCAGGGATATCAACTAAGTTAAATTGCCCCGTCGGTTGCAGTACGCGCACACGCTGGCCTGGCTGCAAGTGATCAATAAGATAATTAGACACCAGTCCACCCGCCACACGCTTAATCGTCACCATCAAGGAATAGGGTCTCGATGGTGATGACGACAAGGTATAACTGCGGCACACTTGCTCGCCGTTAATATCGAGCACAAAGGTCATAAACTGGCCGGGCTTATAGTCAAACTTCATCGGCTCGCCCGCCTGAAAACGAAAACTCACCACATCGATAGTTTCATTCCAGCGTTCAACGCACACCAGCTCACTTAGCCCTGCTCCGATTTGCGCTGGCCCACCGTCTACTGGGTTAACACTTTTGGGTTTATGGAGCGCTTTCGCCCCTGCCATCACACTCAAATTTATCGCATTCATTACATTTTTACCTGCAACACACTGCGGTTTTAACCCTCGGCAAAATCGAAATTAAAACCGCAGTCAAGCAACCACTCATTGCTGATTTAAGCCACAATACTCAGCGGACTGCAGCAATGAGCACCGACTGATTTACGCCACGTTCAACATGGTCTTTAAATCGGCCTCAACTGTGGTGGTATTGCGTAAGCCAAACTTCTCCTCCAAAATTTTGGCGAGATTGGCGGTTAAAAATGCAGGTGGTGTCGGGCCTGTGCGAATGTTTTTCACACCGAGTGACAACAGTGTCAGTAACACCACAATGGCTTTTTGTTCGAACCAAGAGAGCACTAAACTCAATGGTAATTCATTGATATCACATTCGAATACTTCAGCTAACGCAATCGCTAACTGAATCGCAGAATAGGCATCGTTACACTGGCCCACATCGAGCAAGCGTGGGATACCGTTAATATCACCAAATTCGAGCTTATTGAATTTGTACTTACCGCAGCCTAGCGTCAGGATTATTGAATCCTTAGGTGTGGATTTAGCAAGTTCAGTAAAGTAGCTTCTGTCGGCCTTGTCACCATCGCAGCCGCCAACGAGGAAGAAGTGTTTAATCGCGCCACTTTTTACATTTTCAACCACAGCTGGCGCTGCCGCCATCAAAGCATTATGGGCAAAACCAATGGTGATAGTGTGGGGGATTTCATCGTAGATAAAGCCTTCTAATGCTAACGCTTTATCAATCACAGCCGAGAAATCATCGCCTTCGATATGCACCACACCAGGCCAACCCACTATGCTACGAGTAAAGATACGATCGCTATAACTGCCAACATTGGGGTCGATAATACAATTGGACGTCATCACCACAGCGCCAGGGAAATTGGCAAATTCTTGCTGTTGATTCTGCCAAGCACTGCCGTAATTACCGACAAGCTGTGGGTATTTTTTAAAGGCAGGATACGCCAGTGCGGGCAACATTTCGCCGTGGGTAAACACATTGATGCCCTTACCGACTGTCTGCTCAAGGATAAGCTCTAAATCCTTCATATCATGACCAGAGACTAAAATTGCCTTGCCCTTAACGGGCTTAGTATTCACCACCGTTGGCTCTGGATGACCAAAGGCCTGAGTTTCACCCGCATCCAACATGGCCATTATGCGGTAGTTCAACTGACCAATATCCATCGCAGTGGTAAATAGTTTATCGCCATCGACACTCGGCTCACCTAAGAAAGACATGATTTCATGGAAGCGCCCTGAAACATTGGCATCAGTCTGTCCCAGCACGCGAGCATGTTCCATATAAGCAGCCGCGCCCTTAAGGCCATACAAACACAATAGTCTTAACCCCATGATGTCTTCATGAACGTCATGCTTATCTTTATTCAGCAGTGCAATTGGTGCCTGCGCTAGCATTTCAATCTTACTGGTCCCCAGCACTAACTGAGCGACTTGCGGCACTTGCTCAACGGCAATACCCGCTTGTTCACAAGCCGCTTCGTAAGAAGCTTTTAACTGAGTACGATAATGAGCCGCCTGCTGGGTATAGGCCATAATGCGCTCGTCATCGAAATTTACGTTGGTGAGGGTCGCGAAAAAGGCTTTAGGCACAAAACTATCAATTTCAGCATCGATAATGCCCAGCTCGCGGGCTTTAACCGCATACACAGACACGCCTTGCAACATATAAATCAACAAATCTTGCAGATCAGACGTTGCCGCCAACTTGCCACACATACCTTGGGAATAACTACAACCATTGCCAGCGGGTGTACGAATGGTTTGCTCACATTGAATACAGAACATGGATAGACTCCTAATTTAAATTCATGCTTTATTTTTGCATGTTTAAAACTAGTCTACCTAAACACGCCATAAGCGACAGTCATTTCTAGAATGGAATGCTAAATGTTAGAGAACGATCACCTTAAGCAATCACTAATAAAGGCAATAAGACCTGCCAAAAATCCATAAAAAAACGCCCGTCAATGATGGGCGTTTTTAAGAGTAACTTACTCTTTATTAATTGGTTTTCATATCATTGACCGATTGCAGCATAATACGGCTTTCACGCTGGAATTGAGGGGCAAAATCCCCAAACCATTTAGCGACGGTTTGGAACTGCTTAATAAACTCGTTCCTGTCGCCGCGTTTTAGCAGCTCTAACGCTTCACGGTAGTTATCTAAGTAATCACCAATAGCATGCTGGCTATCTTGCTGGGCAAAAATAATATCGGCGTAAAGCTCTGGGCTTTGGGCGAATAAGCGCCCTACCATAGCCAATTCTAAGCGATAAATCGGCGAGCTAAATTGCAGTAAAGTATCAATATCTGCCTCTTCCTTGCACAGATTCAAACCATACACAAAGGTCGAAAAGTGACGCATTGCCTGCACTAACTGCATCGCACTGTCGTGACGTTCAGGCTCTGCTTCGACAATCCGCGCGCCCCATATTGCGATCTGCTCGAGTAACCATTGGTATTTATCAGGCTCACGACCGTGGCACACCACCACGACTTGTTTCGCCAGACTGCCCACATCGGGACCAAACATAGGATGGAAACCGACGACAGGACCAGAATGCGCCTCAAGCATGGCTTTAACCGGCTCTGTCTTGATGGAGGTCAAATCCGCCAGAATACAGTCGGCTGGTAATTGGGTCAGCTTTTCGCGAATAAGCTCGCAAGTAATCGCAATCGGCACAGTCACTAACACCATGCCCGCATCGGCAAATAGGCTATCTGCTTGCTGCCAATCATCTTTATCGAGCAGATTCACTTGGTAGCCAGATAAGGTCAGCATTTGTGAAAACAGTCCACCGAGTTGCCCTTTACCGCCGACAATCACCACTGAGCCGAGATCTTTTTTAACTTGCTTAAAGCCTACATCTTTTTCATTGAGATAAGACTCGCGCATCAAGCGGCGTAAAATATCCTCAATTAATTGCGGTGCAATCCCCATGCTTTTCGCTTCTTCGCGGCGTTTAGCGAGCATGGCGGCTTCACGCTGCGGTGCATAAATCGGTAAACCGGCGCCGTGTTTCACTGTGCCCACTTGCGCCACGAGATCTAAGCGCTTACGCAGTAAATGCAATAATTGCTGATCGACACCATCAATCAGGCCGCGAAGATGTTCTAATTCGGCCGTTGTTTTTTCATTCATACCTGAGTCCATTAAGCTGTCGCCAATTTAAGCGTTAGCAACTTTAAGCATATCGAAGCGTGCCGGGAGTATTGAAGATAACTTCACCGCGCCGTCACGTAAAATGGTTTCTGTTTTTTCCCAGTTAATACAGGAATCTGTCACAGATACACCGTAAGCTAGCTCGCTTAATGGCTTATCGCAGCTTTGATTGCCTTCATTTAAGTGGCTTTCAAGCATAACGCCGATGATCGATTTATTGCCGTTATAAATCTGCTCGAACACATCTTCACACACAGGCTTTTGGCGGCTGTAGTCTTTGGATGAATTGCCATGGCTGCAATCGATGATCAAACGTGCATTGAGTTTGGCTTTGTGAAGCTGTGCCTCACATTCTGCCACGCTTGCGGCATCGTAGTTTGGTGATGCACCGCCACGTAAAATCACATGACCATCGGGATTGCCCGCAGTTTGTAATAAGGCGACTTGGCCCTGTTGGTTAATGCCCATAAATCTGTGACTGCTGGCCGCTGACTTTAGCGCATTAATCGCCACATCGAGCTTACCATCGGTGCCATTTTTAAAGCCAACTGGCATAGAAAGACCCGATGCCATTTCCCTATGGGTTTGCGATTCAGTGGTGCGGGCACCGATGGCCGACCAAGTCACTAGCTCAGAAATGTACTGAGGGCTGATAGGATCAAGCGCTTCAGTGGCGACTGGTAGCCCTAATTCGGCCAACCAAATCATCAGCTCACGGGCCATTTTCAGACCTTTTTCGACATCGAAGGATTCATCCATATCGGGATCGTTGATCATGCCTTTCCAACCGACCGTAGTACGCGGCTTTTCAAAGTACACTCGCATTAAGATGTAAAACTCATCACTGAGTTCATCGTGCAAGGTTTTAAGCCTTAAAGCGTATTCCTTAGCGGCGGCGATATCATGGATGGAGCAAGGCCCGGTGACGATCAATACTCGATTGTCGCGCTTATGGACAATATCAGCCACGGTTTTGCGGGCATTGAGGATATAACGATAAGCATGCTCAGAGAGTGGCAAGGCATTTTTAAGCTCTTGCGGTGTGATTAAGACTTTTTCTGAACTGATGTGTACGTTGTTAATCGTATCTTGTTGCATGCTTACCACCTAAGACTTAGTGTTTAACCCAGTTGTCGAAGCAGGACTTCAAGTCAGCTTGGGCATTCATTTCGGAAGAAAAATAGCGTAAATCCATCGCAATGTACTCTTGTAATGCTACACCATTACAATCAGGCGACCACTATGCCTGTTCATTCTCTTTAGATCAAGTATAAATACTCAAAAAACAGCAACAAAAAACCGCCACTAGGGCGGTTTTCTGTGCGAACACTACGTCTTGTTTTCTGTAGCGGTAACTATTACTTAGTTGCCAGCTTCTCACGGATACGTGCAGATTTACCTGAACGATCACGCAGATAGTACAGTTTGGCGCGACGAACGCGACCACGACGCTTAACTTCAATGCTAGCGATCAGTGGGCTGTGCGTTTGGAAAGCACGCTCAACACCTTCGCCATTAGAGATTTTACGTACTGTGAATGCAGAGTGCAGACCACGGTTACGCTTAGCAATTACAACGCCTTCAAAAGCCTGTAAACGCTCTTTATCGCCTTCTTTAACACGAACCTGAACTACTACTGTATCACCAGCACCAAACGCAGGTACGTCTTGTTTCATTTGCTCATCGTTGAGCATTTTAATGATGTTGTTCATAACTTACTCCGTTCTAGAATTAACTGAGCTACGACTAAGCATGCTTGTTCATTGCTTCAACGAACTGCGCTAATAGAGTCGTTTGTTCGTCAGTCAGAGCTAGATTTTGCAATAATTCTGGCCGTCTCAGTAAAGTCCTACCAAGGCTTTGCTGTAAACGCCAGAGTCTAATTTGTTCGTGGTTGCCACTTAGCAGCACTGCCGGTACGTCAACACCATCAAGGCTTTCAGGGCGAGTGTAATGTGGACAATCCAGTAAACCGTCGGAGAAAGAATCTTGCTCCGCCGAAGCTTGTTTTCCTAGCACGCCAGGAACCAATCTCGATACTGAATCTATCAGAGTCATCGCCGGTAATTCGCCGCCCGAAAGCACGTAATCCCCTATCGACCACTCTTCATCCACTTCCGTTTGAATGATGCGTTCATCAATACCTTCGTATCGACCACAGACCAAAATCAAACGTGATGATTGAGCCAACTCAGTGACGCCTTGCTGATCCAGCTTGCGTCCTTGAGGTGACAAGTAAATCACCTTCGCACCTTCACCCGCTGCGGCTTTCGCTGCATGAATGGCATCGCGCAAGGGTTGCACCATCATCAACATTCCGGGACCACCGCCGTAAGGCCTGTCATCTACCGTATTATGTCTATCATGGGTGAAATCACGGGGATTCCACGTGTGCAACTCGAGCAGGCCGTTTTTCACGGCTCGACCCGTAACTCCAAAGTCTGTCACGGCACGGAACATCTCTGGGAACAGGGTTATTACCCCTAACCACATCTGTTGTACCTCGACTTAGAAGTCAGGATCCCAATCCACTAAAATCTGTTTACCTTGCAGGTCCACCGTTTTGATGAACTGCTCAGGGACAAAGGGGATCATACGTTCCACTTTGCCGAAACTATCTTTAGCGTTGGCTTTAACGAGTAATACGTCGTTCGATCCTGTTTCCACGATCTGATCGACAATCCCCATGTTATAGCCAGTTGTATTGACCACTTCGCAACCGATGAGATCACGCCAGTAGAATTCATCTGCTGGCAAATCGTTCATCTGTTCCGGCAAAATCGCAATCTCACAATTTGTGAGCATTTGCGCTTGCTCCCGTGTTTCTACGCCATCAAGTAAGGCAACAACGGCCTTGCCTTGATAACGCCACTGGGTGACCTTTATTTCGCGCCACTCACCATTTTCTTTAATAAGCCAAGGCGAGTAGTCAAAGATACCTTCAACAGAATCGGTATAGGCGGTGATTTTCAGCCAACCTTTAATGCCATGACAGGAGCCTAATTTCCCCAGTACGACTGGCTGTTGGTTACTGCTCATCAATCTATACCTTAACGCTATTAAGCAGTTGCTTTACGAGCGTCTTTGATCAATTTTGCTACGCGTTCTGTAGCAGCTGCACCGTTAGAAACCCAGTGCTCAACGCGAGCTAGGTCTAAACGTAAAGTTTCTTCTTGGCCACGGGCCAATGGGTTGAAGAAACCTACACGCTCAATGAAACGACCGTCACGAGCGTTACGGCTATCAGCAACAACGATGTTGTAAAATGGACGCTTTTTTGCGCCGCCACGAGCTAAACGAATGGTAACCATGCGTTTTCAATCCTCTAATGATTTGCTTTGAAGCAAAAATAAAAACTGGAACCCCGTGTTCGCGAAGAGTCCCAGATAGAAAGCCGGAAGATTTTACCTGAGTTTCCAACTAATGCAACCAAAGATGGCGATTATTACGCCTGCATCCTTAGTTAGCAGTTCATTGTTGCCAGAGTCAACCGACTGATAAAGTGCTAGGTTTAACTAAAAATGTCCGATTAACGGCCTGGAAATTTCATTCCAGGCGGCATCATGCCACGCATTCCGCGCATCATTTTTTGCATGCCGCCCTTAGCGGACATTTTTTTCATCATCTTTTGCATTTGCGTAAACTGTTTCAATAAACGGTTTACATCTTGAATTTGCGTGCCAGAACCCGCAGCAATACGACGCTTGCGTGAGCCCTTGATTAAATCTGGGTTCTTACGCTCTTTTGACGTCATCGAATTAATGATGGCTTCCATTTGGCCTGTCATCTTGCCGTCTTGGATTTGCGCTAAGGCTTCTGGGGGCAATTGGCCGACACCGGGCAGTTTTTCTAGCATGTTCATCATGCCGCCCATGTTTTTCATTTGCTGTAACTGCTCACGGAAATCTTCTAAATCGAAACTGCCACCCTGCTTCACTTTCGAAGCCAGCTTCATGGCCTTTTCTTTATCGACGCCGCGCTCAACTTCTTCGATAAGCGATAACACATCGCCCATACCCAAAATACGCGAAGCAATACGATCGGGATGGAACGGTTCTAACGCGTCGGTCTTTTCACCGACACCGAGGAATTTAATCGGCTTGCCAGTAATATGACGAATCGATAACGCCGCACCACCGCGCGCATCACCATCGACTTTGGTTAAGATAACCCCTGTCAGTGGCAAAGCTTCGTTAAACGCCTTAGCCGTGTTCGCCGCATCTTGACCTGTCATAGCATCCACAACGAACAAGGTCTCGATAGGCTTAACCGCAGCGTGTAAGCCTTTGATCTCGTCCATCATGGCTTCGTCGACGTGCAGACGACCCGCGGTATCGAGGATCACCACATCGATGAACTTTAATTTAGCGTGGGCAATCGCCGCTTTCGCAATGTCGATTGGCTTTTGGCTGACGTCCGATGGGAAAAACTCCACCGCGACTTCTTGCGCTAACGTCTCAAGCTGTTTAATCGCCGCTGGGCGGTAAACGTCGGCACTGACCACCAATACCGATTTTTTATGGCGTTCGCGTAAAAATTTACCCAGTTTGGCCACACTGGTGGTTTTACCCGCACCTTGCAAACCCGCCATCATGATCACGGCTGGCGGCTGAGTGGCTAAATCTAAGGCTTCATTCGCCTCGCCCATGGATTTTTCAAGTTCACTTTGAACTATCTTAATGAAGGCTTGACCAGGGCTTAAGCTTTTAGAGACTTCTTGGCCAACGGCACGTTCTTTTACATTATTAACGAATTCGCGCACCACAGGCAGGGCAACATCGGCCTCCAGCAGTGCCATACGCACTTCGCGCAGGGTTTCCTTAACATTTTCTTCAGTTAAGCGACCACGGCCACTGATATTTTTCAGTGTGCGTGACAGTCTGTCGGTTAGGTTCTCAAACATCGTCCTGTTCTATACCTTTAAGAATCTCGATTGATGGGCTGTATTATAACGATGCATGCGCATTATGCTACTGCTGCACCCATCTTGATTGTGGTTAAGTGTTTTACTTGCGCTGAGTCATGTTTTATTGTCGTTAACACACTATTTAACCCTAACAATAAGAATCTGCTAAATTTTGCAACTCATGTCACTGCCCATTTGCCGACAGCTCATGTTATTCTAGGGAAAATATTGATCTGTATGCCCCGTTTATAAGGCACCTTTAACTACACAAATAGGTTAATTACCCATGGTCATCTTTTCTGCCTCAGCCATGTTTTTTTATTGCATTGCATTGGTACTAGTGACGAGTCGATTGTTCCACCCCGACGGTCCGAATCGCCGCGCCGTCGCAGGCATAGCGGCCATTGCGGTCATTCTGCATGCTGCTGCATTATCCCAAGTAATTTTCACCACCGACGGGCAAAACTTTAGCCTGACGAACGTGATTTCCTTAGTGAACTGGATTATCGCCTTTACTTTTACTGTGTTGATGTTCAGGCTAAAGGTGATTGTCGTAGTGCCTGTGGTTTACGCCTGCTCTGTGCTCTCGGTCGCCCTACTCTGGTTATTACCGCCTAAATTCATCACGCATTTTGAGCTTTATCCTGAAGTATTAGCCCACGTCGTATTGTCACTCATGGCCTACAGTGCCCTGATGATTGCCGCCCTGTATGCGATACAACTGGCGATGATCCAAAATAAGCTGAAGAAAAAACAATTTATGCTGAGCCCAGGTATTCCGCCACTGATGACAGTTGAGAAACAACTTTATCATTTAGTGATTATCGGCGTTATCTTGCTCAGTTTGTCACTCGCAACCGGCTTTATCTTCCTTGAAGACATGTTTGCAGATGGCAAAGGTCATAAGGCAATCCTGTCGATAATGGCTTGGTTTGTATACATTACTATGTTGTGGCAACAGTATTGGGTCGGCTGTAAAATTCGTACCGCAGTCATTTACACTTTGACTGGCGCCACCTTACTTTCGCTCGCTTATTTTGGCGCGCGCATTGTCAAAGAGTTAATCCTCAACTAAACATTTAAGTCGGCAAAGGCAGTTAATGCCGCTGCCGACTTGACACTTTTTTTAAATGTCGGTATTTACTTAAGTTTACTGGCCATATTGGAGCCTTTTTTGGACGCTATATCGACAAGCGCACTCCTGATCGTTTTACTAGTGCTTATCCTATTCTCTGCCTATTTCTCAGGCTCAGAAACCGCCATGATGACACTCAACCGTTACCGTCTACGCCACTTAGCCAGCAATGGCCATAAAGGGGCGATTAGAGCTCTGAAGTTGCTTGAGCGTCCAGACCGTTTGATTGGCTTAATCTTAATCGGCAATAACTTAGTCAATATTTTAGCATCGGCTATCGCCACTATTATTGGTATGCGCCTCTGGGGGGACTTAGGTGTCGCCATCGCTACTGGTGTGCTGACACTCGTTGTATTGGTATTTGCTGAAGTCACCCCCAAAACCATCGCCGCACTAAATCCCGAACGTATTGCCTTCCCCTCCAGCATACTGCTGCGCTGGTTGTTGATCCTATTAGCGCCCTTCGTGAAAGGCGTTAACCTCATCACGTCAGGCTTTTTACGTTTGATGGGAATTAAAACCGTTAATAGCAGCGATGCGTTGAGCCAAGAAGAGTTGCGCACTGTCGTACATGAAGCTGGGGCACTTATCCCCCAACGTCACCAAGAAATGCTGTTATCTATCCTAGATTTAGAGAAAGTCACCGTTGAAGACATTATGGTGCCGCGCTCAGATATCTACGGGATTAACGTTAATGACGAATTTAAAGTCATCAATCGTCAGGTGATCCAAAGCCCGCACACCCGAGTGTTAGTGTATCGCGACACAGTTGACGATGCGGTGGGCTTTATTCATTTGCGCGATGCCCTGCGATTACAATCGAAAGAGCAATTCAGCAAGTCATCTCTGCTGCGCGCAGTGAAAGAACTCTACTTTGTGCCTGAAGGTACGCCGCTCAATGTGCAGCTGGCTAACTTCCAGCAGAACAAAGAGCGTATCGGCTTAGTAGTTGATGAATATGGTGACATTCAAGGTCTAGTGACGCTCGAAGATATTCTCGAAGAGATTGTCGGCGACTTTACTACTTCAATGTTAACCACGCCGAGTGAAGATATCAAAGTGCAGCAAGATGGCAGTTACTTAGTCGATGCCAGCATTACCATTCGCGATTTGAATAAAGAAATGAAGTGGAACTTCCCGACCGACGGCCCTAAAACCCTCAACGGTCTGATCCTAGAATATCTAGAGGAAATCCCCTCAGCTAACACCAGTTTACGTTTAGCCGGTTATCCCTTAGAGATTATCGATGTGGCAGAAAATATGATTAAAACTGTGCGAATCATACCGCTGCACTATCACCCGCCCAGAGCTTAGCTTTCGATTTACCCCATAAAAAATCGGCCGAACCACATACTAATATGTAGTCCGGCCGACTGCTCCCCCGAGCAATACTTTTCCCAAGTGATGTAACGAGTTAAATCTTTTTAGCCTCAAGTGCCCGGCGCTTTTCAATCGCCATCGGCGTTATCTGGGCATTGAGCGCCTTTTCTAAGCCCAACATAAAATACACTTCCGCCATCAAGAAGAATGGCCCAATTAATAACTGATTCAAATCATCTACAAAGGCAGGCTTGGCTTTTTCATATTTATGGCCAATTAACTGGAACACCCAGCCCACCACAAATACCCCTAGGGCAAGCCAAGTGGCACCGGCAATATGCGCCGCCCATTCAGTTGTGAGCAGTACAGGAACCATAAATAAGATCAGCCCCATTGAGAGCCTTAAGTGTAAACGGACATAGTAGGCCGACACTAACACGCCGACAATCACGGCTAAACTGGTCTCATCCAGACTGCCCAGCGGAATACGTACAGTGGCCAGCAACAGGAAAGCAGACCAAATAATCAGTGGGATACCAATAAAATGGGTCTGAATATTACGATGATTTAAATGCACACTTTTGTAGGTCGATAACTGCTCTGCGGCGGATTTCATGTCGGGTTCCTCTTCATTTGCCCCTGCTTTTACCTGCGCCAAATTGAGCGACGCGCAAGCCATAAACTAGCGCAAAACAATTAAGCTGAACAGCGAAAGTAAACTAATTGTTGCATTTATTGTTTGGTACTGATTTTGATACCCATCCAGAAATGAAAAAAAGGAACCCTAAGGTTCCTTTTTTACCGCCGACAGACACCAACTCGGGTTTATTGAGACTCTATGATTACCGTCGCAATCGCATAGGATTTTTCATCGGCAATAGAGATATGCCCAACCGTCGCTTTAAGCTGCTGTAAGCGCGTAAGCGCCCCCTCGGTAAAGTGAATCGTCGGCGCACCATCCTCATTGTTGCCAATGTGAATATGCTGAAACGACACGCCGCGGCCAATGCCCGTACCGAGCGCTTTAGCTGCAGCTTCTTTGGCGGCAAAACGCTTGGCAAGATAACGGCTTGGCTGACTATGGGCAGTATAAATGGCCAACTCAACCTCGGTCAGCACACGTTTCGCCAGCTTGTTGCCTGCGCGCGCCACATGGGCCTGAATACGCTCAATCTCGACGATATCTGTGCCTAGGCCGACAATCGCCATTATTCGCCTCGACGACCTTCAAGCATTAACACTTTCATGTCTTTCACTGCTGTCGCTAAACCGTCAATCGCGGCACGTGCGACAATCGCATGGCCGATATTGAGTTCATATAACTCAGGAATCGCCGCAATCGGTTTCACGTTGTGATAATGCAGACCATGACCCGCGTTAACCACTAAACCTTTTCCATGGGCGTATTTTGCCATTTCGCTAATACGCGCTAACTCAGTGGCTTCTTCTGCTTCCGTTTTAGCATCGGCATAACAGCCAGTGTGGATTTCGATAAGCGGCGCGCCAGAGGCAACAGCGGCATCGATTTGGGTTTTATCGGCGTCAATAAATAAGGAAACTTGAATGCCCTCAGCGGCCAAACGAGTAACCGCAGCAGTGATTTTATCTAACTGCCCCGCCACATCTAAACCGCCTTCAGTAGTGACTTCTTGACGTTTTTCTGGCACTAAACAGACATAGGTCGGCTTAATTTCACAGGCGATGTTAAGCATTTCTTCAGTCACAGCGCATTCGAAATTCATGCGAGTTTTCAAGGTTTTCGCCAGCAGATACACATCGCGGTCTATGATGTGGCGTCTGTCTTCACGTAAATGGATAGTGATGCCATCGGCGCCAGCATGCTCAGCAACGGCGGCGGCATGCACAGGATCAGGATAACTAGTGCCACGCGCCTGACGCAGAGTAGCAATATGGTCGATATTCACGCCCAATAAGATACGGCTCATCGGGAACTCCTTAATGTTGAACGCTGATATTGCGGCTTATTGTACTTAGGCTTACACAAAAAAACAGGAGCTAGGGCGAATTATTCCCATCAATCTTGGTTGGCGTGGCAGCGCTGACGAACAATTGTCGACTCAGCAAAGGTTTAGTCCCGAGTAATGGCTTTAACAGGGAGCGCATCAATAACTTAGCGCTCAAAAAATGCACATCGGTGAGTTGGTTATCGTTAAGCGCCGTCAACATGGCACCTTGATAGGCATTGCGAGCACGGGAGTTGAGCACAAATTGAAAGCCTAACTCAGGCACGAGCTGGTAATAATCTTCAGCAACGAGTGGTTCGCCCTGAGTATCGCGGCTAAGCGAAGGCATAAAACCTAATTCTCTCAGCAAGGCGAGCTCAATATAACGCAGTTGGGATTGGCAAAACTTCGCGGCAAGGCCGACTAAAGCTTGATGATAAATGAGGAACAACTCTTCGGCGTTGTGCTGCACAGACAAAGTGCGAACCAATAACTCATTGATATACATGCCAGCAAACAAACTTTGGCCTGATAGAGGCACAGCAGGCGCAGCAGCTTCGACTTGAGTTAAGGTTTTTAATTCAGACTTACCGCTAAATTCGAAGATCAGCGGTTGAAAGGGCTGGAGAATACTCTTGATAGAGCGCTTACCGCTGCCGGTTCGGGCAACCACATCGACCCGTCCAATGCCGTCAACTAAGAGGTTAACTAAGACACTGGACTCTCGATACGGACGATGATGCAGAACATAGCCACGTTTCATCGGTAAGCGCGCTCGCTGGAATTAATGCTTAATCGTCGCCGTAACCTAAGCTACGAAGGGCGCGTTCATCATCGGCCCAACCAGATTTCACTTTCACCCACACTTCGAGGAAGACTTTATTATCAAACAAGGTTTCCATGTCTAAGCGGGCTTGAGTCGCAATAGTACGAATACGTTCGCCCTTGCTACCGATCACCATACGTTTTTGACCTTCACGCTCAACGAGGATCAGGGCATTAATTTGATAAACGCCATTTTCCATCATCTTAAACTGTTCGATCTCAACCGTCGCATCATAGGGTAATTCATCACCGAGGAAGCGCATCAGTTTTTCACGCACAATTTCCGACGCCATAAAACGTTGCGAACGGTCAGTAACATAATCTTCAGGGAAGAAGAAAGGTCCTTCAGGAATCGACGCTGCTGCCAGCTCTAAAATTCGCTGGACGTTAGTACCCTTGCTGGCTGAAATTGGCAAAATTTCATCGAAAGGATATTTTTTGGCGACTTCTTCCAAATACGGGAATAGTGATTCTTTGTCTTTGATATTGTCGACTTTGTTGATCGCCAGAATCGTCTGACGCTCTTCGCCGCCACGGCGTAATTTGCTCAGCACCATCTCATCATCAGCGGTCCACGTCATGCCATCGACCACGAAAATGACCATAGCCACATCGGCAAGCGAACTGGCCGCTGCGCGGTTCATCAGGCGGTTAATCGCCCGCTGCTCTTCAATGTGCAAACCCGGTGTATCGATAAACACGATTTGCTTAGGACCATCGGTATGAATACCCATAATACGGTGGCGCGTCGTTTGCGGCTTTTTAGAAGTAATACTCACCTTCTGACCAAGCAAACGGTTGATTAACGTCGATTTACCGACGTTAGGGCGACCAATGATCGCCACCATGCCACAATAAGTCACATCGTAATGGGCCGACGGCGTTGGCGCGGCCGCATTCATCCTTGCCAGTAATTCATCTAAACTCGGCTCAGTTGCCGCTTTTGCAGCATCGATACCTGACAAGTCTGTTTTTTTGGTCATTTCTTTAGTAACTCCAATACTTGAGCGGCCGCGATTTGCTCGGCTTTACGGCGTGAACTCGCCACACCAATGACGCTTTGGCTCAAGTCTTCAATACGACATTCAACGGTAAATGTCTGATCGTGGGCATCGCCTTCTATGTTGATTACTTGGTAATCAGGTAGCGGCTTTTTAAACCCTTGTAAATGTTCTTGCAGTAAGGTTTTTGCGTCTTTCTGGCTGATCCCAGGTTGGATTTCGGCCAAACGTTCGGCATACCATTTCAGCAGTAATACACGGCAAACTTCGAGATCGGAATCAAGGTAAACGGCGCCAATAATGGCTTCAACCGCATCGGCAAGAATCGACTCGCGTCTAAATCCGCCACTTTTTAATTCACCAGGACCGAGATACAAATAATCGCCGAGCTTAAATTCTTGGGCGATGATAGTTAAGGTATCACCGCGCACTAAGGTGGCGCGCATCCGGCTTAAATCGCCTTCAGTCGCCTTCGGAAACTGATGATATAACGCATCAGAAATCACAATAGATAAAATTGAATCACCTAAAAACTCTAAGCGCTCATTGTGTTTATTTGCCGCACTTCTGTGAGTTAGCGCTTGAGTCAACAGCTCAATATTCTTGAACTCGTAACCTAAAGTACGACACAAACGTGGCAAATTTTTAATCGGTTCCATGCTATTTAATTCCACCTACACGCTCAAAACGCACACCGCTTGGCACCCAAGTTGGGAGGAAGTCGGCTTTTGAACGGTCAAATTCAAAACTAATCCAAATCGCTACCGCTTTACCGACCAGGTTTTCTTCTGGCACAAAGCCCCAAAAACGACTGTCGGTGCTGTTATCGCGGTTATCACCCATGGCAAAGTAATGGCCTTCTGGCACTAAAAACTCACCTGCAGGTAAGTTACCTTCGCGTTTAAAATATCCCAACATGTCGGGACGACTTGGGTTAATCAAAATATCGTGGGCGACTTCGCCCAGTTGCTCCGTGTAACGCAGTAATGGCACGCCATCTTGGCTGTAATCACCACGACTGATTTCAGTGCGGGCGATAACTTGTGGTTCTGGGCAAGCTGTTTGCTCAACGCCACAGGCCTTCTGGATCATCAACTGCTTATTACGGTAAATAATTCTATCACCCGGTAAACCGACAACACGTTTGATGTAGTCAATTGTCGGGTTTTCAGGGTATTTAAACACGATCACATCACCGCGTTTGGGCTCGCCGGTTTCAACCAGTTTAGTGCGCCATACAGGATCTTTAAGCCCATAACTGAATTTTTCCACCAGAATGAAGTCACCAACTAAGAGGGTTGGCATCATAGAACCCGATGGGATTTGAAATGGCTCATATATGAATGAACGCAGAATCAATACAAAGGCAATCACAGGGAAAATAGAGTGCGCGGTTTCGACTATGGTCGACTCACGGATGATTAGGTACTCAGCTTCTTCGGTTAACGTCGCTTGCGAGGCCTTGGCTAACGCTAAATTCTCACGACGCTTAGGGGCGAATACGAGTACATCGACTAACCAAATAAGTCCCGAGATCAGGGTGATTAGCACTAGAATAATGGAAAAATACGCTGCCATTGCTTATTGAACTCCTGCTTTAAAATCATTTAAAGGTGCCTAACTCAGCGAATATCATACTTTAGTTAACTTACCGTATTCGACCTTGGTAAACCAAAGTGATAAACCAATACGATAACCTAACTAAAGCGCCGCAAACAGCGGCGCAATAGTCAACTAAATTGTCATTTCTATGCTAACGATTACTCGTTTAGCTTAAGTACCGCTAAGAATGCCTCCTGTGGCACCTCAACGTTACCCACTTGCTTCATCCGTTTCTTACCCTCTTTTTGTTTATTTAAGAGTTTTTTCTTACGAGAAACGTCGCCGCCATAACATTTAGCCGTTACGTCTTTACGCAGGGCTTTCACGGTTGAACGGGCAATAATTTGACTGCCCACAGCCGCTTGAATCGCGATATCAAACATCTGACGCGGGATAAGCTCTTTCATCTTATCGACTAAGGCTAAACCACGGTGACGAATGTTGGATCTATGGATAACCATAGCCAAGGCATCGACTCTGTCGCCATTGATGAGAATATCTAAACGCACCATGTCAGCGGGATCGAAACGAATAAAGTTATATTCGAGTGACGCATAGCCACGGCTAGTGGATTTCAAACGGTCAAAGAAGTCCATGACCACTTCCGCCATTGGCAGATGGTAAGTCACAGCCACTTGGTTACCGTGGTAAACCATGTTCACTTGCGTGCCACGTTTTTCAATACATAGGGTAATCACGTTACCTAAGTATTCTTTTGGCACTAAAATGTTGGCCTCAACAATCGGCTCACGCATTTCTTCGATGTTGTTAATCGCTGGCAAATCAGACGGGTTATCAACGTAAATCGTTTCACCGTTGGTCATCACCACTTCGTACACTACGGTTGGCGCTGTGGTGATCAACTCTAGGTTGTATTCACGCTCTAAACGCTCTTGGACGATTTCCATGTGCAGCAGGCCTAAATAGCCAATGCGGAAACCAAAACCGAGTGCCGATGAACTTTCAGGTTCAAAGAATAATGACGCATCGTTCAGGCTAAGTTTGTTCAGCGCATCACGGAAGTTTTCATATTCATCGGTAGAAATAGGGAATACGCCAGCGTATACCTGTGGCTTTACTTTCTTAAAGCCAGGTAACGGTTTTTCAGCACCGTTTTTGGCTAAAGTTAATGTATCGCCCACGGGCGCGCCGTGAATTTCCTTCAGACCCGCAATCACAAAGCCAACTTCACCGGTTTTAAGTTCGGTTTTGTCAGTTTGTTTTGGGGTGAAAATACCGACGCGATCCGCAGTGTGGTTTTGTCCTGTAGACATCACCTTAAACTTGTCACCTTTTTTCAGGCTACCGTGTTTAATGCGCACTAACGACACTACGCCTAGGTAGTTATCAAACCAAGAATCGATGATCAAGGCTTGCAATGGTGCGTTAGGATCGCCTTCTGGCGGTGGAATTTTGGCAACAATGACTTCTAAAACCTCGTCGACACCGACACCGGTTTTAGCCGAACAACGCACAGCATCCATGGCATCGATACCGACGATATCTTCAATCTCGGCAGCAACACGTTCTGGATCGGCTTGTGGTAAGTCAATCTTGTTTAAAATAGGTACCACATCTAGATTCATATCCAGCGCGGTGTAACAGTTTGCCAGTGTCTGAGCTTCAACGCCCTGACCCGCATCAACCACCAGCAAAGCGCCTTCACAGGCTGCTAATGAGCGCGAGACCTCGTAGGAGAAGTCAACGTGACCTGGGGTATCAATAAAGTTGAGTTGATAGACTAGGCCATCTTTGGCTTTGTAATCCAAAGTGACACTTTGTGCCTTAATCGTAATACCACGCTCACGTTCTAGATCCATCGAATCTAAAACTTGAGCATCCATTTCACGGTCGGTTAAACCGCCACAAACCTGAATAAGACGATCTGATAGCGTCGATTTACCATGGTCGATATGGGCAATAATTGAGAAGTTTCTAATTTGTTTCATTATGCTGCAATGACTAATACTGAAAATGGATACGGTTCAAAGGAGCGAAATTGTACCTGATTGCGGTTTCAATACCAATCACATTCACTCCGACTTAAGACAGACAGATAAAACA
The DNA here is from genome assembly GCF_031932105.1 of Shewanella sp. SP1S1-7. Lineage (NCBI taxonomy): Bacteria > Pseudomonadati > Pseudomonadota > Gammaproteobacteria > Alteromonadales > Shewanellaceae > Shewanella > Shewanella sp. SP1S1-7. Next base: position 221,101 of record NZ_JAUOEU010000002.1, read on the forward strand.
ACGCCCAAAACCGCAGTTAGCTGTTTTTTAATTAAAAATAAGGCACTGAAATTATTAAGTTAATTCTTGCAAATTGATGCTCATACCCAAATAGGCCAAAATCACAGGTTGAGCATCGACTTCTAAGCGTTTGGCCTTTTGCTTACCAAAAGACCATGCAAGCAAGGCACCAACGGCCGCAAAGCCCATGGCACCTAGGTTAGGATTAAACTCAAGCAACTGGCCTAAAAATTGGCCTAACGCCGCGCCAACAAACAAACCAAACAGCGGCATTAAATAGATTAATGCCGCAGCTTTGAGGATTACGCTCTCGGGAAGTCCTAATTTGAGTAACTCACCCGCCTCGCAGCGGCGCTCACTCTGAATCGAAAATTGCTGGGTTTTCGAGGAAAAAGCCTGAGCCACAGCAGAAGTCCCGCAAGACTCACTGTTACTGCAGCTCTTGCAGGTACTCTTAAGTTCGACTTCAACCGTCAACCAGCCTTGGCTATCACTGGCGACGACTCTAGCAATTTCTTCCATCATAATCGGCGTCCTATTCTAGCGTCAGACTTTTAGCAATGCGCGTTAGGGTTTCTGTCGGCACTTTACCCACAGCAACCACTTCGGCATTGCCCACTTTTTCTGAGACTAACGACAAACCATTACGGGTGATTAACTCCTCAGGCAATGGACTTGTACTTGCTCTCGCAACATAAACGGAGATACTCGCTAGCCCATCAGTTAGTGCTATGTATTCCACCGCCTCATGGCTGCCAATCAATCTATGGTGATCACGCACTACCACAGTAAAACCTGCGGGTAACCAAGCAAATTGCCAGTTTTGACCATCTTGGCGCTCGGCTTGATCGATAACTGCTGGCCATTCTTGCTTATAGGCTTCTTGCAAAATGGCTGGCGGCTCGCTGAATTCGATGAGTTCAATCACCATGATCTGCTCAAGCAATTGCTTATCTTGAGTCAGCATGTCGTATCGTAGCGGCAGATAGGTTTCCATATCGAGCCAAATTTGAAAGCCATAACGGAATTCATCATTGGGCAACAGGCGGATCATTTGCCCCGGACGACCAGCAATACGGGTGCGACCACCAAGCACAAACTGATAACCCACTTCTAAATCCGCCATATTGGCAGAAAAAGCGGCAGGCCAAACACCTTGGATATGATTAGAAACAATACTGTATGCAGGCTCGTCGTGCTCAATAAAGGTGACACGATTGCCGACACGCACAGCATTTTTAGGTGGACCGTTAAGGTATTCTAGAAAGGCAACTTCTTGATTATTCACCTTACCGTGCAGGTAAACCAAAGGCCGAATATGATCGGCCTGAAGTTGAATAATCGATGCTTTAAACTCTTTCTCTCGTAAGGCCTGACTCATTTTCTCGAGCCAGACTTTGGCAGGCATATCTTCCTGCGCTATCGCAGGAAAGACCAAGGCTAATAAAGCCAACAGGATTAGACGCAAGCTAACTCCTCGTTATTGATTGACCGGAACGGGTACGACCTCGGTATTGTCCTCTACAACCGCACCGGTATTCAATCGTTGTTGCAACATATGATCTTGAATATAAGTATTAATTCGGCGACGCTGCTCGTTCACCTGATCATTGGTATAACCTTGATTCTGTTGAACTGGACCCGTTTGTAGGCTCACAGGTGATGCGCTACCAATGAGCGGTCTGGTAATCAATACGGGCGAAGGTGACGCGGCATCATCGGCGCTCTGATTGTAATTCTGCACACCGACAATCGCAAACATGGCAACCGTGGCAGCAATGGCATATTGGCCAAATTGCTTAAACAGAGGTACGACGCGGTTTTGCTGCGCATTGGCGGCAATTTGCGGGGTTACAGGTGCAGCAACGTTAGACGCATGATGCTTAGGCGCAACTATCGCTGGCTCAAGCTCAATGGCGGCGGCAATGCTAGCAGAGAGATCTAACACAATATTCTGCGGCAACTCGCCACGCATGGCATCGCCTATCATATGATAGTTATGCCATTTATCATGTGAATGTGTATCAGCAGATAACTCTGCCATGGTCTGCGCATCAGTCTCTCCATCGACTGCGGCAGATACCCATTCTTGACCTAATTTATCCATTTTTCACCTGTCTAAATATAAGGGTTTCTTAAAATAAGAATTTAGGCTTCCAGCAACGGCTGGAGCTTTTTATCGATAGCCTCTCGAGCTCGGAAGATACGCGATCTTACGGTCCCTACGGGGCAATCCATGACTATGGCAATATCTTCGTAACTCATTCCATCAAGTTCACGCAACGAGATGGCCATTCGTAATTCTTCTGGCAGCGTTTCTAAGGTATCGAAAATCACTTTTTTGATTTCTTCCGATAACAATAGCCGTTCTGGGGAGGCGAACTCCTTCAGCGCGTCACTGCCTTCATAATATTCGGCATCTTCTGCATCAACATCATTAGCGGGCGTTCTGCGCCCCTGTGATACGAGATAATTCTTCGCAGTGTTTACTGCGATGCGGTACAACCAAGTATAAAATGCACTTTCACCGCGAAAGTTTGGCAAAGCTCGATAAGCTTTGATAAACGCTTCCTGTGCTACATCGGCAACGTCCGCTTGGTTCCGTACATAACGGGATATCAAGCTAATGACTTTACTTTGATATTTAAGCACTAACAGGTTAAAAGCGTTTTTATCACCTTGTTGTACGCGCTCAACTAATTGTTGATCACTTAATTGTCCACTCATCCGAGCCGACTTCTCCTAAATCTAAAATGCTGATTTCTCAGTCGCTCGAATCATATTCACTTATGTAGACTCGCGTACTTTGAAAAAGTTCTAAAAAATATACAAAAAAAGTAAGGTTAAAAGGAAAGTACCCATAATCCGTGAGTTGGTTTACCATAGTTGGCACTCTTCAGTCACATCATGATACCCGATGAAACAAGTAGTTGAACACCAATCTGACATATTAGTCATAGGTAGCGGTGCCGCAGGTCTGACACTAGCTTTGCATCTTGCTGAAAAAGCAAAAGTAATTCTGCTTTCAAAAGGCCCACTCTCGGAAGGGTCGACTTACTACGCCCAGGGCGGTATCGCCTCCGTCTTCGACGAAAGTGACACTATCGAATCCCATGTAGCAGACACATTAATCGCAGGTGCGGGTTTATGCGACAAAGATGTCGTCACTTTTACTGCTGAAAATGCTAAGAGTGCGATGCAATGGCTTATCGAATGTGGCGTCGCCTTCGATAAAGAAGAAACCACTGACGGTAATGCAAAAGACGCACCTTACCATTTAACCCGTGAAGGCGGCCATAGCCACAGACGTATTCTGCACGCTGCCGATGCCACAGGTAAAGAAGTGCAAACAACGCTGCAAGAGCGCGCACTCGCCCACCCCAACATTCAAGTTTTAGAACGCTATAACGCCATCGACCTCATTACCACCCGTAAGTTAAATCGCCCAGGTAATCGTGTGTTAGGCGCTTATGTGTGGAATCGCAACGAAGAACACGTCGAAACCGTCAAGGCCAAGTTTGTTGCGTTAGCAACAGGCGGTAGCTCTAAGGTTTATCAATATACTTCAAACCCCGATGTTGCTAGCGGCGATGGTATTGCCATGGCATGGCGTGCAGGTTGCCGCGTGGCGAATATGGAGTTCAACCAATTCCATCCGACATGTTTGTACCATGCCGATGCGCGCAACTTCTTACTCACCGAAGCCCTGCGTGGTGAAGGTGCTTATCTGCGTCGTCCAGATGGCAGTCGTTTTATGCCGGACTTTGATGAACGCGCTGAACTCGCCCCCCGTGACATCGTTGCCCGTGCCATCGACTATGAGATGAAACGACTCGGTGCCGATTGCGTGTATCTGGATATCAGCCATAAAGATGCTGACTTTGTGATGAAGCATTTCCCGACCATCTATAGCCGTTGCTTAGAGCTGGGAATTGATATCACTAAAGATGCAATCCCTGTGGTCCCTGCCGCGCACTATACCTGCGGTGGTGTGATGACAGATATGCACGGTCAAACCGATCTCAATGGCCTCTATGCCATTGGTGAAGTGGCCTATACGGGCTTACATGGCGCGAATCGTCTGGCGAGTAACTCGCTACTCGAATGTTTAGTGTTTGCCCGTGCGGCGTCACATGATATAGAGAGCCAGCTGTATAAAATTCAAATGCCGGGACAAATTCCCGCATGGGATGAAAGCAAAGTCTCTAACTCGGACGAAGAAGTGGTCATCGCCCATAACTGGCACGAACTGCGGTTATTCATGTGGGACTACGTTGGGATCGTGCGCTCGGATAAACGTCTGGAACGCGCTCTGCGTCGCTGCCTGATGTTACAGCAAGAAATTCAGGAGTATTACAGTAACTTCAGAGTCAGCAATAACTTGCTCGAATTACGTAACTTAGTGCAAGTGGCCGAGTTGATTATTCGCTGTGCCATGGAGCGTAAAGAAAGCCGTGGTCTGCATTTTAATATCGATCACCCAGAGAAATTAGACGCGCCGCGCCCGACTATATTACTACCAGAAAAGTAACCGATTAAGTTCTTATGTGTTTATAGGCTTAGGTTCTTATTTGGCTTGCTGAAAACAGACTAAATCTCGGTATGAGGTTTAGTCTGTTTTATTTTAGCCCGCAGCAACAGCCGACATAAATGCCGATAGTCAGTATCGTCTAGCATATCCGCCCAAACCATCAAGAGCCGCAACTGAGTATCCACTTCGATATACATCAAGCAAACAAAGGGTGTCACCCAAGTTCGCTTTAATACCTGAAAGTGCTCACCCGCTGACAAACGTCCCTCGCCTTTATCACTAAGCACAAAGTCTAAACGCCAATGCTGCAGTCGCCACAACTGCGATAGCAAGAAGAAACAAACCAGCGCGATAAACAGATATTTAAGCAGGGATAAGGCGAGATTGTCGCTTTGAGGCCAGAGCAGAAATGAGCTAGAACAGACACAAATAAAAACGACCAACGAGAGTCGTTGGTCGAAGGAGGCTTTTACACTGAAACTATGGTGCCGGTCTTCCACGGACTTTCACTACCATGCGCGCAAGCTCAGCATCAGGGCACACTTCATGGCCCATAAACCATGCAAACAATTCGGGATCTTCACATTCCAACAAACGGATAAACACGGTTTTATCTCCATCGGACATTTCTTGATAGAAGTTTTCAACAAAAGGTTGAAACAAAACGTCTAATTCCAGCATCCCACGGCGACATGCCCAGCGAACCCTTGCGATGTTCATTAATTCCAAGGTATTTCTCCCAACACAGATTTGGCATTAGTCTATCAGTTCAGTGACTAAAGTGTCGATTAACCCTTCACATTGGCTCACAAAATTAGCATTGTTGGACTTGCATATCGCGTCCCGCAAAGAGATCGCTGAAATCTGTGTCCAACAAGCGCTTTACCGCAGGATGTTGGATCATACGCTCGGCAAACATCACATGGTATTCCTCTTTCACATCCGTGGTTTCACCGAGCAAATTCATCCCATGGGAAATCACTTCTTGGCGATAAATCGACGGCGTGACAAAAATCCCCCGTTTAAGGTAACCAAAGGCCTTCATCATGGCCGCATCGTCGAACTCACCCAAGATACTGACTTTAAGATTTTGCTCGTCAAACCAGCGATATAACTGCTGTCCAAGTGAGGTTCTGCGGCCGGGGATTAATAGCTGGCCTTGCTCTAAACAGGCGGGGAAATCAGCGCTATAAGTATCTGCGGAGAAAAAACTCACACCACACTCGCCCAACTTTTTAGATAAGATTTCGGGATACTTCAGTGATTCACCAGCACAATCGGAGAGGATCATATCCAGTTTATGCTCACGCAAACGCGCCATCAGGCTTTCGTGGGTCGCCTCATAACAAGCTAAATGCATAGAACTGTCATTGGGGACGACGGATAACAAGACACGGCTAACTAAGGCTTTAGACAAGGCATCAGCAATGCCCACTTCAAAAAGCATGGCATCATCTTTTTGATAGTTAAGTAAATCGAGCATTTCGTAGCTAAGACTAAACATCTTATCGGCGTAGCGAAATACTAACTCACCTAACTCAGTGGCTTCCAGTGTCCGCCCTACTCGCTTGAATAAACTGCCATTCAACCTGTCTTCTAGGGCACGAATTTGCCCCGTTATCGTTTGCGGCGTTAAACAGAGGGCTTCAGCCGCTTTAGCAACCGAGCCCTTTTTCTTAATCATCCAAAAATAATACAGGTGGTTGTAATTCAAGTGCAGCATGCTCATCCGTTGTGAATCGTCCCTCATACGCCCAAGGCGCAGAGGGATTAAAACCTATTGTTATAAATCAGTTTATTGCAAACGCTGGCAATCAAGCAAGTTAGTGACTATGCCTTGTAATTGCTCCAAATCAGTCGCATTACCCAGACTTACCGCTTCAGTGACACCTGACACTAAAACATGACGTTCAGGGATACGTTCAGCGCAATAGGTCCGATTCGCCTCTTGGAAACGTTTACCACCGCGATATTTAAGCGCCCTTGATTCATAACCATTGGTTTCTAATCTCGCCCCTAAGGAATCAGATTTAAACATCAGAGCGCCATCGACTATCCCTTCAAGATAGCTTTGGCAAGTCTTCGAGTTCGCATCCTGATTACAGGCCGATATTTGCGATGCCGTCGCGGTTGTCGATAGACATAAGAGTGTTGCCATTCCAATTAATTTCAACTTTATCATAGTTATACTCCTTTATTAGGTAACACTTTTGATAACCAGAAATACCCGACTAACGCCGCCATAATCGAACCGATTAAGGTTCCTAGGCGTGCTAAGTCACCGTACATAGGGTCTGCATGTTCAAAGGCTAACGACGCAATAAACATAGACATAGTAAAACCAATACCGCACATGGCCGCGACTGGGGCAATTTGCTTCCAACCTACTCCATCGGGTAACTGAGCGAGTTTAAGTTTCACCGCAATATAGCTAAACACCATCACACCAATGGGTTTACCTAACATCAGGCCCAGTGCAATACCGACAGGTACCGGAGAAATTAACGTTTCCAAATTCATATTGCCGACATAAACACCCGCATTGGCGAAAGCGAACACTGGCAGAATGAAGAAGGTGCTCCAAGGGTGCAAACTGTGCTCTAAGCCTTCTGAAGGTGAGCTGCCATCCTTTGCCCGTAATGGAATACAGAAAGCGATGATGACACCAGCCAGAGTCGCATGCACTCCAGACTTAAGTACGGCGACCCAAAGGATTAATCCTAAAATGCCATAGGGCAAAAGTGAGGTGACCCCTTTGCGGTTTAACCCAACCAAGCCCGCAATCGCTAAACTGGCAATCACTAAACTGATGGTTGATAGGTCGGTGCTGTAGAACAGCGCGATAATCACTATGACACCTAAGTCATCAATAATAGCTAAAGCAAGTAAGAAGACTTTCAGTGAAACGGGAACGCGGCTCCCGAGTAACGCCATAATACCTAAAGCAAACGCAATATCCGTCGCGGCAGGAATCGCCCAGCCCGCTTGTGTGACCGGATCGCCATAGTTAAACAGTAAGTACACCCCAGCAGGGACTAACATGCCGCCAATGGCTGCAAAGGTAGGCAGAGAGGCTTGAGCAACACTCGATAAGGCACCTTCGAGTAACTCACGTTTAACTTCTAAACCAATAAGTAAAAAGAATACAGCCATCAGGCCATCGTTGATCCACAGAATTAGCGGCTTATGAATATCGAGCTCGCCAATTTTAACTTGTACGTCAGTGCCTAAAAAGCCTTGATAAAGTCCAGATAAAGGGGAATTGGCCATCAGCATAGCTAAGGCAACAGCAACCAATAATAGGATACCGCCAGCCGATTCTTGGCTCAGAAAATTTCTAATTGCTTTTTCCATCGTGCACTCCTAAAAATCATAATGAATTGAGTGTAGACGAATTGTAACAACAAATATAATCGTAAGTTTCGACCTAACACCTCGGTTATTCCGAGGTATTGGTCGAAAAAATGCACGTTACACGGCGACAGGTGCTTTGATATGAGGATGTGGAGCGTAGTTTGTTAGCTCGAAATCGTCGAATTGATAATCAAAAATTGATTCAGGTCTACGTAAAATCGTCATGGTTGGCAACGGCATTGGCTCACGGCTTAACTGCAATGCCGTTTGTTCCATATGGTTTGAATATAAATGGGTATCACCACCGGTCCACACAAAATCACCTAAGGCCAAGTCACATTGCTGGGCCACCATCATAGTTAACAAAGCATAACTGGCGATGTTAAATGGCAAACCTAGAAACACATCACAGCTGCGCTGATACAGCTGACAAGATAATTTGCCATCAGCCACATAGAACTGGAAAAACGCGTGGCATGGCGCCAAGGCCATTTTATCCAGCTCGCCCACGTTCCAAGCAGAAACGATAAGGCGGCGAGAATCAGGCTGAGATTTTATCTGGGCAATAACTTGTGAAATCTGATCGATAGCATCGCCACTCTGGGTTGGCCAGCTACGCCACTGGGCACCATAAACCGGTCCTAAATCGCCATTGTCATCGGCCCATTCATCCCAAATACTGACCTTGTTTTCGCGTAAATAGGCAACGTTAGTTTCACCCTTGAGGAACCACAGCAATTCGTGGATGATAGAGCGCATGTGGCATTTCTTGGTGCTTACCAAAGGAAAACCTTTGCTCAAATCGAAGCGCATTTGATAGCCAAATACTGAGCGAGTCCCCGTACCTGTGCGATCCGATTTATCCACACCTTCGGCTAAGATGTGCTTCATTAAGTCTAAATACTGTTTCATTGCTGCTTACCTTGCTTACGAAAAATCAAGTACAAACCGATTAACACCATAGGGATAGACAGTATCTGCCCCATGGTCATCAATCCCCAGTAGAGTCCCAACTGTGCATCGGGTTGTCTCACCGTTTCAACCATAATACGGAAAATACCGTAACCGACTAAGAACATACCAGAGACGGCACCGACTTTATCGGTACGTTTACTAAACCAGTAAAGTAATAGGAATAGCGCCACACCTTCAAGTGCAAATTGGTACAACTGAGAAGGATGACGCGGATCGGGTCCTCCTGTTGGAAACACCATACCCCATGGCACGTCTGTGGTTCGGCCCCAGAGTTCACCATTAATAAAGTTACCAATACGCCCTGCGCCTAAACCGATAGGCACCACAGGTGCCACCATATCGGCGACCGCAAAGAAGGTGCGCTTTTGTTTCCAGGCGATATAAATCATCGCCGCAATTACGCCCATCAAACCGCCGTGGAAGGACATGCCGCCTTCGGAGATTTTAAACAAATACATAGGGCTGGCGAGGAAATAATCGAAATGATAAAAAAGCACATAACCGACACGCCCGCCCAATATCACCCCAAGAAAACCATAAAAGAGTAAATCTGAAACTTGCTCCCGCGACCATACTCCCTTTGAGCGGTCGGCTTGACGGTTCAACAACCACATTGCCGCGACAAATCCGACTAAATAGGTAAAACCATACCAACGCAGCGCAGGTTCAAAGGTTTGTCCAAACAGATTAAACGGTCCAAATGATACGATCACGGGATCGATATTGGGGAAACTCAACGCCATAACACATCCATTGGCAGCCTCAAACAGAGGTAAACATAAAAACTAGGTCAGAATTAACTTAAGGCCGACACACAGAAGTAACAGTGCAAATATCTTTTTAAGTACCGATGTTGGCCAAGTGCTCGCCGCTTTTACGCCCACAGGCGCCATCAAGACAGAAGTGATCACTAAACCAAACAAGGCGGGTAAATAGATAAAACCTAAGGTGCCATAGGGTAACTCGGGCGCATTAAAGCCCGCGATGATATAACCTAAACTGCCCGAGAGGGAGATCAACAAACCCGTCGCCGCCGAAAACCCAACGGCGTAACGCATCTGCAGACCAAAGAAGGTTAAAAACGGCACTAACAATACCCCGCCGCCGATGCCCATCAATCCTGCGATCATCGCAACTAACGCGGCCACAACAAATAATATCGGCGCGCTGGGTAGCTCACGATTCGATTCAGCTTTAAAGGGATAAGCCATCTGAATCGACATCAACACCACAAATATCGCAAAGCCCTGCTGCAAAGCGGCGGCAGAAATACGTTCGGCAATAAAACCTGATGTTAATGCCCCAAGAATAATCCCAGGCAACATCGTCTTGAATAAATCCCAAGGAATGTTTCCACGCTTATGGTGCGCTCGCGTCGATGAGATAGAAGTGAGAATAATGGCCGCCAGCGAAGTGGCAATCGCAATATGGGGTAACTGTGCAGAACTAATACCGACCGAGGGCAGAATATAGAGCAGTGCAGGCACTACAATCAAGCCGCCACCGATACCTAATAACCCTGCCATAAAGCCGACAAATGCGCCTAATGCTAAGCAAATAAAAAACACCGACAACAAACTATCCACACGAGTACCTACAGCGTGATAAATTGAGGGCCTTAGCTTAAAGCAAAAGACGACATTAGTTAATTAAGAATTGTTGAGAGACCTTGCTGGTTCAAATATTCTTTAACCAGCTCGCGCACTTGGAAGCCATTTGATAGGCTCAAGGCTTTAGCAAGCAATTGATCCAAATCGGCCCGTGCGACACGGCGCAAGAGATAATTGATCCGCGCTAAACTACCCTGATTCATACTCAATTGATCGTATCCCATGGCCACCAACAAAATGGCGCCCATAGGCTCGCCCGCTAACTCGCCACAAATACTGATATCGAGCTTATGATATCGACAATCTAAGTGAGCCTGATGCAAAGCCCGCAGTATCCCAGGATGATAACTGTCGAATAATGAGCTCACCCGCGGATTGTTACGGTCAACCGCAAGCAAATACTGGGTTAAGTCATTACTGCCAACGGAGACAAAATCCACCCGTTTTGCCACATCATCCAATTGATACAACATCGCCGGCACTTCGAGCATAATGCCGATGCGTGGCATCACTATGTTGCTGTTTACATCGTTCTTAAGTTCAACATAGGCTTGCTGCAGATATTCTAAGGATTGATCGATTTCATCTAAGTTACTGACCATGGGCAGTAAAATACTTAATTGCTTACCATCGCCACCTGCCTGCAACATGGCCCGTAACTGCACCAAAAATAGCTCAGGATGATCCAGCGACAAACGGATCCCGCGCCAACCAAGGAAAGGATTGTCTTCTTTAATTGGGAAATACGGCAGAGGTTTATCACCGCCAACATCCAAAGTGCGCATCACCACAGGTCGACCAGACGCCGCCGACAAGACCTGTTGATACACTTTCACTTGCTCAGATTCACTCGGGAAACGTTGTTGCAGCATAAAAGGGATTTCGGTGCGATACAGCCCAATACCGTCGGCACCTTCGGCAATTTCAGAAGCCACGCCGCTGAGTAATCCCGCATTTAAATACAAACGAATACGTGAGCCATCTAAGGTCACAGAAGGCAGTGCTAATTCTTGAGCATACTGGCGTTGCAGCGCTTTTTGCGCCGAAATTAAGCTGCGATACTCACCAACAATCGCCGGTGATGGCGACACCAATAGCTGGCCACGGCTGGCGTTCACCACTAAGAGTTTTTGATCAATATTGGCGGATAACAGTTGTTCTACACCGGTAATGGCCGGCACACCTAAGGCGCGGGCTAAAATAGCGGCATGGGAGTTTACGCCGCCAAGCTCAGTGACAATCCCCGCAAGTTTCTGCCTTGGGAACTCAGCCAGCATAGTCGCATCGGCTTCGCGGGTAATTAAAATGACAGGTTTATCGGGTTCAAGCTCTAAACGCTCTGGCTCAATCAGCTGGCGCAATACTTTTTGGCCTAAGTCGCGGATATCGCTTGCCCGCTCCTTAAGATAAGGATCTTCCATCGCCAAAAATTGCTGAATATAACGCAAGGACACTCGGCTTACCGCCGATTCAGCAGCCCAACCTAATTGCACCTCGCGGGCATACTCTCCGCCTAAACTGGCGTCATCAAGTAATAGCTGTAATGCATTGAAAATAGAGACGACTTCGTCATCTTGCTCGCGGTCAAACCGCTGAGATAAGGCGCCAATCGCTTCTTTACAACGCACCATAGCCGTCGTTAAGCGGCTGGACTCATAGGCAATATCGTCAGAGCGCACGTCGGGCTGCTCAAGGGGGATTTCTCCACCGAGCACAAAGGCATACGCAATGGCGATACCGTTTGACGCCGACGTACCTTGAAATAGAATTTGTTGATGATGGGAACTGACTTGGGCTTTTTGTTTTAAACCGCGCACCGCCATTGCTAACTGGGCGGCGAGCGTCATCAGGAAAGCTTCTTCACCTTCACTGAATTGGCGCGCACTCGCCTGCTGTACCACTATCACCCCGACCACGGCTTTCTGGTAGATGATAGGTACGGCTAGAAAGGCGCGGTACTCTTCTTCGGCGACTTCAGGGAAAAGTTTGAATCTGGGATGAAGCCTTGCATCCGCTAAGTTAACGGCCTCTTCTCGCTGGGCAGCGAGTCCAACTAAACCTTCGGTCAGCGGCATACGTACCCGACCAACAGCGCTTTTTTCAAGACCGTCGGTTGCAGATAACACCAGTTCTTGCTCTTCTAGGATATAGATGGAGCAACATTGGGTTTCCATCGCCGCTTTAGTCGATGAGACTAAGACTTCTAATGCGGTTTCCAAACTGTGGGCAGATGCCACAGCCTGAGTAATATCCCTAAGCGTATTTAACACTGTTTTCAATCCTCTTTTGAAAATCAGCCCGTTGTTTTTTGTCTTCCCCGTTTCCTAGGTATTTCTAGGGTCTGGAATGACAATGCCGTTACCGCAAACTCTTTCATCACCTTACGATAAACATCACGCTTAAATGACACGACTTGCCGCACAGGATACCAATAACTTACCCAGCGCCAATCGTCAAATTCAGGATGCCCAGAGGAACTCAAATTAATCGCACTATCTTGGCTTTTCAGTTGTAACAGAAACCACTTTTGTTTTTGCCCAATACACACAGGTTTACTGTCTTGCCTGACTAAACGCTTTGGCAAACGATAGCGTAACCAAGAACGGGTCGAGGTTAGGATATGCACGTGTTCGGGTCTTAGGCCTACTTCTTCATATAACTCACGGTACATTGCCTCTTCTGCTGTCTCGCCATCATCGACACCACCTTGAGGAAATTGCCATGAGTGTTGACCGAAGCGTCTGGCCCACATGACTTGGCCATATCTGTTACAAATTATAATGCCCACATTTGCGCGAAAGCCGTCGCTATCAATCACATGGACTCCAAATCACATTAAATTTTAATAAACTGATTGTTTCATAAAGCTAGTCTCTCAGCAAACCTCTATTTCACCCTAGGTCTTGGATAAAATCACACTTAAAAGACATTTATCAACAAAGCTAGGGGATGAAATGCGGGGATATCCACATTTTCTGTGGATATCTCTGTTTGAAACTCAGGTAAACTTGTTATAACGCTCAAAAAACATCTATTTAGCGCCATTTGATTAATTTAGAGTTAAAACTTTATCTAAAGTAAATTCAATAACTTGAATGGTAACCATAATTTATTAATGGCAAAAAAAGCAATAAAGCTCATTATTTAACCAGCTAGAGCTATTTCTATGGTTCTCACGATATTACTCAACTTTATACACAAATAGTGTCCACAACTGTCCACAAAAGCCGGAATAAATGCCCTTTATTCACATTGACTTGGGGTTTTTATTAGGTTAAGGGACGCATTTTACTGAGTTATCCATAATATCTGTGGATAAGTATGTGGGGAACGCAAGGGAAAGCAGAGAGTAACTTTGAACACTTTTTTTCAAAACGGGGGGTAACTTGGATATGAAATTTAAAATCAGATACTTAGAATAAAAACATTCGGTACAAGTTTACTCAAATTGCGGAGTTCATTTTTTAACCGCCATTGCTAAGCGGTTATTTTTAAGTAAAATCCAGCCATGAATCGAATTATTCCCCCCGAAAATCTCCCTGAGCTACTCGAACGCGCCCATATGATGGCTGGCGTGAGTTTGGCGCAAATAGCAGCCCAAAGAGGCTTAAATGTTCCCAAGGATCTTAAGCGGGATAAAGGCTGGGTCGGACAGTTAATCGAAATGGAACTGGGCGCGACGGCAGGCTCTAAACCCGAGCAAGATTTTCTGCACTTAGGTGTTGAGCTTAAAACTATCCCCATCGATTCACAGGGACGTCCATTGGAGACCACTTATGTTTGCGTGGCGCCGCTGTCGAATATCCAAGGGTTAACCTGGCAAAATAGCTTAGTCTACCATAAGTTACAGCGCGTCCTTTGGGTACCCGTTGAAGGTGAGCGGCATATTCCTGTGGGAGAGCGCCGTATTGGCACCCCGATATTGTGGGAGCCTGATCCACAGGAGTTGCAATTACTGCAACAGGATTGGGAAGAGATCATGGAGCTTATCGCCCTAGGCAAAGTCGAAAAACTCACCGCACGCCACGGCGAAGTACTGCAATTACGTCCCAAAGCCGCCAACAGTAAAGCATTAACGCAAAGCATTGCCGAAGATGGCAGCCTCAAAATGACCAACCCTAGGGGCTTTTATTTAAAGACCAGTTTCACCGCCATGATACTTAATAAGGTTTTTGGTTAATATTTAGTGACGATATAGACTTAGATTGATCCAGATCACAAATTTCACTGGCACTAAGGTGACTCTTTTCTATAAACTACGGCATTCTGAAATCACCGCCGTATTCGGATACCCATCACGCAGTGAGAGCACGTAGACAAGCGAAAAAACTCCTTTTTGCGATTTTAGCTTGGGCGATTGCCATGGCTGCATTCGTGTTTTTTCGATATGCCCAATCACCAGAACTGCCCCAATGGGCGGTAGGTTCGGCCGATCTCGCGACACTTGCTATCTATATGGGGATAATTTTTGGCAGCCTGCATTGGATGTCGAACGTTATTGCTGATTTCAGTGCTATCAATCGACTCCCCTATGTGTTTTCTGTCATCTTTAAAGGCTTGTTTTTATTACTGGGGGCGACGACATTAGCTTACATGACCCAGTTTTTGAATATGTGGGCCATCGAAAATCACATGTCGACCCTAAGACAAATGCTGACGGCGCACATTCTCTACAGTCCTTCATTCCAAGCATTGATTGTCTATTTGGTGGTCGTGCGGGTCAGTTTAGCCTTCGTCGAGCAAATGGCGCTGTTAGTCGGTCCACGTATTCTGCTCAACATTGGCCTCGGTAAATACCATAAGCCAAGATACGAACAACGATTATTCCTTTATCTAGACATGGTCGCCTCGACCACACACGCCGAATCACTTGGGGATTACCGTTTTAGCCGCTTGATCCAAGATAGCTTTAGTTTGCTGTCGGATACTGTTACCAACAACGAAGCCGAGATTTATCGCTATATGGGCGATGCCGTGTTGATCCACTGGCCTTTAGAAGAAGGGATAGTCCACGACCGCTGCATGAATATCTATTTTGAATTTAGTCAGCAGCTTAATTGGCAAAGACGTTACTTTGAAGAACACTATGGCTTTGTGCCTAAGTTTAAAGCTGCGGCCCATTGTGGCCAAGTCGTAGCAGCGGTTGTTGGCGTGCAGAAACAGGAGATTAGTTTCTTTAGTGATGTGCTCAATACCCTAGCGAGACTGCAAGATCAGTGTAATCCCTTGGGGCAACGCATGTTGATCTCGGGCGCACTCGCGGGACGTTTAGATAATCCCAACACGCAATATCACCTATCGAATCTAGGCCCAGTCAAACTCAAAGGGAAACAACACTCCATCGAAGTGTTTGGCGTTTCCCCACTCTGATTTCTCATCATATTTAAGCGTTAATTTGCAGTAACACTTTTTGCAGTGACACTTTGTGCTGTTGCAGAAAGCTTATTGTGCTTCTTTGGTTAATAACTTTTGGATCATTAAACCTAAGGTGCGGAAGGTTAAAATCCGGCTGGTCGTTTGACGCCAGACAAGGCCGATATCACGGTAAGGCGCTTCACCTGGCGGCGTCATCACCACCAAATCAGTGTCATTCAAAATACCCGCATCGATTGCCATTTGCGGCAGAAATGTAGTGCCCAGCTTACTATTCACCATCTGCACTAAGGTATGCAAACTGGTGGCGGCAAACGGATTCACTTTCGCGCTATCCCCAAGCTGACAGGCTGTGATGGCATGACCCGTAATGCAATGCTCGCTTTGCAGCAGGAAAATACTCTCGTCTGGCAAGGCTTGGTAATCGATCGGCTGATGGATTTCTCCGGCTAAATCCTTATGGATCACCATTTTGAATGGATCTTTACCCACTTTCATACTGTGATAACCGCTGGTATCCACAGGCAAAGCAAGGATCAATAAATCCAGCTCACCCTTACCTAAGGCATCCAGCAAACGCTCAGTGGTATCTTCTTTCAGTAATAAACTCATCGCTGGATAAGATTGCTGGCATTGACGAATAACACGGCTCAATAGGAAAGGCGCAATCGTAGGAATACACCCTAAACGTATATCGCCTGTCATCGGCTCGCCTTGGTTTTTCACCAATTCAACCAAATCATCCACATCGGTGAGAATTTTACGGGCGCGCTGCACCACTTCTTCACCAATAGCGGTAAACATAAACGACTTATGGTCTCGCTCAATCAACTGATGCCCTAACTGCTCTTCTAAGTTTTGGATCCCACTCGAAAGCGTCGATTGGCTGACAAAACACACCTTAGCCGCGCGGTTAAAATTCTGCTCTTGATGGAGATTCACCAAATAGAATAAGTTTTTTAAGCTAGGTAAACTTTTCATTTTCTCGATTGCCATTAAGGTTATGAATTAAGAAATTAAATCTACTCTAGCATAACTGAAAGCCAATAACGCGGCATTAGATTTCAAGAGTGTGAGCCGAATCGACATTCAACCGATTAGCTGTAAAACTTAAGTGGGAGTAACAAACAAAGAGGAGAAAAGCACTCGCGGGGAAACATAAAAGGCAACAAACTCAGCCGTAAACTAACGCAATATCTAACGCAACAATCTAACGCAATCATTCACTCAATTGGGCGCAACAACAGATGTTATTGCTGCGCCTTAGCGTATCAATATCTTATGCTTTAGCTTGGAGGAACAACTTTAACTGTTGTAGATCCGCACTCGCATGTTCGACGATCTCAGCAACCCAAGCGCCGTGTTCAGCATCCCATCTTGGCTCTTCACCATGTTGTAATAACTGGGCGATTTGCTGAATGCGTTTTAAACCTACCGAACCTGCGGCACCTTTAAATTTATGCGCTTCTGAACATAAGGTATCTCTGTCTGCAGCGTCGTTAGCCTTCACTAGATTTCCTACATATTCAGGCATTAACTGCTCAAATAACACCACACTCTTAAGTAAAGTACCAGCACCAATGGCGCTACAGTACTGTTCGAGAGTATTGAGATCTAGGATTACTTCTAATTCAACTGTGGCCATGAGGCCTCCCTTAAGTGGTCCAATGCTTAAAACGAATTTATCACATGATACCCACTAAAATTGTCTGTGCAACTTATAGCGATATCCATGGTCAAATTCAGATTAAAATTAACAAAAAACAAACTAATAGTCGTAAGTAAACACTTACAAAATAATAGCGACGACATAGCATTTAAGGAGGAAATGTATCCCACTAACTTGCCTCTATCGTTGCGCTAATACGTGCCCTTGTCCACCATAAAGCTGTAAATTATCCACAATTGCCACCAATCCATCCCATCGATAGGCACACCAATCTGGTGCTAATAGCATAGGTTTTTTCGCATAAGCGGTGACGCGGTGGAAAATCACTTCCGCGGGTGTATGGCGGATCATCTCGCCAACATTGCGAGCATAATCTTCAAGACTCAGTAAAGGTAAGCGCCCACTTCGCCACGCCTTTGCCATAGTGCTGCCTTCGACGACATGCAAAGGATGCAGCTTCAAGCCATCAACGCCCTGCTGCAATACCGCCGCTAAGGTCGCCATATAATCGCTATGGGTTTCATCGGGTAAGCCAAGAATAAGATGAGTGCACACCTTAAGACCGCGAGCTCTCGCCCTCGACACTGTGTCACAATAACAGGCGAAATCATGGCCGCGATTGATCTTGCGCAGCGTTTCATCTTTAGCGGTTTGCAACCCAAGTTCTAACCACACATCAACACCGTTTGCCTGATAACTTGCCAGTAAATCCAGTACATTATCTGGCACACAATCGGGGCGAGTTCCTACACACAGACCCACTATCTCGCCATCTTTAACGGCTTCATCGTACTTAGCCATTAACACCTGATACTCATCATAAGTGCTAGTGTAAGCCTGAAAATATGCTATAAATTTATCGGCTTGCGCCTGAGGTTTCGCCTCACGATAACGACTCTTACCCTGTTCGAGCTGCTCGGTAATACTCAGCACATCAGCAGTTTGGTGGCTAAATGAGGCCACATTGCAGAAAGTACAACCTCCACGCCCCAAGGTGCCATCACGGTTGGGGCAAGTAAACTTGGCATCTATGGTGAGTTTTCGTAGTCGCGTACCATATCGCGCCTTGCAAACGGCACCAAAGGTGTTCACATATGCATCAAGCCCCATCAGAGCACCCACCAAATTTCATATCGCTTCATTAAGAATAACCAAGATAAAATCACAAATAGAAAAGAAAATACGTGAACAAATAGAAGAAAAAGCTTAGTGTAAACGAGGTAGCGAGAGGTTTCTTGGCGCTACATCAAATTCCCGCCTGACCCATACCCTTATTGTCAGAAATGTGCGCATCCTCAAATTAACGCGCTTACCATTGAGATATCGCTCACATCAAAATGAATAATAATTCAACAATTTTAATTTTTTATTTATTTACTGTGTTTGCAATAAAAATCACTATTTCTAAATCAAAAACAATCCCGCCAACATGTTATATTTTAGTAAACCCATAGTTTCCTCATTTTTAAAATTCTTTTTATTCATAATGTTATACAGCACTTTTTACTGTTGACGTTAACGTAAAGCAATTATGATTTGTGTATGAATCATGAATTAATACCCATGTTTTATGCAAATTTTTGGTTTGACCTTTATTGAATCTCAGGCTAATTTGGGTGGTTCGGGTGCATATCTATAGAAAGTCTTTACATTTTCTCCCCGAGTAGTAATCAGTTGAGGTCTAGGGAGGTTTTTGTATGAGCTTATATCATCCCAGTTTTGAGCGGGACAATTGTGGTTTTGGGTTGATAGCACAGATGGATGGCGAAGCCAGCCACCGTATAGTGCGCACGGCAATCCATGGTCTAGATCGCATGAAGCACCGCGGTGGCATTGCCTCCGACGGTCGCACTGGCGACGGCTGCGGTTTATTAATGCAATTGCCAGTGCAATTTTTTGAAGCGATTGCCGCGGAAAATGATTGGCATTTGAGCCGTAAATTTGCCGTAGGTATGCTGTTTTTAAGTCAAGATGATGAATTGGCCGAACAAGCTAAGTTTATTCTTGAGCGCGAACTCGAGCGTGAAACCTTAAGTATTGCAGGCTGGCGCAAAGTGCCGGTCAATCCAGATGTGTTAGGTGAAATCGGCAAGGCTAGCCTGCCACAAATCTACCAAGTGCTGATCAACGCCCCTATTGGCTGGCGTGAAAAAGACTTGGAACGCCGCCTTTATATGGCGCGTCGCCGCTTAGAGCAGCAAATCACCGACGACAAAGACTTCTATGTGGCGAGTTTGTCTGGCCAAGTTATCGTCTATAAAGGCTTGATGATGCCTGTAGACTTGCCCGCGTTTTATCCCGATCTCGCGGACATTCGCTTAAAAAGCTCTATCTGCCTATTCCATCAACGTTTCTCAACGAATACTTCTCCTAAATGGCCATTAGCTCAGCCGTTTAGATATTTAGCCCATAACGGCGAAATCAATACGATTACGGGTAACCGTCAATGGGCTCGCGCCCGTGCCTATAAGTTTAATTCACCACTACTGCCAGATTTGCAGCAGGCCGCTCCCTTTGTGAATGAAACAGGCTCAGATTCTTCTTCCTTAGATAATATGCTGGAAATGCTGTTATCCGGTGGCATGGACTTATACCGTGCCATGCGTCTATTGATCCCGCCTGCTTGGCAAAGTAATCCAGAAATGGATGACGAACTAAAAGCCTTCTACGACTTTAACTCCATGCACATGGAGCCTTGGGATGGTCCGGCAGGTATTGTGATGACCAACGGTCGCCATGCCGCCTGCGCCGTTGACCGTAATGGTCTACGTCCATCGCGTTATGTGATCACAAAAGATCGTATTTTGACCTTGGCCTCCGAAGTCGGTATTTGGGATTACGCCGCCGATGAAGTGATTGAAAAAGGCCGAGTTGGGCCCGGTGAGCTGCTGGTACTCGATACCTTGAACGGCCGCCTGTACCAATCCTTTGAAATTGATAACGACTTGAAACGTCGCCACCCTTATAAAGAGTGGATGGCGAAAAACAGCCGTACTTTAACGCCAGCGGAAGATTTAGCCTCTGAACAACATGGTGCCAGTGAATTAAGCCCTGAGCTTTTGCTGCAATACCAAAAACAATTTGGCTATACCCGTGAAGAATTAGAGCAAGTCATTTGGGTACTGGCAAAACAAGGCGAAGAAGCCACAGGTTCTATGGGTGATGATACGCCTATGGCGGTATTGTCGAAAAAGTCACGTTCACTGTATGACTATTTTAGGCAAAAATTCGCTCAAGTGACTAACCCACCCATAGACCCATTACGTGAAAAACACGTTATGTCGTTGACCACTTGTATTGGCCGTGAGCAGAACCTCTTCAATGAAACGACTGGGCATGCTTACCGGGTGATGTTCAATTCACCTATTTTATTATTCAGTGATTTTAACCAGTTACTGGGATTAGATAGCACTTACTATCGCGCCAATATTGTCGATTTAAATTACGAACCACAGGAAGGCTTAGAAAGTGCCATTCGCCGTATCACAGCCGAAGCCGAGCGTTTAGCCCGCAGCGGCACGACTTTGTTGATCCTTTCGGATAGAGCCATAGGGAAAACGGCGCAAGTGATCCCAGCGGCCATGGCGGTTGGTTCTGTGCAACAAATGCTGGTGAATAAGAGTCTGCGCTGCGACACCAACATCATAGTTGAAACCGCATCGGCGCGAGATCCGCATCACTTTGCCGTATTGCTTGGCTTTGGTGCCACCGCGATTTATCCGTACTTAGTGTATGAGTCAATTTCTGAACTGGCGAAACGTCACCAGTTAACCGACACCACAGCACTGATGCTGAACTTCCGTTACGGCATCGAAAAAGGCCTGCGTAAGATCATGTCCAAAATGGGCATCAGCACTGTCGGTTCCTATCGTTGCAGTCAGCAATTTGAAGCCATAGGCATTGCCAGCGATGTGATTGAACTGTGCTTTAAAGGCGTGATCAGCCGTATCGAAGGCGTCAGTTTTGCTGAAATCGCCCAAGACCAAGCGATTCTGCACAAAGCGGCCTACCGCGCCCATGTGCCATTGCCGCAAGGTGGCCTGCTGAAATACGTTGAAGGGGGTGAGTATCACTGCTTCAACCCTGATGTTGTAAACACTTTACAAGCGTCATTGATTGACAAAAACTTCGCAACCTATAAAAAGTTTGCCGACCTCGTCGACAATCGTCCAATAGCCACGCTACGTGACTTAATTGGTATCAAGGGTGCACAAGCATCGATTGATGTCGCTAATGTCGAAGGCGCAGCGGGCTTATATCAACGCTTTGACAGCGCAGCCATGAGTATCGGCGCCTTGAGCCCCGAAGCCCATGAAGCGCTGGCTATTGCAATGAACCGCTTAGGCGGCCGCTCGAACTCAGGTGAAGGTGGTGAGGATGCTCGCCGCTTTAATACTGAACGCAACTCTGCGATTAAACAGATTGCCTCGGCGCGCTTTGGCGTTACGGCGCACTACTTAGTCAACGCTGATGTGTTGCAGATTAAAGTCGCCCAAGGGGCAAAACCCGGTGAAGGTGGCCAGTTACCCGGCCATAAAGTCAGCGTTGAAATCGCCGGACTGCGTCATGCGCGCCCAGGTGTAACCTTGATTTCACCGCCGCCGCACCACGATATTTACTCTATCGAAGATTTAGCCCAGCTGATTTTCGACTTGAAGCAAATCAACACTAAAGCACTGATTTCAGTCAAACTTGTGTCTGAACCCGGCGTGGGCACGATCGCCACCGGCGTAGCGAAAGCCTATGCGGATATGATCACGATTTCAGGGTATGACGGCGGCACAGGCGCCAGCCCAATCACCTCAGTAAAGTACGCGGGGAGTCCGTGGGAGCTAGGTTTAGCCGAAGTGCATCAATCGCTCGTAGAAAACGGTCTACGCCATAAAATTCGCCTGCAAGTCGATGGCGGCTTAAAAACCGGTACAGATGTGATTAAAGCCGCGTTGTTAGGCGCAGAAAGCTTTGGATTTGGCACTGTGCCTATGATCGCCCTAGGTTGTAAATACCTGCGTATTTGCCACTTGAACAACTGCGCGACTGGCGTAGCGACGCAAGATAAAAACCTGCGTGACAACCATTACCATGGTCTGCCAGAGCGAGTGATGACTTACTTTGAGTTTGTCGCCGAAGAAGTCCGTGAATGGATGGCGACCTTAGGGGTGAGTAAGTTTGAAGACTTAGTCGGTCGCAGCGAATGGTTATATGCCCTCGAAGGCCAAACTGCTAAGCAACAAGGCTTAGATCTGTCACCGATTTTGTATCAACCCAAAGTGCCTGCAACCTCGTCACGCACTTGGCAAGAAACTAATCCACCAGCGGATTTAGGGTTGCTTAACCAACATTTATTAAACGAGTGCCAAAGCGTCGTCGATAAGGGCGAGTGTTTCGATGCCGCTTACAGCATCAACAACACAGACCGCTCCGTTGGCGCGACCTTGTCAGGCTATATTGCGAGCACGCTCGGCGTGAAAGGCACCAAAGCGCCGGTCAAACTGAGCTTTAACGGCAGTGCCGGCCAAAGCTTTGGCGTGTGGAACAGCCCAGGCCTTGAGTTAAAACTCTGCGGCGATGCCAACGACTATGTCGGTAAAGGCATGTCTGGCGGCCAAATAGTGATTTATCCGCCTATTGGCAGCCCGTTCCAAAGTGAGCGCAGCGCCATTGTCGGTAACACTTGCCTTTACGGCGCGACAGGCGGCAAGTTCTTCGCCGCGGGTCAAGCGGGCGAGCGTTTTGCGGTCCGTAACTCAGGGGCGATTGCTGTGGTCGAAGGACTCGGTGATAACGGCTGTGAATACATGACCAGCGGCATAGTGGTTGTCCTTGGTAAAACAGGGGTGAACTTCGGCGCAGGTATGACAGGTGGTTTTGCCTATGTATTCGATCAATTCGGCCGCTTCAATCGCCGTGTGAACACTGAGCTTGTCGATACGCAAAAACTCGAATCCCCCATTCATCAACAACATTTGAAAGGTCTGATTGAAGCCCACGTGGCCGAAACGGGCAGCGAACATGCCAAGATGATCTTAAGTGATTTTGGTAACTGGTTAGATTGCTTCGTATTAGTGAAACCTAAAAATATTGCCGTGGCCGATCTGCTCAAGTTAGAGAAATCGAGCCCAGAATTAGTTGTAAAAGCGGGGTAATGGCGCATGAGTAACGATTTTCAATTTATTGAAGTGGGTCGCAAAGACCCCACCAAACACCCTGCGGCTAAACGTGCGACTCAGTTTATTGAGATTTATCAGCCTTTTGCTCAGCCTGAAGTGGCACAGCAAGCGGATCGCTGTTTAGATTGCGGCAATCCTTATTGTGAGTGGAAATGTCCGCTACACAATTATATTCCTAACTGGCTCAAGCTAGCGGAGCAAGGTCGCATCATGGAAGCGGCGGATTTAGTGCATGAGACCAACACTCTGCCCGAAATCTGCGGCCGTGTTTGTCCACAGGACAGACTCTGCGAAGGCGCTTGTACCCTTAACGACGACTTTGGTGCTGTCACTATCGGTAATGTCGAAAAATACATTACCGATACAGCAATCGCCCAAGGCTGGCGCCCCGATATGAGCAAGGTCACGCCGCGCGCTGAACGAGTAGCGATTGTCGGCGCAGGTCCTGCAGGGTTGGGCTGCGCGGATATTTTGTCTCGCAACGGTGTTAAAGCCGTGGTCTTTGATAAATATCCACAAATTGGTGGCCTACTCACCTACGGTATTCCGTCTTTTAAACTCGACAAGGCCGTCATGGCGACCCGTCGTAGTGTATTAGAAGGCATGGGCATTGAGTTCAAACTCGGGGTTACTGTCGGTAAAGATATCCCATTTACTAAACTGCTCGAAGAATACGATGCCGTATTCCTTGGTATGGGCACCTATACCGCGATGAAAGCCGGCCTTGAGGGTGAAGATGCCCAAGGCGTATACCAAGCCCTGCCCTATTTGATTGGTAACACCCATCATTTAATGGGCACTCAAGATGCGCAAACGCCCTACCTGAACCTTGAAGGTAAACGTGTCGTGGTATTAGGCGGTGGTGATACCGCGATGGATTGCGTGCGCACAGCCGTCAGACAAGGTGCCAGCAGCGTAGTCTGTGCTTACCGCCGTGATGAGGCCAACATGCCGGGCTCACGTCGCGAAGTGCAAAATGCGCGGGAGGAAGGCGTTAATTTCCTGTTTAACCGTCAACCTGTGGCGATTAAAACCCAAGATGGCAAAGTAGTTGGCATTGAATGCGTCGAAACCGCCATGGGCAAAGCCGATGCCAGCGGTCGTCAACGGGCCGAAGCGATTGCGGGTAGCGAACAGTTGCTCGAAGCCGATGCGATAATTATCGCCTTTGGTTTCCAGCCTAGCCCAGCACCTTGGTTTGCCGACCATGGCATCGAGCTTGATCAATGGGGCCGAGTTAAAGCGAGTAAGTTAGACGAAAATCCATTCCAAACCACCAACCCTAAAGTGTTTGCCGGTGGTGATATGGTGCGCGGTTCTGACTTAGTCGTGACAGCCATTGCCGAAGGTCGCGATGCTGCTCAAGGTATTCTTAACTACTTAGACTAAGCGCTACAGCTTACAACGCCAATGTGTTGGTTTTATCGCTGATACATTGTTTTACCGCTGTCGTTTAACAAGCAATGCAATGGCTGGACTTAGGCAAACAAGTCCAGCCATTTGCTTGTGGCTTATCGCAATCGGTTGATGGAAAAATAGATAAGTAAAATAGACAGGTGAAATAGATAAATAAAAGTGCACATCTTAGGGGTGCACTTTTTTCTTTAACCCTTCCCGCTTTTTACCCTGCCATTATTAAGCAATCCCAATCTCACCATAACGACAGCACAAAACTGTGTGGTATATTAGCCAGCATTCTCGTGTCCCACTCTTAAGTGTTGAATCAAAAAGGTCTCCCATGAAAATTGGAATTATTGGCGCAATGGAGCCAGAAGTCGCTCACCTAATCGCCGCCATGACAAATGCGACATCGCAAACTATTGCTGGTATTGAATTTATTGCTGGCACTCTTGCGGGTAAAGACGTTGTCGTGACTCGCTCTGGCATAGGTAAAGTGGCCGCAAGTATTGCGACCACACTGCTCATCGAAAAATATGCGCCGGATGCAGTGATCAACACAGGTTCTGCCGGTGGTTTTGTCGATACGCTGGCCATTGGCGATATCGTGATTTCTTCTGAAGTGCGTCACCACGATGTGGATGTCACCGCCTTTGGCTACGAAATTGGCCAAATGGCACAGCAACCTGCTGCGTTTATCCCAGCCGCTCATTTAGTTGAAGCCGCCAACAAGGCCATTGCGCAACTAGGCGAAGTCAAAGCGATTGAAGGGTTAATCTGTACTGGCGATAGCTTTATTTGCGATCCTATTCGCACCCAAGCCATGTTGAAAAACTTCCCAACGATGGCCGCCTGTGAAATGGAAGGCGCGGCCATCGCTCAAGTTTGTCATCAGTTTGGTGTGCCATTTGTGGTGATCCGCTCTTTATCGGATAACGCCAACAATGACTCGCCAGTGGATTTTGATTCTTATATTGTCAAAGCGGGTTACCACTCAGCGCTGATGGTGATGCTGCTACTTGAGCAACTGAATCCTAGCGCAGTAAAATAATCACTTAAGCGGAAAAGTACCGAATGCACACCTCTTTTTATCAACAACTTGTCGAGATAGATGGCGCTTTGTTTGAAGGCTTTTTGGTACTTTTTTTTGCTTTGTTATTGGCGCGGTTAGCGCCATTGCCACGTGAAATGCAGCCGCTTATTTGGTTTGGCCATTTAGCTAAGCAACTCGCCGCCAAGGTAAATCGTCCAGAACGCTCTCCAAGCCAACAAGCCACAGCAGGCTTTTTAGCTATGATGCTGTTACTGTTTCCGTTTTGGGCCATTATCACCTTTTTGCTCGAACTGGCCGCCTTTCCATGGTTTTTCGAATTTTTGGTGCTTTATCTATGCTTAACCGATGCAGGGTTTAGCCAAGTCGCCGATGAAATCGCTAAAGCCTTAAAACGTGGAGATAATGCCAGCGCAAAAAAGCTTTTACAGCCTTGGGTAGTGCGCGATACCGATAGTTTGTCGGAAATCGGCCTAGCCAAAGCCACCATAGAAAAACTCGCCACAGCGCCTATTTACGGCACAGCATCGACCATTTTCTTTTTCGCTATCGCCGGAGCACCTTTAGTGCTGGCAGTGCGTATGCTCAAACAACTCGAATTGAGCTGGCCACCCATTCAGCCTAAGTATCAACATTTTTGCCGCACTGTGAATGGTGTATCTACCCTCTTACTGGCGATCCCCGCTTGGCTGTGGAGTCTATCAATTGCCATTCAAGGCGGTCCTAAGGCATTCGCTAAGCTATTTCGTACGCCAAAAAATCATCCCGCGATTCGAGGCTATATCCTCAGTGTGAATCTGGTGGCGAGTATTTTACGCATCGAACTCGGTGGACCTCAAAAGTTTGCTGGCGTGCGTATCAATGTGGACAAACTAGGTTATGGTCCGCAGCCGACCAGTGATGCAATTGCCCCTGCAATCAAGCTGACCTCACGCGCCTGTGCCATCTGGTTTAGCTTTATCATTATCCTGCCCTTGTTATGGGCAGGTTTACGTTGGTTACATAGCCTGTGATATGATGCCGCATTATCTCAACGTGAAGTTAAAGGCTGACTATCTTGCTCGAAAACATGCATGTTTCATTAACAACCCCTGCGTTGTTATTTCCTGCTATCTCATTGTTACTACTTGCTTATACCAATCGCTTTTTTGCCCTCGCGGCATTAATCCGAAGCTTAAGCAGTGGTGAAAAACCCGTACATAAAGATCAAATCAAAAACCTGAGCCAGCGCATTACCATTATTCGTCGTATGCAAGAAGCGGGCGTATCGAGCTTTGCCCTGTGCGTACTGTGCATGATTTTCATCTATGTCGGCTTTAATAAAACTGGCTCAGTGATCTTCGGCGCTAGCCTGCTACTGCTGCTCTATTCACTGATTTTATCTGTGATTGAAATCCGCATCTCTGTGGACGCATTAAATATCCATATCAAAGAGATGAGTAAATGAGCCAGTGGATCTACTTTTTTGATTTATGGGGTACCGCTGTATTTGCGCTATCTGGCGCACTCGCCGCGGGGCGTCATAGAATGGACCCCTTTGGCGTCATAGTGCTCGCCTCGGTCACCGCTGTGGGCGGCGGCAGTATTCGGGATGCCTTAATTGGCGCAACACCTGTGTTTTGGATCCGCGATCCCAATTACATCATAGTGATCCTCGCAACTGTGCTCGCCTGTTTGCTGTTAGTGCGTCGGCCTCGCAAGGTGCCTGAATATATTTTGCCGGTCGCCGATGCCTTTGGATTAGCCTTGTTTACTGTGATTGGTGCCGAAAAAGCCCTCAACATGGGCTTGAGTGGCATGATTGCCGTGGTAATGGGCTTGATCACAGGCGTGGGAGGAGGCATTATTCGAGACTTACTGTGCAGACAAGTTCCTATGGTGTTACGTACAGAAGTCTATGCCACAGCTTCAATCATAGGTGGTATCGGCTATACCGTGAGTTTAGCCTACGGTATGGGCGAGAAAACGGCGCTGTTTCTGGCGATGACCAGTGCTCTATTTATCCGCTTAAGCGCCATCAAGTGGCATCTGTCGTTACCGGCCTTTGATCTCAAAACCAAGAGGGAATAGTTTGCGAATATTGTGTCTTATTTTGTGCCTCATTTTTGTTCCAGCCCTCAATCCTGCAGCGGCGCAAGCCAACTCAGGTGAAATGCCACAAGAACAGCAGTTAGCCGTCAAGTACATGAATGCGCTAACCGAACACGACTACAAGACACTCAGAAAATTCTATAACCGCGAAAGCGTCTTCTTCGACAAAACCGCCAACCGTAAATACACTGGCGGCCGCTTTATCATCGACTTTCTCGAGCGCGCCCATGAGGGCGTGCTCGAGTACGACTTCAACATAGAACATATGTATAACGCCGGCTCTTTAGTGGTGATGATAGGTAACTATCACTTCAAGGGACCCGGTGAACAATTCGGCAAACCTGGCAAAATCATCGACATAGCGATTCCTGGCGTCACGAGTCTTAAACTCGATATGCTCAACCATAGGGTGACTGAGCATGTGGATCTTATCGATTACCAGACCATGTCTGACCAATTAGCGATGCAGTAGTCACAAAATTTAGCTGTCTTTGAAACTTGATCCCTAAAAACGGGTCGAAACTAACAATGAGTCAATACCACTGAGTGTTTTGCCTTCGATAGGTTGACTGAGTCGTTTCGTTTCAATGAGGTTTGTATGAAGTTTTTTGGATTGATAGCCCTACTCGCCCTTAATGGCTTAATGCTGGCTCCCAAAGCACAAGCCTTACAGCCCATAATCGTGTCCTACGCCGTTCAGCCAGTGAGTCATTTTAATCAGCAACTGCGTGTCGCTCAGGCACAACATCAACCCTGGTCGGAAGACCCAAGTCAGATCAGCAGCCAATACGCAGGCAACAAATTTACCTTAGTGCGAACCCAAACCAATAAAGACAGCATTTTGACCTATCAGGTGAGCGAGCTCTCCAAGCAACATCCACAAATGCTGTTGATTATTTCCTTGAAGCAGAATGCTAAACAATGGCAGGTGAGTTCGGCGCAACTGGCGTGGAAATGCAGTGGTGGGCAACACTTTGGCACCGACAGATGTAATATCGCCGAGCATGAGGCCAACACAGCGCCTTAATCTTATGGGGTAAAACAGACTTAAAAACAAAGAGCGCTCTAAGGCGCTCTTTTTGTTCGTTTAACGACTTTTTCATTTAATAGACAATGGCTTAAACCATTGTAAGTCAAACTAGAGTCAGGTAAACCACTGTCATCTGAACTAAAGTGACTTAAACAAAGTCACTAAAACTAAAGCGGCTTAAACTAAAGCTACTTACACTAAAGTCACTTTGGCAAACTTGCGTTTACCGACTTGGAATACCGCGACAGTACCAGCAGACAAGATCATACGGCTATCGTCTAGCTTTTCGCCGTCCATCTTCACTGCGCCTTGCTTGATCATCCGCATGGCTTCTGAAGTCGACGCCACTAAATCAGCATCTTTCAACAGATTAGCAATCGCCAGACCTTCACCCGCCACTAACTCGACAGCGTCGATATCGTCAGGGATCATGCCCTTAGCGCGATCAACAAAGGCTTGGTGCGCACTTTGTGCAGACGCTTCATCGTGGAAACGTGTAATGATTTCTTTCGCCAAGGCAATTTTAATGTCACGTGGGTTAGACCCATTTGCCACATCTTGCTTAAACTGCTCAATTTCAGCCAGTGGACGGAATGACAACAGCTCAAAGTAGCGCCACATTAAGTCGTCCGAAATCGACATCAGCTTGCCAAACATTTCGTTGGCAGGTTCACTCACGCCAATATAGTTGTGCGCCGACTTAGACATTTTCTTCACGCCGTCTAAACCTTCGAGCAGCGGCATCATGATCACAGCTTGTGGCTTTTGGCCTTCCGCTTTTTGCAGTTCACGGCCCATTAACAGGTTGAACTTTTGATCTGTACCACCCAGCTCAACATCGGCCTGCAGCGCAACTGAGTCATAACCTTGCAATAAAGGATACATAAACTCATGGATAGCAATAGATTGGCCCGAGGCATAACGCTTCTTAAAGTCATCGCGCTCCATCATACGAGCCACAGTTTGCTTAGAAGCAAGGCGGATCATCCCCGCTGCGCCCAATGGCTCTAACCAGCTTGAGTTAAATTCGATACGGGTTTTAACTGGATCAAGTATCTTATAAACCTGTTCTTTATAGGTTTCTGCGTTCGCTAATACTTGTTCACGGGTTAACGGTGGACGCGTACTGTTTTTACCGCTTGGATCACCCACCATACCGGTAAAGTCACCGATCAAGAAAATGACTTCATGACCTAACTCTTGGAATAACCTTAATTTATTTAAGATTACTGTGTGTCCAAGATGGATGTCCGGAGCGGTAGGATCGGCGCCTAACTTAATACGGAGTGGACGTCCTTCTTTGAGTTTTTCCAGCAGATCCGCTTCGAGTAAAATCTCATCGGTACCACGTCTAATTTCTGCTAATACTTGGTCTAAATCAGCCATCTCGGCAGGGACTCCTAAGGCCATGATCATAAAATGAAGAGACTTATGTTACTTGTTAGCCACCACAATTGAAAGTGTGTACACTAACGGGATTATTTAAGTCTCTGGTTATCGGTATCGGCGTCAATGGGAAAGGTTATAACGTTATTTAAATTGTTGCCTAAAAAGCATCAAATTCTCCTCAGCATTCTTTCAGTTATCACTATGATAACCATGCTACTACCTTCTGAAGAAGCGCAAGCTTCAAGACAAACCACCAGCATAGATGACCAAGCTCAAATCAATACCCGTTATGATGTGCCTTTAGCGTTTCGCTCGCCTGAACGTCCTGAGTTATTAGAGGGCCAAACAGACAATGCGTCCACAAATGCTACGCCATTATCGTCAACCGACGCGCTTGCCGCGGGTGATGCTAATAATCCAGCCACTGAATCCTTAGAGAGTGCCCATCACAGGGACGTTGAACATTTTAACGTGAAAAATGGTGATACCTTAGCCGCGGTATTTGATCGCGCAGGGTTAACCAGTAAAGACGTGTATGAAATCACCCAACTCCCCTTAGCCAAGCAAAATTTACTTAAGATTATGCCGGGCGAAGAAATCGTGATTTCGAAAGATATAAATGGTGATTTGACCGAAGTGCGTTATCGCGTGAATGCGATTTCGACGCTCATCATCACCAAAAATCAAAATCAATACCAAGAAAAAATCTCCGAGAAGGATGTGGAAATCCGCAGCCATTTCACCAGCGCTAAGATTAAGAGCAACTTCTGGAACGCTGCCGTCGATGCAGGCATGAATGCAAACCAGATCATGCAGTTATCGACCGTATTCGGCTGGGATATCGACTTTGCCTTAGATTTACGCGAAGGCGACAGCTTTGCCATTATTTATGAGCAAGAATATGCCGATGGCGAATTTTTGCGTAACGGCAATATCTTAGCCGCAGAATTTGTAAACCAAGATGAGCGCTATACTGCCATTCGCTATACCGACGGTAACTATTATTCCGAGAATGGCACTAGTATGCGTAAAGCCTTCTTGCGCTCGCCAGTCGATTTTAAATATGTCAGCTCAAACTTCAATCCAAGACGTTTGCACCCAGTAACGGGCCAAGTCAAAGCCCATCGCGGTGTGGACTACGTCGCCGCCATTGGCACGCCCATTAAAGCGGCGGGTAGCGGACGCGTCATCGAGGCGGGCTACAATCAATTCAACGGTAACTATGTGTTTATCAAACACAACGATACCTATACCACCAAATATCTTCACCTCACTAAGCGCAACGTCAGCAAAGGAGCCAGCGTTAAGCAAGGGCAAATCATAGGTACTTTAGGTAAAACGGGGCGCGTCACGGGTGCACATTTGCATTACGAATTTATCGTCAATGGCGTCCACCGCAACCCAAGAACCATAACGCTACCTAAAGCCGAATCGATTGCGAGAAAAGAAAAAAATCAATTCGATGCACTTAGCCAGCAATTGATGACTACACTTTCGCAAAACAAGCAAACGCAATTGGCAATGCAATAACGACGGACGGATTCCTCCCAATGAAAAACGCTTATTATATTGGACTTATGTCAGGCACCAGCATGGACGGTGTCGATGCCGTATTGGTCGACTTTTCTGGCGCGCAGCCGCAGCTTATTGCCAGCCATACCGAAGCCATACCGAGCCATTTGCTCAAAGGCCTACAGCGCCTTTGTTCACCCAGCACAGATGAAATTAACCGCCTTGGCCGTTTAGATCGTAATGTGGGTGAACTGTTTGCTTTAGCAGTAAATAATCTACTCACCAAATGCGCCATTGCCAAAGAAGAGGTTATCGCCATAGGTAGCCACGGCCAAACCGTGCGCCACATGCCAAACCTTGAAGTCGGCTTTACCCTGCAAATTGGCGACCCGAATACTATTGCGACCGAAACCGGTATTGATGTGATTGCCGATTTTCGCCGTAAAGATATTGCCCTAGGTGGCCAAGGCGCGCCCTTAGTGCCAGCATTCCACCAGCAAACCTTTGCTCAAGTCGGTAAAAAACGCATCATTTTAAATATTGGCGGCATAGCCAACATTACTTATTTACCGGGCAACAGTGACCAAGTACTGGGTTTCGACACGGGACCTGGCAATACCTTGATCGATGCTTGGATCCAGCAGGTGAAAAGTGAACCCTTCGATAGAGATGGTGCATGGGCTGCGTCCGGCAAAACCGACCAAGACCTGTTAACTCAACTGCTTTCGCACCCGTATTTCTCCCTTGCTTACCCTAAAAGCACCGGCCGTGAGCTGTTTAACCAAGCTTGGTTAGAGCAGCAATTATCGCCCTTTAATCATTTAGATGAAGAAGATATCCAATCGACGTTATTGGATTTAACCTGCCACAGCATAGCCCGCGATATGATTAAATTATCGAATGAAGGGGAGTTGTACGTCTGTGGTGGCGGCGCGTTCAACGGCCAACTGATGCAGCGTCTTGCCGTCCTATTGCCAGGATATACCTTAAATACCACCTCAGCCCTTGGCGTCGACCCTAAATGGGCTGAAGGCATCGCCTTCGCGTGGCTCGCCATGCGTAACCACTTAGGCTTACACGCCAACCTCCCAGCTGTCACTGGCGCCTCCCGCGAAGCTGTACTCGGCGGAAGATTTAGCGCTAAGTAATTTACCTTCTCAAAAGATCAAGCGATAACCTCACCAAGAGCTTCTACATGAAGCTCTTGCTGTCTTTACCCCTCAACGTATCGATTTCCCCTCTTCCAGCCTAAATTAATCAAGAAAATCAGCAACCCATTTAAAGCCATCTATTATTAATGACTGATAGTGGTAGCAACAGAGTATGAGTAAATAACTCCGTCACTGAAGCTTAATCAAATCTCACTATATTGAAGCTGATGCTGAATATTGCTCTAAAACAACTCAAACACTTGGTCATTGCCTCACAAGCGTTCGACAAAAAACTGCTGTTAAGGGAACTCATGTCACGCGCGCGATTTTGCTCACTCAGACAAAATCCGCCAATAGACAGGTCAATAAGGAATAAAGACGCACTCGTTAACAAACAAGTGTCTTTAACATAATAG
Source organism: Shewanella sp. SP1S1-7 (assembly GCF_031932105.1). NCBI lineage: Bacteria > Pseudomonadati > Pseudomonadota > Gammaproteobacteria > Alteromonadales > Shewanellaceae > Shewanella > Shewanella sp. SP1S1-7. The sequence continues at coordinate 254,821 of NZ_JAUOEU010000002.1, forward strand.
GAAACCAATCAATGAATATGTCACAAAAAATGGCGGCGGAATTTCTTGGCACCTTATGGTTAGTTCTTGGAGGCTGTGGCAGTGCGGTACTTGCTGCAGCATTTCCCGAGGTAGGCATAGGTTTACTCGGTGTCGCGCTCGCATTTGGCTTAACGGTTCTGACTATGGCGTTTGCAATTGGCCATATTTCAGGTTGTCACCTAAACCCAGCGGTGTCATTCGGCCTTTGGGCTGGTGGACGTTTTCCCGCATCGGAGTTACTGCCTTATATCATTGCCCAAGTTGCGGGCGGGATTGCAGGCGCGGGCATCTTGTATCTTATTGCTTCTGGACAGGAAGGATTTTCACTTGCGGGTGGATTTGCCTCTAACGGTTTTGGTGAACATTCACCGGGTGGCTACAGCATGCTGTCGGTCATGATTTGCGAAATCGTTATGACACTGTTCTTTTTGATCATTATTTTAGGTGCCACCGATGAACGCGCGCCAAAAGGGTTTGCCCCGATTGCCATAGGTCTAGGCTTAACCTTGATCCACCTTATCAGTATTCCAGTGTCCAATACTTCGGTAAATCCTGCTCGCAGTACAGGTCCTGCGTTATTTGTCGGTGACTGGGCGATATCGCAACTGTGGTTATTCTGGGTAGCACCGATTGTCGGCGCCATTTTGGCAGGCTTTATCTATCGCTACTTCCGCGCGGCAGAATAAACACCCAAGATCTAACACAACAGCGCCCTCTTGGCGCTGTTGTTCTTTTTCTAATCCCGCTCTAATGTTACCATTTAGCCAACTGGTGAATTTTGCTGTGCCCTAGGTTTTTCATTAGCGGCACGACAGGCTTCGCCCTATTCAAGCAAAAGAGATATTTTTCATGAGCAAGACTGTTAAAACCCTCGCTGAGACAGCAGCAATGACGCCAGAAGCCCGTTACGATTACCTCGTTGAGCAAGTCAAAGAACATAAAGTTCTTTGGACATTACAAGACCAAGACGGTTGCGTAATGCTGACCACTGAAGAAGAAGATTGCATTCCAATGTGGCCAACCGAAGAAGCGGCTGAATCTTGGGCTGTGGATGAGTGGAGTGATTGCCAAACATTAGCGATCCCATTCGATGAATTTCACGAAAGATGGGTGCCTGGCATGGAAGATGACGACCTGTTCGTTGCCGTGTTCCCAGTATTAGATGATTTAGGTGTGGTTATCCCACCTTATGAGTTAGATCAACGATTAGCGCCTAAGCAAAGCCATTAATATCAATCGCTAAGCGAGAATGTCTATGAGCGAGCAAGAATCGGCTATACCGACACCTAAGGCTGACGCGGCCGTGAGTTCACGTTTACCCAAACGACTGATTGCCCTGCTGCTAGTGTATGTTGTTGCGTCCGTGAGCGGCTTAGTCGCTAAACAAGGCGTGTTATTTTGTCTACTGACACTCTTGATGGTGATTGCCATTATTGGTCGACAAAAGGCGGCGCTTATCATGCTGCGTGGCTACACAGTCGTGCAGCTTGGCTTGATTAGCGTGCTGCCAGTGATCATGTACGATCCCGGCAATTTAGTGGTAGGCCCGACGACGGTGCATTTAGGTGAATGGCAGGGTAAACTGCCTGACTATGTGATTTTTATCGCGTTAATCATCTTGTCATTGCTGCAAGTCTGGGTCGCTTTTGATAAAAAGGTAAAGGCGTGGTTTAAACCTAAGCTTAACCTGAACATCATGAGTTAAGTTCGTAGCATACTGAATTTTGCCCAACAAAAAGCCGTCATTACGACGGCTTTTTTGATCTCACCTCACACCTTAAAAGCGCTAAGTGAGCAGTCTTTATAGAGAAACTCTTTACACAGAGACAATCTTTATACAGAGAAACTGGCACCACAGCCACAAGTTGTGGTTGCGTTAGGGTTTTTCACAAAGAAGCGAGAACCTTCGAGTCCTGAAGTGTAATCCACTTCACCACCGACTAAATATTGTAGGCTCATAGGATCGACAACTAAGAGGACGCCTTGTTTTTCTATCGTAAAATCGCCGTCATTGACCTTTTCATCAAAGGTAAAGCCGTACTGAAATCCAGAACAACCACCACCAGTCACATAGACTCGTAGCTTAAGTGCAGGATTTTGCTCTTCTTCCAGCAAACCTTTCACCTTAGCGGCTGCCGCATCGGTAAATTGGATTGGCATTGCTGTATCAGCTTGATCAGTCATTACTACCTCTTACATCAGTTTTCTGGGGCAAATTATCCTTTACCTGACTGTTTTGTTCAAGTATTACCCGTGGTTCTTTTTCACCCTGTAATAACTCAGGGGCACTATAGACATGTTCTGTCTGCGAATTCTTGGTCCAGCGGCTCGAAGGCACCAGCACTTTGACTTTCACTTGCTGTAAACTAAAGCCTGCAGGAACAGTGACCTTGGTATCTATGACCTGAAAATAGCGAAAATCAAATTCCAACTTAGAACCCGTGAGTTTGTTCACACTCAAGCTAACGGATTTACCCTCCTGTACGCCAATTAATGTCAATTCGACTCGACCTTGAATCGCTTGCTTGCGCTTTTGCAGCTGAGTTAATACCAGTTTGAGATTGTACTCATCGGCTAAAACGCCCGGCGTCATTTCAAGTCCGTGGATGGCGACACCTTCGGCATTATCATCCGGTGTCATAATGCTACGGTAAAACGCCAGCTCATGTTCCAATTCTTTTTGCTTTTTCATCTGCTGGCCAAACATATCTTGCATTTGGGCGTTAGCCTCACGCTCGACGGACAGCTCTAGATTTCGGGTCGCTAGTAATTGGGTCTGTGTTTCTAATTCAGCACTCAAACGTTGGGCTTTGCTGCTGATGTGTTTAACCACGGGCTCATCACTGCTTAGTAGCAGAAAACTTATCCACGCCCCAAAAAGAATAGAAACTAACACTAAAAGCGATAAATACACTGAAGATGGACGATACTTGAGATCCATCACTTGCAGCCGATCTAGCCAACGATGATAATTTGGCATTAGGTAACAGCCCCTTATATAAAATACAATCAACTCAAGAACGAGTTCGATACAATATAACTCAGGCCAATGCAGTGCAATTAACGATAAATAAAGTCGCTATTCAACATGCCATAGTCACAGCCAAAAAGTATTTAACTAATGAGCTACGTGACCATTTATCCCAAGCGAGGATCAGTGCACAACTGTGCATACTGGCACTGCTGTTTGCCATTTTCGCATCCTGCGTGATCTTACTGTTTCGACTCTTGCTCGTTTGGGCCAATCATTACACCCAAATACAGGCGCTGGATTTTACGGGGAACGTCGCCGACTGGCGAGCCCTGTTACCACTTTTAGGCGCAATATTAATTTGGATTGTGGCTAAGCTAGGCTCCAAACGTTATAAGCGTATGGGAATAGCCTATGTGTTACATAGAGTTAAACTGCACTACGGTAAAATTCCGCTGCAATCTGCCGTAGGGCAATTTTTTCAAGCATTATTCGCCCTCGGCACCAATTTCTCCGTCGGCCGCGAAGGCCCTGCTATTCATCTGGGCGCTGTCAGTGCCAGTTTTCTCGCCGAAAAATTCAATCTTCCCGATAATAGTGTGCGTATTATGTGCGCCAGTGGCATTGCCGCAGGGATTGCCGCGACCTTTAACGCGCCCTTGGCGGCAGTGATTTTTGTTCTCGAAGTGATTGTCCGCGAATATAAAGTCCATTACTTCTTCCCGATTATGCTCTCCGCGATTTGTGGCGCGGTTTCAAGCCAACTGGTGTTTGGTAATGTGCACGAATTTGACCGTATTCAAGTGATCCACATTCCCTTAGATCACTACCCAATTCTCGCCATCGGCGGCGTGGTATTGGGCTGCGCTGCGGCGCTGTTTAATTACTCACTCTTAAAAGTCACCGCGACGGGGCAAAACTGGCCACTCATCTACCGACTATTATTGGCGGGCAGTGTCACCACACTAATCGGTCTCGTGTTGCCACAAGCCCTTGGCACGGGCGATCTCGCCATTAGCGAAGCCATTAGTCAACATCCAAGCCTGTTGCTGTTAATCGCCCTATTATTTGCCAAAATCATTGCCACTATTGCAGCGATTGGCTTAGGTATTCCAGGTGGTTTGATTGGTCCACTCTATGGCATCGGCGCGCTGCTTGGGGCTATTTTGGCGCTGATCAGCGCCATCTTATTCCCGTCGATCGCTCCATATGTAGGGCTTTACACTGTGATCGGCATGACGGCCATGATGGGCGTGTGCTTAAGCGCGCCGCTGGCGGCGTTAGTCGCCCTGCTAGAAATGACCAATGATGCCAGTATTATCCTGCCGGCGATGTTTGTGACTATTCCCGCATTTTTGATTGCCTATCAAGGCTTTAAGACTAACTCTATTTTCTTTAAACAATTAGAAATCATGGGGCTAGGCTATAAAGTTGCGCCAGTAAATTTAGCGCTGCAGAAAAAAGGCGTGCGAGCCTTGATGGATAAACGCTTTGTTATCGTCAACAACAACGATGAATTGTTACTCGAAGTGCTTAAACGGGCCGAAGGTCGACCTGTGCTGGTTCGCAATGCCGATGGCGTTATCGAAATGCTCAGCCTTGAAATGCAATCCTACGATGACAGTACCACACTATCGCGCCATCCCATGCAAGGCTTAAGCGACAGCACTACGCTCAATGAAGCCTATTTACTCTTGTCACCCAAGCGCAGCGGTGAGGTGTTTATCTATCAAGATACGCCCGATAACGTGGTCGGAGTGATCAGTTGGTCGAACCTGCAACAGGAAATTCGCTTAGGGCAAGCCTAGTGCCAATTAACAACATCGATTTAAAACCTGATATCAATTTAAAATCTGATAGTGATGCAAAACCTAATATCGATGCCAAACCTAAGGCAGCAGATTAAAAGCTTTGGGCTTCATCGCAAAAATCTAACACAGTGGCAATGTGGCTATTTCGTTGCCCCTGTGCTTCTGCTACAATCGCGCCTCAGCCACCCTACATAACATCAGGGCAGATAAGCGCGATACCGCAGCTTAAAATGCCCCCTAGCAAATTGGAAAACAGGCTGATGAATCAGTTCGAAGGATCCCATATCCTCTCCGTAAACCAGTTAGATCTTGACTCAATCCAAACTATTTTTAATGTCGCTAGCCGTATGATGCCCTATGCACTTCGAGAGAAGCGCAATAATGTGCTCGATGGCGCCATTTTAGGTAACCTGTTTTTCGAACCCAGTACCCGTACCCGCGTAAGTTTTGGCTGTGCCTTTAACTTACTTGGCGGCCATGTGCGTGAAACCACAGGTATGGCTTCATCGTCTTTATCTAAGGGTGAGTCCCTGTACGATACGGCGCGCGTGTTATCCACTTATTCCGATGTGATTGCCATGCGCCATCCAGACTCTTATTCAGTGAAAGAGTTTGCCGAAGGCAGCCGCGTCCCAGTGATCAACGGTGGCGATGGTTCGAACGAACATCCGACTCAAGCTCTACTCGATTTATACACTATCCAAAAAGAACTCAAATGTGCCGGCCGCGGTATCGATGGCATGCACATAGCAATGGTCGGCGACTTAAAATTTGGCCGTACCGTGCATTCACTATCACGCTTACTCTGCATGTATAAGAACATCAGTTTCACACTGATTTCACCTGCTGAATTAGCGATGCCTGATTATGTGATCTCCGACATTGAAAATGCTGGCCATAGCATCAAAATAACCGACCAGCTTGAAGGCCATTTAGATAAAGCAGATATTCTGTATCTCACTCGCATTCAGGAAGAGCGCTTCCCTTCACAGGAAGAAGCGAATAAGTATCGCGGCAAGTTCCGCTTAAATCGCAGTATTTACACTCAGCATTGCAAATCTAACACTGTCATTATGCATCCGCTTCCAAGGGATTCACGCGCGCAAGCCAATGAGTTAGATAATGATTTGAACAGCCACCCTAATCTCGCCATCTTCAGACAGGCTGATAATGGGCTGTTAATTCGCATGGCTTTGTTTGCATTGACACTCGGCGTTGATCATCAACTCGAAAAATATGAGTGTCCGGTTAATTGGTATTCACGTAAAGCCGATCGCTAGTTGGCTACAGACTTTAAGGACTAAACATGACCCGTTCCGAAGCGCTATTTGAACAGGCTAAAAAAACCATCCCCGGCGGCGTTAACTCTCCGGTTCGTGCATTTAATGGTGTAGGCGGTTCGCCACTGTTTATTGAAAAAGCAAACGGCGCTTATATTTACGATGCCGATGGCAAAGCTTATATCGACTATGTCGGTTCTTGGGGCCCGATGATCCTCGGCCACAACCACCCTAAAATCCGTGCTGCAGTATTAGCGGCGGTGGAAAATGGCTTGTCTTTTGGCGCACCAACTGAGCTTGAAGTGCAAATGGCCGAGAAAGTCATCTCTATGGTGCCTTCTATCGAGCAAGTGCGTATGGTGAGTTCAGGTACGGAAGCCACTATGAGCGCCATTCGTTTAGCACGCGGTTTTACTAATCGTGACAAGATCTTAAAATTCGAAGGTTGTTACCACGGCCATGCGGATTGTCTATTAGTTAAAGCAGGTTCTGGCGCTCTAACTTTAGGCCAACCTAGCTCACCCGGTATTCCTGAAGACTTCGCCAAGCACACCTTAACGGCAGTGTATAACGACTTAGATTCTGTAAGAACTTTGTTCGAGCAGTATCCAACTGACATTTCTTGCATCATCATCGAGCCCGTTGCTGGCAACATGAACTGCATTCCACCTATCCCAGGTTTCCTTCAAGGTCTGCGTGATATTTGTGACGAGTTCGGTGCCTTAATGATCATCGACGAAGTGATGACAGGGTTCCGCGTATCACAAAGCGGCGCTCAAGGTTACTACGGCGTAACACCTGACTTGACCACACTCGGTAAAGTGATTGGTGGCGGTATGCCAGTAGGGGCCTTCGGTGGCCGTAAAGATGTGATGCAGTTTATCGCGCCTACGGGTCCGGTTTACCAAGCGGGAACGTTATCTGGTAACCCAATTGCGATGTCAGCAGGTTTGGCGCAAATGGAAGCCCTGTGTGAAGAAGGTCTATACGAAGAGTTGAGCGCGAAAACCAAACGTATTGCAGAAGGTTTTAAAGCGGCAGCTGACAAGCACGGTATTCCAATGGCGATCAACTATGTTGGCGGCATGTTCGGTTTCTTCTTCACAGAACAACCGGAAATCACCCGTTTTGACCAAGTGACCCAATGTAATATTGAGCAGTTCCGTATTTTCTACCACGGCATGTTAGATGAAGGCGTGTACTTGGCACCTAGCGCTTATGAAGCCGGTTTCCTGTCTATGGCCCATGGCGAAGAAGAAATGCGCTTGACCTTAGAAGCGGCTGACCGCGTATTAGCGAGCATGAAAGCGGCAAGCTAAACCTAGATTTTAGGGTTACTGCACCTTAAAAATAACAAAGGGACGCAATAGCGTCCCTTTGCTTTACTGAGATTTAGCTAGCCTTACTTCGATTCAGTTAGCTTTGTTTAACGTTAGTAGCTATCAGACTTTTTAGAACCTAAAGCCGATTTAAATATTATCGCTGCCACGACCAGCTGTATGGTCAAATTGATATGCTCAATGGCGAGCTCAGGCTGACTCATCACACCCAGCGCAATAAGCTGCTTGCCCGAATACGTTAACCAAACCAGTGAGCCTAAAAGCAAAAGGCTCCGAATAACAAATGTCATTTACATCTACTCCAAAAACACAACATCCCGTGTTAACACAACATCCTGTGCCCAGATAAGAAAACAGCCACAAGATAGCGCTCACTTTGTATCCAGTCAAGATTTTGGCAAAGACATTTTTGTGACACGCGAATCAATTAAGCCATTGAGGTCAATAACAGGGGAAAGTGTGGAAAAACGACTCCACTTTGGCCTCAGCATTCATGGATCTCTTCCTGAACAAAAAATTAATTGAAGGATCGACAAACTGACTGCTTAGACTTTAATCGTAGATCTCACTTTTAACGCGGTAATCAAATCAAACAATATAGTCAATCACACTAACAAAAATCAAAGTACCGATATATAAAACCAGTTTGCTACCAAAAAGCATGAGATCAACATCACAAAGCAGCAGCAAATTGAGTCACAGCTAACAGTTGCGTTCTTTAGCCCATTATGTTCTGATCCGCACGCGCTAACACGGCTGGCTTAATTCAGCCTTGATATGCTCAATCTTTAGGTTGACTCAAGTCGCCCTACGACATTAAAACAGCAGTTGGAATTGCAGTTATGTTAAATACCTTTCTCATCATACTGGCCGTGCTCGCATTGCTCAGTATTATTTTCGAAGAAGTGACCCACCTTAATAAAGCAAAAACCACCTTATTCTTTGGCTGTATTTCTTGGGTAGCGCTGTTTATGGCTGCTGGAGAACCGGCCCACGAGAAACTCGTTGCCCATCAACTCAATGAAAATTTGCTCGAAATTGCCACACTCTGGCTCTTTCTGATGTCGACCATGACCTTCGTCGCGTATTTGAACGCTAAAGGCATGATCCAAATCATGGTGCAAAAGCTGTTCCCGCAGAAAGTGTCGGTGCGCATGTTGATGATCCAAGTTGCCCTGTTTGCACTCGTGCTCTCGGCATTTTGTGATAACGTCACTGCGACGTTAGTGTCATTAGGTTTATTAACCACCTTTAAACTCGACAAACAAATGCGCCGCAGAATGGCAGTGTTGATTATCTTCGCAGTGAACTCAGGCGGTGTCGCTTTGATCACCGGCGATGTGACAACATTGATGATCTTCTTAGGCGGCCATGTGCATATGTCCGAACTGCTGATGTTGTTTATTCCATCGGCCGTGAGCGTGATTTTGTTGGCGACCCTGTTCTCACTTAAAGCCGAAGGCGTGGTGAGCACGACGCCCATCAAGCACACCTATCAAACCGTTGATGTGATGATTGCCCTCGTGTTTTTCTGCACGATTTTGATGACCATGTTACTGAACATATTGTTTGGCATCCCGCCAGTGCTGACCTTCCTAACAGGTCTGTCAATCATGTTCCTGATTGGCCACACCACGCGTAGCGATAAAGAAGAAATTAAAATCCTTGAGTATATTCGCCAAGTTGAATACGACACCCTGTTGTTCTTCTTAGGTATTTTACTGCTCGTGGGTATGCTTAAAGAAATCGGCACCTTAGACATGCTGACCGAAGCTTATACTATGTTTAATCCAAACATCTCTAACTTCGTCACAGGTATCGGCTCAGCCTTGATTGATAACGTGCCATTAACGGCGGCATTGTTAAAAGCAAGCCCAGTGCTAAATACCCCTGAATGGCTTGGCTTAACCTATAGCGTTGGCGTAGGTGGCTCACTGCTGATTATCGGTTCAGCATCGGGTATTGTAGCCATGAGTAAAGTGAAAGAACTGACGTTTGTGAGTTACTTAAAATACGTTCCAGCACTTTTCCTTTGCTACAGCGTCGGTTACGCACTGACCCTATTCTTAGCTTACAGACTGTTTGATTAAGTTGAGATTCATTAAGATCAAAAAAGGCGCCTAGGCGCCTTTTTCATTTCTACTTTAGCTATGACTAGCACAGATAACCGCTAGCCTTACTCATCGTAAAGCCAGATTATATTGCAGGCACTTTAAACTGGGTACCTTGAATATCTAATACTATGTCCCGCGGACGAATGGAGATAATCTTCAGCTTACCCACAATCATATCCCCTTCCTGTAACTCTGCACCGTCCACATTCAGCCACCTTTGGGTCGGATCGCTGGAATAAACATGGGCGACAATATTAAATTCTGGCACTTGTAATTGCAGCCCGGCAGGTAGTTGACCGTATTTCGGGATATCATCTGCAGCCGTTTTAGGAATAGGATCTAATTTTGCTTCAGTGACATTCGTCTCCGCCGCATTGGTGTATTCCACATCCTTTAACGCACTTTGAAAGGAAGCCACTAACTTATCTTCATCGCGACTTTTGTTGGTTTCTAAACCGACATCTTCCGCCGCCGCACTCACTTGCTGACGCAGCGCCTCAAGACTCGCAAGACCCGACTCATTGGCATTAGCACCTAACATCATAGGTTGCTGTGTTTGCGTGTCTGTAGACATAGACGCTACTTCGCGACTTGCTGCGTCCACTTGGGCTGACGTCGACATATAGTCTCCGTAGCTGGAATCGCTATTATTCGGATCGCTGTTGTTAGGAACACTATTTTTAGGAACATTGTAACTTTGAGCAGCATTGCTGTTCATATTCGCGCTAAAAGCCTGAGCCGAGTTTGCTACTGCCCCGCCCTGATATTGCGATGATGCAGTTAACTCGGGCAAAGTCTGTGCCCGAGGCAGCGCCACTTTGCCTGCGAGTCGAACACCGGTATTAGCACTGCCCTCAGATTGCGGCTGAGCAACCGATTCTGTCGAGACAGTCTGAAGCTCACTTTTAGCCACTGTCGAAGCTGGTAATGAAGATGCAGTTGGTGGCAATACCTTTGCCACTGCCACATTATTAGTTGAAGCATGCTCGGTTGAAATATGTCGAGTTTGGTCCCAAACACTTAATCCCCAAGCGACGCCAATTCCGGCGGCGACTGCGACGACAAGTAAGGACAGCTTGCCTATCGGCACGCCAGATTTACGTGGCTGTGGGTAATTCGCCCTTGGCGTCATCACTGCATCGGGTAAAGGCGACTGTTGCTGTTGTTTATTACGGGTCACGGCATCGAGTAAAATGGACATCAGCTGCGCACCCCATTATCGGTTAAACGTGGACCTTGCTGACTTAAATACAAATTTAATCTCACTAATGTCTGATTTCCGGCAATACCATCGGCTTTTAAACCATGCTGACTTTGGAAGCTTTTAAGATCATTTTCCAGTTGCACATCGAATTGATTGACCCTGCGAGTATTGCGATTATTCACATGGGCTAAGGCATTCTCTAACCATTGCAGTTGACCTGGACTCGATTTTTGACTGATATCCATCATAGGCAAATTCGGTGCTTGCCACAGGATTTCGAAGGTGCCACTGAAATGTTGATTGAACCAAGCTCTATCTACCCAAAGTTGTTGTTCACCTAACTGCATCAGCAACTGCTCGCCATCTACCGCAATCACAGCACCATAAAAATCCTGTTGGTTATCATCAACCAAATACACCACGGCTGGATAATTAAGCCGAGTCAGTGACATCCAGTTACCCTGCTGCTGATAACAAGACAATCCTTGCTCAACCGCAGATTGGCAGGCGGTTAAACCTTTATACGGTACTTTGCCCCAAACGCTAAACAAACCCGCAAAGGCAGTATCGATATCGCGACTCTGATTAATCGCATCATTAAGTAAGCGCTGATTGGGATCTGGAATAGACACCTGACTGCTTTGCTGATCTACGGGTTGTACTAACTTGCTGATTCCTTCGGTCGCACTCAAAGCTTGAATGTTTGATGCAGCAACATTTGCTGACGTTGACTCAAGGGCCATACTAGACGCTGATGCGGCATTGACAGGCTTGTCGGTAAATAGCCAATAGGAAACACCAAAAGCGACAAATAACGCCGCAGCGGTTGCTGTCGGCCAAAGATACCTATTCTGAGTCGGCTCCTCTTCACCTAATACTTCAGCCGCAGCTTGTCTCACCATATGATGATCGATGGGCACCCGCGATTGCGCATAGCCCGCCATCAGCGAGCGTTCACATAAGAGGTTAATTAATCGAGGGATGCCGCCACTGTACTTTTGCAACACCTTAACGGCTTTGCGGGTAAACAAAGGTTCAAATCGTCCCGCGACTTGCAAGCGATGCAACACATAAAGAGCGATTTCATCTTCATTTAGCGGTAATAAATGGTAGCGAGCGGTGATCCGCTGGGCTAACTGACGCAGCTCTTGGCGCTTCAATAACAGCTGTAATTCTGGCTGACCGATTAAAATGACCTGCAGTAACTTCTTAGTGTCCGTCTCAAGATTAGTCAGAAGGCGCAGTTGCTCCAGCACTTCAGGGCGTAAATGCTGCGCTTCATCGATAATGAGCACGGTATTACGACCTTTGCTGTGATTGTTCAATAAAAAACGACTCAAGTGGTCGGTCAACTGCTTGAGTGTGGGATTGTCTCCGTAGGCAATCTTAAGTTCATCGCAAAGCGTGGCGAGCAACTCGAGCTCTGTTAGCGATGGATTAAGGATAAATGCGGTGTCGGTATTATCGGGCAATTGCCCAAGTAAACAGCGAGATACCGTCGTTTTACCCGTGCCAACTTCCCCTGTTAGCAACACAAAGCCGCCCGTTTCCCCTAACCCGTAGGTTAAATGGGCCAACGCCTCTCTGTGCCTATCACTCAAAAACAAATAATGGGGATTGGGTGCAATCGAAAAAGGGTTATCGCTGAGTCCGTAAAAGGCCTTGTACATACCACCAATCATCCTAATTTAAAAATAACGCCCCACGTTAAAGCGTCCCAATGTTATTGTCAAAATATCCGCAACATCAATGTGACACATAAGTGCGCAAATATCTCGCGACGACTTTATCTATCACCTTAATGGGCATGATAAGCTATGTTTATGACACATTAGCCGAATCTTGCCTGTGAAAATATATCTCGTCGGCGGTGCTGTGCGTGACAGCCTGCTCAATCTCCCTATCAAGGACAAAGATTACCTCGTCGTTGGTGCGACTCCAGAACAAATGTTGCAACTGGGATACCGCCAAGTCGGTAAAGATTTCCCAGTATTTCTGCATCCTAAAAACCAACAAGAATATGCGTTAGCCCGAACAGAACGAAAAATTGGACTGGGTTATGGTGGTTTTAGCTGCCATGCCAGTCCCGATGTGACTTTAGAACAAGACTTGTTGCGCCGAGATCTGACCATCAATGCTATCGCCCAAGATGAAAAGGGCAATTTATACGATCCTTTTAATGGCATTGAGGATCTTAACGCGCGCCTATTGCGCCATGTGTCGGATGCTTTCGTTGAAGATCCGCTTCGCGTATTGCGTGTCGCCCGCTTTGCCGCAAGGTTTCATGCCTTAGGATTTCACATTGCCGCAGAAACTCTGGCACTGATGCGCCAAATTAGCGCAAGCAATGAACTTAATGCGTTAACAGCGGAGCGAGTCTGGCAAGAAGTCGATAAAAGTTTAGGCGGACCTCACCCAGAGATCTTTTTTGAGGTACTGCACCAATGCGGCGCCCTTGAAGTACTCTTTCCCGAGATATTTGCCTTATTTGGCGTTCCTCAACCAGAAAAATGGCATCCTGAAATTGATACTGGTGTGCATACTTTAATGGTGCTCGCCCAAGCCGCACTTCTCACTGAGGATAAAAGTGTTCGTTTTTCCGCTCTCGTACATGACTTAGGCAAAGCCCTCAGTCCAAAAGCGCATTTACCTAAACATCACGGTCACGGCCAAAAGGGCTTGCCGCTGATAAAAGCGCTCTGCACCCGCTTACGAGTGCCGAACGAAACCCGCGATCTGGCCTTACTGGTCAGTGACCAACATCAGAACGTTCATCAGGCCTTCGAGCTTAGAGCCGAAACGATCGTAAAAATATTCGATAAAGCTGACTTTTGGCGTAAGCCAGAGCGATTAACGCAGCTTATATTAGCCTGCACCGCCGATATGCGTGGTCGCACAGGATTTGAAAACACCCCCTACCCTCAGGGTGAATATTTAACTCAATGCTTCCTTGCCGCCAATAATGTCGATATTGCCGCCATTATTGCCGCAGGTTTCCAAGGCGCAGAGATAAAGCAGGCGTTAAATTTACGTCGGATAGAAGCGGTCAGTCAGTTTAAACAAAAAATGCAAACTACATTGGGGAAGGATGGACGATAATTTGTAAAGACTTTGTAAGTGCCGCATCACTTTATAGTGAAAAATACCCTCCTTTACGATTAGAAATGTCGATATAACTTATAAAAAAAGCTTTTAAAAAAAATTTATATGCCTATAGTGGTTAAACACATTAATATTCGTAGCAAATTAAAATAGCTATGTCATAATTAGGCAGTTTCGCTTACAAAGTAACGAAACATTCAAATCCAACCTATTTTAAGGGATTTTTTACAATGAACAAAAAAGTACTGATGATTGCTGGTTTAGCAATGACTGCCCTACTAGGTGGTTGCGCGAACACTACTGCTCTGGAAGAAAGCGTTGCAACTCTGGGCAACAAAGTTGATCAATTGTCAGCTGATGTTGGTTCTCTGAAATCAGAGCAAAGCAAACTGTCTGCAGACGTTAAAGATGCAAAAGCTGCATCTATGGACGCACAAGCAGAAGCTAAACGCGCAAACGACCGTTTAGACAACGTTGCTTCTCGTTACAAGAAGTAATGAAAGGTAATTTAGCTTACTATTTAGTAAGTTAAGACAAAAGGCTTAAAAAAGATGAAAGCGATAAGCACATCAATCTAAGCCTTTTTTTATACCTGTCATTCAATACATTATTGTCAGCCCACTAATACAAAAGCGCTAAATTGACTTTAAATTTCCAAACGCATCTTTAAAGCCCACCCCCAATCCCCTTAAAAAAGTTAACGTTCGTATGCGCCTTTATAAACGGATCCCATTCATCTTTTAATTAAAACCTTCGTTATTAATCTAAGCTTCTCATTAAAACTTTTAAGCATTCTTAAAGGTCAGCCTCGCTTATCTTAAAAAATGTTTTTTATAAAAGAATAATATGGATCTTCTAAAGAAAAACTATTGACAAAAATCGAGGCTACATGGGAAACAAAGGCAATAAGAAAGTTGTATTTGTCACAGAACAAATAGGCCTAAAGTTAAAAATAATAACACCTTCGGCCTATCTAACATAAAAACAACATAAAAACGTCAAACAGAATCATAGACTTGAGTAATATAGCCTTTTAAAGCATCTAAAAACCATCGAACTAAGCCTATGAATTGGTTTAAAATTAACCGCATCAACTGCAGATTTTAACCTATAGCAACTCACTTACACGTTTATGTGCTAAGACTAATACATAGTCAATTTCCAGCGACTCAAAATGATTAGCTTGAATATCGTGCTTCATCTTGTCATTTGCCCGCCATGCATAAGGTGCCATATCCAATAGCGTTAATGCCTGTTCACCAGTAACAGATAAGGTAAAGCTCAGTGACTGAGTCTCCTTTACCGATAATGCTGAGGGTAAATTCACTTTGAAAGGCTTTTCGACTAAGTCAGAATAAATGTATTCCCTGAGTTGCCATAGGTGTCGTGGCCCAGGCATAACCAGTAACATGGTCCCATCGTCTTTCAATATCCTAACAGACTCTTTTCCCTTTAACGGCCGATCAATAACAGTAATAAAATCCACACAATTATCGGCAAAGGGTAATTTTTTAGAGGAACTTAAACACAAGATCCCAGGAGTCTGCGCCTTCGCTGCAGCAAAAATAGCATTTTCTGCGTCCGCTACGCCCACGTACTGGACGTTTAGCGGATTTTCGACCTCAGCCAGCTTGGAAGCTAAAGCACGCAAGAAGAAGCCCTCAGCGCATTCATAATCCAATAAACAAGCATCAGGCGTAATAGATCCAGTGATTATCTCAGCCAGTTTATCGATTAAAGGCGAAAAGATGCCTGATTCGAGCAGAAAACGCTTAGCTCTAACTTGCTCGCGCGTATCACCAGTCGGCTTTTGACGTTGTGGTTTAGTAAAAACCCAATATCCTTGCTCATTTCGATCGAAGTGATGCTTATTAACACAATAAAAACCTTGGGAGGCTTTGTGTTGTTTTAACGCAAGTCCGCAGGTTGGACACTGATATTCGAGACCCATATAAAGCTCCAAAATGAGTTAAGCTTCAGAAAATGAGGAAGCTCCAAAAACAAAAATCGGGTACATGACCCGATTCTATTATTTATTATCTGCCTATGATGACCAAACTCGTGTAACTACAAGAAGATAAATCCACACAAGATGGCACCCAGTGCTAAACGATAGATTACAAATGGGGTCATTCCCATACGGCTGATGATTTTTAAGAAGTAATGAATACAGGCATAGGCTGCAACAAACGAAATCAGAGTCCCTAGAATTAACGCTTGATAATCAATCGGAAGCTCACTTTTCGCCAGATCTTTACCCACTAAAATCGCCGCGCCTAAACTCACAGGCACTGACATTAAGAATGAAAAGCGGGCCGCAGCATCACGACTCAAGCCTAACATCAGCGCCGCTGTCATAGTGGCACCAGAGCGCGAAGTCCCTGGGATCAAGGCCAGTGCCTGCGCGAAACCAATTAACAAGGCTTTACGCCAGCCAGTCTGATAAACCGTTAAATCGCGGCGCGACATCTTATCGGCCCACCACAACAATAAACCAAATACCACTGTCGTGACCGCGATAACCTCAGCATTACGTAGATGAGTCGCGATAAAATCCTTTGCCAGAAAACCAAAAAACACCGCTGGCAAGGTCGCCAAAATAATCCACCACGCCAGCTTGCTGTCTTCGGATTGTTGACCTCTGAAAATGCTCGCAATCCAAGCATTAAACATAGTCCATAACTCGTGTCTAAAATAAATCACCACAGCAAATAACGAACCTGTATTCACCGCCACATCGAAGGATAAACCTTGATCTTCCCAACCTAAAAGCTGTGCGGGTAAAATTAAGTGGGCAGAACTAGAAATAGGTAAAAACTCGGTTAGCCCTTGAATAAGCGCTAAAATAATGACCTGAAACGTATCCATGACAATCCTATCAATAAATTAAAACGTCAGCCCTGGGGGCCATTCAAACGTCACAGGCCAAAGTCGCTGTGAATCTTTATCATACTCTTGCCACAAACTTGCATAGCTTTTATCTACCACGGGATGAATCAATTCCGGCGCTAACTCGGCTAATGGCCATAACACAAAGGCATTATTGACTATCTCAGCACGGGGCAGCACAACAGGTGTTTGGCATACTACATGGTCATAAAGCAGCAGATCTAAATCTAAGGTTCTTGGGCTAAATTTCTTCGCCCCGGCAAGCCGGCCGTGATTCTGCTCGATTTGCTTAAACTGTGCAACTACCGCCGCTATATTAAGATCCGTTTCTGCGCTAGCAACCATATTCAAAAAGTTAGTGCCACTGAAACCTACCGCTTCACTTTCATACATAGAAGAAAGGCGCAGTGGCCCAAAACACGCTCGTAACGAAATTAATCCCGCTTGCAGATGCTGTTCAGGCTCGATATTGCTACCCAGACTGATATAAATACGTGCCATGCTAATGTCCGATTTATCTGAAGATAAACACTGTTTCTCAATCAACAGCGCAGTTGATCAACTACTCATCTAACGTGAACGTTCAATCTCGACGCCAACCGAAGCTGCCGTTGCGACTGCTCCAGGCTTCATCACCACAACTTTCACCCAAGTCACTTTAAATTCTTGAAGTAGGCAATCGGCCACTCGCTCGGCAACCGTTTCGATTAACTCGATTGGATGCTCAGTAACAAGTTGGGTTAATCGATTGGAAACTGTCTCATAGCACAGCGCATATTGATAATCATCCGTCGCTGCGGCAGGTTTATTATCCCACGCCATGTCTAAGTCTAATAACAGGCTCTGCTGGATTTTCTTTTCCCACTCATAGACACCAATCACAGTATCAATGCGTAATTGCCGTATAAGTACCTTATCCATGCTTTCTCCAACTAACGACTATGAGGTCTGATAAGCTAAAAGCGATCCTAGCTGTATAATCCGCAATCTTCTGACAGATAACTAATTTACTTTCTACTCGAGTCAATCCACAGTAGGATAACGCCCTAAAAGGATTTGCTCATTCAGAGAATATCTCAGCCCTAACTAGGCGAGTTATCGCACAAACCTATAGCGGGATTGGCAACTGGGTCGGCTTTTTAAATTGTTGCGCGATAATACCTTAAGACGCGTAAGGAAACCAATGTGAGTCCATTAACACAGACACTTTTGATGATTTTGGCCGCCTACTTAGCAGGTTCAATCTCAAGTGCCGTGCTGGTTTGTAGGATGAGAGGTCTACCCGATCCAAGATTGCAAGGTTCAGGCAATCCAGGCGCCACCAATGTACTAAGAATTGGCGGCGCGAGTTCGGCTGCCATGGTGTTGTTTTTCGACATGCTCAAAGGTGCCGTGCCTTCTTATTTAGCTTATCTCATGGGCATAGATGCAGTGTCACTCGGGCTTATCGCCATCGCCGCATGCCTTGGGCATATTTATCCGGTATTTTTTGGCTTTAAAGGCGGCAAAGGCGTTGCTACCGCCTTTGGCGCTATGGCTCCCATCGGCGATGATTTAGCGATTTGCTTAATGGCATCTTGGGTTATCTTGCTGTTAATTAGCCGCTATTCGTCCCTTGCCGCCATTCTTACCGCTTTACTGGCGCCCCTTTATACTTGGTGGCTAGACGACAGATTCACCATTCCCGTTGCTATGTTGTCGACACTTATCATCATTCGCCATAAAGACAATATTCAGCGCTTACTCAAGGGTGAAGAATCTAAAGTGTCACGCAAGAAGCGTCCAAAAAAATCTTGAGATCACATTACGCCCAATAAAATTACCCCAATAAAAAACTGCGCTAAAAGCGCAGTTTTTTATTTCAGCATCAATACATCGGCATCAAAGGCGTGTTATGCCACAGGTGGCAAAGTATCTAATGGCCATCGAGGTTGACCTTTTACCGCTAAATCTTCGTGTTGTCCCGCCTTTAAACGCTGCAATCCCGCAAAGGCAATCATCGCGCCGTTATCGGTACAAAACTCACCGCGGGGATAAAACACTTGTCCACCTAGCGAGTTCATCATTTCGGCCAAGGTTTCCCTTAAGCGCGTATTCGCACTCACGCCACCGGCAATCACTAAGCGGTTATAGCCAGTTTGCTTCAGCGCACGGCGACATTTAATCGCTAGCGTATCAACCACGGCTTCTTCAAAGGCACGGGCAATATTGGCGCGCGTTTGCTCATCGTCAGGTTCAGCGGCAATAGTATTGGCGGTAAAAGTTTTTAAACCCGAAAAGCTAAAATCGAGACCAGGTCTGTCGGTCATAGGACGCGGGAACTTATAGCCTGCAGGTAAGCCTTTAGCGGCCAGTTTCGCTAAGCGCGGGCCGCCGGGATAATCCAGCCCCATTAATTTAGCCGTTTTATCGAATGCTTCACCCGCGGCATCGTCAACCGACTCGCCTAATACTTCATAACGGCCAATCCCATCGACTTTAACCAACATTGAATGGCCACCGGAAACTAATAAGGCCACAAAGGGGAACTCAGGCGCGTCATCTTCGAGCATAGGCGCCAGCAGGTGCCCTTCCATATGGTGCACACCGATTGCAGGCTTGTCCCAAGCAAAAGCCAGTGAACGCCCCACACAGGCGCCGACAAGCAAAGCGCCAATTAAACCAGGGCCCTTGGTATAGGCAATCCCGTCGAGATCAGCCATTTCAGTATTCGCATCTTTCAGCGCTTGACGAATAAGCGGCACAATTTTGCGTACATGGTCACGCGACGCCAACTCAGGCACCACACCACCATAGTCAGCATGCAACTTAACCTGACTGTATAAAGTGTGCGATAATAAGCCCAGTTCATCGTCATAGACGGCGATACCTGTCTCGTCACAAGATGTTTCAATACCTAGAACCCGCATGGTGTCTCATCAATTGCTAACAAAAGGGCGCTAATTCTACCTGCAAGCGCTCGATTACTCCAGTCGCACAGGCCATATTGAGTCCACTATAGGACTGAGCTCAGTTTTAGGGCTTTACAAGCCTAGGTGTCTCGGTATAAAATTCCGCACCATTTTAAATAGACTTGGTTCGAGTAATTGAACCAGAACAACCTACACCTAAGGGGTGATGGCGTATGCCAATTATTAAAGTACGTGAAAACGAACCATTCGACGTAGCTCTGCGTCGTTTCAAGCGCTCTTGTGAAAAAGCTGGTATTTTAGCCGACGTGCGTGCTCGTGAATTCTACGAGAAGCCAACTACTGCACGTAAGCGCGCAAAAGCAGCTGCAGTTAAACGTTTAGCTAAGAAGCTTTCTCGCGAAAACGCACGTCGCGTACGTTTATATTAATCTCATATGAGCCTAATTGATCAGCTAAAAGACCACATGAAGCAGGCCATGATCGCCAAAGAGAAGGCGCGCTTGAGCACTATTCGTATGGCATTAGCCGCCATCAAACAGATTGAAGTGGATACCCGCGAATCTCTGACTGATGAACAGGTTATAGCGGTCTTAACCAAAATGGTGAAACAACGTCGTGACTCGATTGCTCAATTTGAAGCAGCGGGTCGTAACGAGTTGGCCGACGTGGAAGCAGCAGAGATTCAAGTTATTGAAGCTTTCCTGCCTACCCCTCTTACAGAGGCGGAAGTCGCGGCGCTCATCGATGCAACTATTGTAGAAGTAGGTGCATCCGCCATGGCGGATATGGGCAAAGTAATGGGAGCATTGAAATCTAAAGTGCAAGGACGTGCAGACATGGGCGCTATCGGCGCTATGATCCGTGCAAAATTGCAATAATTAGCGTTTCACTGTATGAACAAGCCGTGCCTATGCGCGGCTTGTTTGTTTAAATTCGCGCAAGGCGGGATTTTAAGCACTCAATGGCAATACCTCGTGATTTTATCAATGAGCTAATCGCTCGCACTGACATAGTCGAACTTATCGATCGTAAGGTGCCCTTGAAAAAGGCGGGTAAGAACTACTCGGCCTGTTGTCCTTTTCATAGCGAAAAATCACCTTCGTTTACCGTCAGCCGTGATAAACAGTTCTATCATTGCTTTGGCTGCGGTGCTCACGGCAACGCCATCGATTTTGTGATGGAGTATGACCGACTCGATTTTATTGATGCCATTGAAGATTTGGCGGGCCAGCTTGGATTAGAGGTTCCCAGAGAACAAGGCACAGGCAAGCGACATGATGACGGTTTAAGTCGTGACTTATACCAACTCATGGAAGAAGCGAGCCTTTACTTTCAAAACCAACTTAGACAACACCAAGATAAACAAAAAGTTATCGATTATCTTGCCTATCGCGGTTTATCCGATGATGTAGTCGAACATTTTGGTATTGGCTTTGCGCCAGACGGTTGGGACGGCTTATTGGGCCGCTATCGTCAGAATCAGGATGCGCAGGATAAGTTACTGACTGCGGGTATGTTAATTAGCAACGACAGTGGGAAACGTTACGACAGATTTCGTGACCGCCTGATGTTTCCTATCCGCGACAGGCGCGGACGAGTCATTGGTTTTGGCGGCAGAGTTTTAGGTGATGGCACACCCAAATACTTGAATTCTCCAGAAACGCCCATATTTCATAAGGGCAATGAGCTTTATGGTCTTTATGAACTAAAACAACGCCATCGCGATCCGGACAAAGTGCTGATCGTTGAAGGCTATATGGATGTGGTGGCATTGGCGCAATTTGGTGTCGATTATGCTGTCGCGTCATTAGGCACTTCGACTACAGCGGAGCAATTTCAGCTTTTGCTGCGCAGCGCTAAAGAAGTGGTTTGCTGTTACGACGGTGACAGAGCGGGTACTGAAGCGGCTTGGCGCGCACTAGAAACGGCATTGCCATTATTAAAGCCAGGCGATCAAGTGCGATTTATGTTCCTGCCTCAGGCCGAAGATCCTGATTCTATGGTACGTAAAATTGGTAAAGATGCATTTGAAACCTTAATGGATTCAGCCATAGCACTACCAGAGTTTCTATTTGATACATTAGCGACAAAATACGGTACAGATAAAGGCAACTTAGCGAAACAAGCTTTTATCTTAATTGAAAAAATTCAAGACACTGTGCTGCAAAACTTACTGCTTGAGAACTTAGCTCACAAGTTAGGAATGAACAGCTCAGAAGATATGAAAAAGAAGCTAGGCTTTAGCGTGAAACAAGCTAAACCAATGGCAAATAATGGATTAAAAGGACGCGGTACACCCTTGCGACTCGCCATCGCATTGCTAGTACAGCATCCTAAACTGGGTATGGGTTTACCCCCACAACCCGCACTCGCCCACTTACAGATGCCAGGCATAGAATTGCTGCCACTGTTATTGGAGATGACTCGAGAGCAAACGTTAAACAGCGCACAACTACTTGAACAATTCAGAGAGCACCCTTATAGCGGCACTCTGCATAAATTGGCCCAATGGGACCATCAAGTGGCGGATGAAAACTTGCTCGAAAAGTTTAAACAAACCCTGGTTTGGTTGAACAATCAATATATTGAACAACGATATCAGGAATTGAGTCTAAAACAGACTCATACTAAAGAAGAGAAGATGCAGCTCTCGAAGCTGATCTCAGTCATGAAAGGGTTGAACTGAGGCAAAAATGTCCTCATTCACTGTCCCAGTGACTAGCACAGACATGTGCACACGGCTATAATTGACGATTTGCGCGGCACTTAGCTTATGCTAAGTGTCCGTCGTTGTAACAGTTTCCCAACTTGGATGATATCTATGGATCATACTCCGCAGTCGCAACTTAAGCTGTTGCTTGCCAAAGGTAAAGAGCAAGGTTACTTAACCTATGCAGAAGTGAACGATCACTTACCTGCAGACATGGTCGATTCTGACCAGATCGAAGATATTATCCAGATGATAAATGACATGGGTATCCGGGTGTTCGAAGAAGCCCCAGATGCCGATGACATGATGATGTCGGAAGACAACACAGACGAAGATGCCGCTGAAGAAGCCGCTGCCGCACTCGCAACAGTAGAAAGCGAACTTGGCCGCACAACCGATCCCGTGCGCATGTACATGCGTGAAATGGGTACCGTTGAGCTTCTGACCCGCGAAGGCGAAATTGTTATCGCCAAACGCATCGAAGAAGGCATCAACACAGTTCAAAGTTCAGTCGCCGAGTACCCGCAAGCGATCGCGATGATCCTTGAGCAATTCGACCAATTTGAAGCCGACGAACTGCGCCTATCTGATATTATCTCTGGATTTGTTAACCCGGACGAAGAAGACGTCGCACCGACAGCAACTCACATCGGCTCAGAATTATCTGAAGAAGAGCTGGACGATGAAGATGACGAAGATGATGACGAAGACAGTGAAGATGAAGAAGAAGGCAACAAAGGGCCTGATCCTGAAGAAGCACGCGAAAGATTCGCTCAACTGAGAACCGCCTACGAAAGTGCACTGAAAATTATCGAAGCTAAGGGCCGTGAACACCCAGAATCGGTAAAAGCACTATTCGAAATTGGTGAAATCTTCAAAGAATTCCGCTTAGTACCTAAACAGTTTGACCGTTTAGTAAAAAGCATGCGCACTATGATGGATCGCGTGCGTGTTCAAGAACGTTTAGTGTTAAAACTATGCGTTGAACAAGCCAAAATGCCGAAGAAAAATTTTGTTAAATTCTTCACTGGCAACGAAACCAACCTCGATTGGTTCAACACTGAAAAAGCCTCAACTAAACCTTATGCCGAAGGCCTAAGAATGGTTGAAGACGACGTGATCCGTTGTCGTACTAAGCTTGCAGCAGTTGAAGAAGAAACTGGCTTAGCGATTTCAGCCATTAAAGACATCAACCGTCGTATGTCAATCGGTGAAGCTAAAGCCCGCCGTGCGAAGAAAGAAATGGTTGAAGCAAACTTACGTCTGGTAATTTCTATCGCGAAGAAATACACCAACCGTGGTCTGCAATTCTTGGACTTAATCCAAGAAGGTAACATTGGCTTGATGAAGGCCGTGGATAAATTCGAATACCGTCGTGGTTACAAGTTCTCGACCTATGCAACTTGGTGGATCCGTCAGGCGATTACTCGTTCTATTGCCGACCAAGCGCGTACCATTCGAATTCCAGTACACATGATCGAAACGATCAACAAGCTGAACCGTATATCTCGCCAAATGCTACAGGAAATGGGCCGCGAGCCTTCACCTGAAGAACTGGCTGAGCGTATGATGATGCCGGAAGATAAGATCCGTAAGGTACTGAAAATCGCCAAAGAACCTATCTCCATGGAAACTCCAATCGGTGACGATGAAGATTCGCATTTAGGTGATTTTATCGAGGATACGACCCTCGAACTACCACTGGACTCAGCGACCAGCGAAAGCTTGAAAAACGCCACACACGAAGTGTTAGCAGGTCTAACCGCCCGTGAAGCGAAAGTACTGCGTATGCGTTTTGGTATCGATATGAACACTGACCACACTCTTGAAGAAGTGGGTAAGCAGTTCGACGTAACCCGTGAACGTATTCGTCAGATTGAAGCTAAGGCACTGCGCAAACTGCGTCACCCTTCACGCTCAGAAATCTTAAAATCATTCCTAGATGAATAGGCCGTTAGCAGCCTAAAGTCAGCTAAGTAAGATTTGAAGCCCTGCCTATTCAGGGCTTTTTATTGCCTCTCATACGCTAATATCGACATCAGCACAGTATCGAAGCCCTAAATTTAGGCGACGATTACATTTAAGTTGATTAACAGATAACCAATTGAATCAGTTGTGTGTATTTCAAGCCAAAACACGGGTGACAAGCGTAAGTAAGCTTAGTATACTTCCACCCGCTTCAGGTAATGACGATTACCTTAAGTCGGCCCCTTAGCTCAGTTGGTTAGAGCACACGACTCATAATCGTTAGGTCCACGGTTCAAGTCCGTGAGGGGCCACCACCCGATTCAACGAAAAAGCCCATTGAAAAATGGGCTTTTTTGTATCTAAAAAATTTATCCTGCTAATCACAGTATAATCACCATGCATATACAGCTGGCTCGCTGACTATTTTATGGCTTCTGCCTATGTATTGTTAGTTAACATCACCATAAAGATAGGCCCTTTGGTCAGTGTTTAACCAGCAACACAATCAAAGAGCCTAATTAAAATCAATGCGCTAATTCAGTAAACCTCTGCGTGCTAGGTTTTTAACTTACCTAACTGCTCATGCTGCTGCTTCACTAAGTTTGCTAAAACTACACTGCTTTGCTGTGCTTCACCCGCAAGACGTGCAAGTTCAGAAGCCGAATCAGAAATCCCGGTGATATTGCGATTAACCTCTTCAGTCACCGCACTCTGCTCTTCTGCGGCGGCGGCAATATGGGTCACTTGGCCCGAAATTTCCCCAATCTGACTCACCATTGAATTCAATGAGTTTAACGCTTGCTCAGTTTGAGATACGGCCATTTGTGCCCGCTCAGCGCCTTTATCTATGATGCCAGAAGCGCTTTGGACCTCTTTTTGCAGTGCGTCGATAAGGGTACTAATGTCGTTCGTCGAGCTCTGAGTCTTAGATGCTAGCGCGCGGACTTCGTCAGCAACCACAGCAAAGCCTCGTCCCTGCTCACCCGCCCTTGCAGCTTCAATCGCCGCATTGAGTGCCAACAGGTTAGTCTGTGCGGCAATGGAGCTTATCACCTCAAGGATACGACTGATGTTCATACTGCTTTCAGCCACTTTACTCACCGCCAGCTTAGCCTCCATAGACTCCTGAGACATAGTCGCGACAAAACCCATTGCCTTAGTCAGGCTCTCTTCGCTATGACGAATATTTCGCGACATAGCTTCAGTTTCAGCCGCCGTTTGCTCTGATGCCTTAGCAACCTCAAGTGCAGTAGCACTCATTTGGTTCACAGCCGTTACTACACTCTCAATTTCACCGTACTGGCGATTCACGCTGTCACGGGTGAGCTGCGCAATTTTGGCAGAGGCTTGGCTTTCCTCCTGAGAGCGGCTCGCAAGCGTTTTCAGTTCGGCAATCAAATTTTTAAGTTTATAAATAAAGGAATTGAAACCTTTCGCTAGCGCAATCAATTCAGCATGGGAATCAACCTCAATCGATTGCGTTAAATCGCCATCGGCACTCGCAAGGTGCTCTACCCGGCCTTGGATCATTCTCAATGGTGAGATAATGCTACGGATCACTAAGCTAATGGTAATTACAGCGGCAATCGATACCACAATACCCACGATCAGCAGCAAACTGCCTAAGGAAGTCGCCATTTCATCCATATCATTATTAAGCTCAATCGAGCTTTTATACGCCTGTGCAGTCGGTACTTGGATAACCAAGGACCACTCGGCATTCGCTAGCGGGATCTTAATGGGGTAGGCAACAATAATTTCATCATCGTTAACCATGTAGCCGGAATTCTTGTGCAACGAGATAATTTGCGAGGCGAGAGTTGGATTTATCGACTCAGCTAATGGACGCGCCTTTTTACTGTAATGACTTGCCGCGACCACTAAACCACGGGTACTCAGCAAAGTGACTTTTGCTTGTCCATCGTAGAGGCTTTTGGATAACTTATCGATAAGGGTTTGAAACACTGGCAAGTTTACATCTACACCGACTATGCCGATAAATTGCTTATGTTTAAGCACGGGCACAGTCAACGAGGTCATTAATGCTTTGTTGCCTGGAGTGATCTCGTATAAGTACGGCTCCATTAAACAGGGCTTTAAGGTTTCTTTACCACATAAATACCATTCAGCATCACGGATCCCAAACTCATTTAAGCTAGTGAGGTACTTTTCTGCCGAATCTTCAACTTGGTTATGCTCCACAGTGCCATCGTCGTTACGGGTGTAATAGACCTCTAGAGCGCCAGATGTCGCCACACTGTGACTGACATTAACATTCAAAAACTCACTGTCGAGCCCATCATAACCATTAGGTTCGAACTGGGCATACATGGAAGAGACTTGCGCATTTTTCTTCAGCACTGCCGCTACTGCGAGTTCTAAGCGGTCACGTTTTAAGGGTAATTCCTCGGCAGTACTTTCAAGCATACCCGCAAAAGAAAAAGGGATACGATAAGCTTCATTAATAAATCCGGCGACCATTTCGCCATATTCACCTGCGCGGGCTTCGAGTTTATCCCGCGTTTCCGTTTGTAGGGTATTTTGAACTTGATCCGACAATTGTGCGTTTTGAGCCGACAGCGTCCACCATAAACTGATAGATAAAATAGCCACTATCGATAAAAATAATGCTGATGTAATCCACAACAACTTAGTACTGATGGACAAATGCTTCATCTAGTAAACTCCCAAGAGAACGACAATAGCGTAATTATTATGATCTAATTCATTTTTATACTTTCTACCCAGCATTAAAAATAGCACTTAGCGTAAGAATTACCAGCACTTAAGATAAAGAGTTGCTAATGAAATGTAAAACTTTAGAATGACAAAATCAAAAAAAGGCCAAATTCAAATAAATGAATTCGGCCTTAAATATCAAACACTATTTCAAATTAAGGTTAAAGTTAGCGTCCCCACAACCAAGCGGCACCACGTACGCCCGATGAAGCCCCATAACAGTTTTTAACAACCGGAGTGTGACACTCACGGCCAACCACATATAGCGGTAAAACTTTTGGCAATTCAGTGTAAATGGCATCGATGTTGGACACTCCGCCGCCAAGGACGATTACATCAGGATCCATCATATTGATCACATGGGCCAATGAGCGGGCTAAACGATCGATAAAGCGATCAAAAGCTTGAGTTGCCAGCGGATCGCCCGCTTGCATCATTTGAGCGATTTCAATACCGCTGTCAGCAACGCCACCTGCTGCGCGAAAATCGCGTACAAAACCCGTCCCTGAGATAAACGTCTCGATGCAGTCTCTGTTACCACAAAAACACGTCGTGGTATTAAATTCATCGGCTTTCATCCAAGGTAAAGGATTATGACCCCACTCACCGCCGATGCCATTACCACCATCATGCACTTGGCCTTTGATGGCGATACCTGCACCACATCCAGTACCAATAATGGCGCCAAAGACCACTGACTTGCCAGCAGCTGCGCCATCGACCGCTTCTGATACGGCAAAACAGTTAGCATCATTAGCGATTTTCACCTTACGGTTTAATCGAGCGCCTAGATCCACATCGAGGGGATGGCCATTGATCCACGTTGAATTAGCATTTTTAACTAGGCCAGTAAAAGGAGAAATCACCCCAGGAATACCTATGCCTATTGTGGCGGTTTGTTGCAGGCTCTCTTCGACTTCTGTCACGAGTGCGACTAATGCATCGACTGTTGCAACATATTCTCTTGGCGTTGGGATGCGTTTACGAAACACTTCTTTACCATCGTCATCCAATGCGACTAACTCGATTTTTGTGCCGCCAAGATCGATACCAATTCGTAACATCAACTTACTCCATCTCAATATATTTAACGCAAAGCGGCTCAGTGAAGCTCGGCTCTACTGCCTGATGCCATACACTGTAATTGAAAACTGCCTCAGGTCAAAAACAACATTAGCCCCTGTCAAAGTAAAGGCTGTTTATTACAACAAACAATGAAGGCGCAGTCGTCATGTAAACGAGCCAACTGCGCCTTGGGATTTTACATTACGGACACTCGACTGACGCCATACTCGCCGTTTTTGGCTTTAAGGTGATATCGCTAAAACTGATATCCACAGCGCCCGATGATGACAATATGAAAGGCGAGATAATTTTACCAAAATCAATCCCCTGCCCCTGATAGCAAGTGAGATCTATGTTTAGTTCACTCCAAGTATCAAGGCTTAACGCGCTTAGCTGAGTGCTGATGTCCACATTGGCTCGACAATCGCCTTCGCAGGTCATGCCAACATTAACAGGCGCTTTAATCGATGAACCGACTTTGACCTGCATACTCAACACTGACTCGCTCGCCAGATAAGCCCGTAAGTCTTCAGGGAAGTTCCCCTGCAAACTCACAAAACCAAGCGCCTTACCGTTGAAGCTGACATGGCGAGCATCTTCTTGTACTTGTTTATCAAAGGTTTTGATCGTGACAACATCATTCGACTGCACGCTGCTGGCGATAGGTTCCATCGAAACCTTTTCACCTTCAACACTGCCAATCAGCATCTTCCAAGGCGCCTTAACGGCACGCTCGAATAACGGCTTCTGGCTGAGTTGCACTTGTTCACTGAAATTATCTTCAGACAAACTATTCGATAATATCGCAGGCGCAGTACTATTTGCCTTATCCGCATAGCTCAGGCCATAGCCATAGGGAAGTAATGGCGAATAA
Organism: Shewanella sp. SP1S1-7; assembly: GCF_031932105.1. Taxonomy (NCBI): domain Bacteria; kingdom Pseudomonadati; phylum Pseudomonadota; class Gammaproteobacteria; order Alteromonadales; family Shewanellaceae; genus Shewanella; species Shewanella sp. SP1S1-7. The sequence goes on from NZ_JAUOEU010000002.1 coordinate 283,821, forward strand.
TCACTGTCGTGAACATTCACTTGAGTTTGCTGCGGTGTCGACGGCCATGAGAAAGACAATTTACCAGTAAAGTCATACTGAACATCACCATTAGCTTGAGTGAATAACACTTCACTAATCCCTGCCCCTTCAGTACCAGGCAACCAAGCGGCGACAAAGGCGTCAGAGGCATTAAGCTCAGGATTGACCCACAAAGGTCTGCCGCTAATAAACACAGAGACCACAGGAACCCCTGCGGCTTTGAGCTTTTGTAATAAAGCTAAGTCACGCTTATTCCCCCTTTGATATTCAAGATTATCGATATCTCCATTGCCCTCGGCATAGGGCTCTTCACCAAATACCACAATCGCCACATCGGGTTTATTCGCAGTATCAAACTGACCATCAATACTCAGCACAGCGTTACCACCACTGGCAGAAACCGCTTTTGCTATGCCGGCATAAATCGATGTCGCTCCAGGGAAATCTGCATTTTGATTATCTGTACCCTGCCAAGTAATAGACCAACCACCCGATTGCTTGCCAATATTATCGGCGGCATCACCCGCGACGAGTACTTTAGCTTTGGGCGATAGCGGCAGTAAATGCTGATTATTTTTCAATAATACCAATGATTCACGCACCGCTTGGCGCGCAACGTCTCTGTGGCTAGCTTGTCCAATTAACTCGGTTTTACCCGATAAAGGACGCTTAGCTGGACTTGGCTTTTCAAATAATCCCGCCCGAATTTTAACGCGCAGGATACGACTCACGGCATCATCAATCCGCGCTTGGTTGATCAAACCCGACTTAACTTGCGCGATAGTGTTTTCATATAAGGGTTTCCATGCGGCCGTAGGCACCATAAATACATCTAAGCCCGCATTAACGGCCTGAGGACAGGATTCGTTACTGCAACCTTCAACCTGCCCATGACCATTCCAATCGCCAACGACAAAGCCATCAAAGCCCATGCGAGTCTTAAGTACATCGGTCAATAAATAAGGATTACCGTGATTTTTAGCGCCGTGCCAGCTATTAAATGAGGCCATTACCGTTTGCGCGCCCGCAGTTAACCCGCCGACATAACCTTGGGCATGAATGTCAAACAAGGCTTGTTCGGATGCGATATTATCGCCCTGATCATCCCCGCCTTCGGTCCCACCATCCCCTAAGAAATGTTTTACCGTAGCGATAACATGCTGATCTGATAAGAAGTCTTTATCATTGCCCCCTTGTAATCCCTCGACAATTGCGTGCGAATAGGATTTAACGATGACAGGATCTTCTGAATACCCCTCGTAGGTTCGTCCCCAGCGGTCATCACGCACCACAGCGACAGTCGGCGCAAATACCCAATCAATTCCCGTCACCATGACTTCTTTGGCAGTAATCGCAGCAATTTGCTGAATAAGCTCAGGATGATGGGCCGCACCTAACCCTATGTTATGTGGGAACAGTGTTGCGCCAATCACATTGTTGTGACCATGAACCGCATCCGTGCCCCACATAGTTGGGATACTGATGCCATCGAGCGAGTCATCCATTGAAGCTTGAAACATAGCGTCGGCTAAGGCAATCCAATCTGCCGGCGTCGCATGTTTATCTTGGTTCGGGTAAGAACCGCCACCATTCAAATAAGAGCCGAAACCGTATTTGCGCATATCTTCGACCGTGATATCGCGGATCTCAGGTTGGATCATCTGCGCAACTTTCTGCTCTAGCGTCATTTTTGCCAATAAATCTGCGACGCGTTTTTCAACATCTTCTTGATTTTTATGGGGGATAGTTAACTGCGGCCAAATATTAATATCGGTAGACTTACCATTGATACTGTAACCATTGGGGCTATTAGGTGAGCTAGATGCGGCCACATCACTAGGCTTAACAGACTGACTGTCAGCTGCTTTTATCTGCTCTGTTTTGCTGCATCCGCTTAAACTGGCGCAGGTCAGCACAGCCAATAAACTCAAACTAAAGATTTTAGGTCTCAATGCGATAACGCTCATAATTCTCGCCCTCAAAAAATAAAATGTCTTAATACACACGCCGTGTGCGCATCCATGTGTTTAATCGTCGTGTTTTAATTAATTTAAAATCTTGGTCTTGGGGCATCAGAGCCCTTAGCCCCGTAATAGGCGATAAAACCATAACAAAGTAGCGGTAAGATAAAGGCCAATTGGATACCAAAATGATCGGCTAACATACCTTGAAATAAGGGCACAATCGCGCCGCCCACAATCGCCAAACATAAAATGCCTGAACCTTGGCTAGTGTGTTGTTCAAGATCTTGTAATGCCAGGCTGAAAATGGTCGGGAACATAATAGAGTTACATAACCCAACTAACAGTAAGGCCCACATCGCCATCGCCCCGGTACTGAACATGGCTAAAGCCACCAGCAGGCAAGCACAAATCGCATTAAAGGCTAATACTTTGCCGGCTTTGATTTTTTGCATCACAGCCGCGCCGATAAAGCGCCCAACCATAGCGCCACCAAAATAGTAAGCAATATAGTGCGCGGCTTCGGCGTGGGTGTAACCGCCAATATCGGGCTGAACTAAAAAGCTAATCAGAAAACTGCCAATGGCGACTTCTGCGCCCACATACACAAAAATCCCCACGCTACCGAGAACAAGATGCGGAAATTGCCATACACTGCCCAGCACTTTAGCACTGCTCGCAGGCAGTTTTTTACCTAAAAAAGGCAGCTTTAACAGTATAAAAATCACCGCCAGCACAAATAAACTGGCCGCTAAAATCAAATAGGGAACTTGTACTGTGCTCGCTTGGGCCGCAGCGCTGACTACAAGGTCAGGAGCAGCCTTACCCGTCATTTGATGTGAAGTCGATAAAATCAACCAACTACCAAAAAACGGAGCAACTGTGGTGCCAAAGGAATTAAACGCTTGGGTCAGAGTGAGTCTCGATGACGCGGTTTTTGCAGGTCCCAGCACGCTGACGTAGGGATTAGCCGCCACTTGCAGAATGGTAATGCCAGAGGCTAAAACAAAAAAAGCGCCTAGGAACATCCAATACGAAGCGAAACTCGCTGAAGGATAAAATAATAAGCAGCCTAAACACGCAATACCAAGCCCAGTGACTATGCCTTTTTGATAACCAATCTTACCCACAAGTGCACCCGCTGGGATTGAGACAATAAAATAAGCCCCAAAAAAACAAAACTGCACCAACATGGCTTGGGCGTAATTCAGCTCAAACATGTTTTTTAAATAAGGTATTAAGATATCGTTAAGACAAGTAATGAATCCCCACATGAAAAACAACGATGTTAATGCCACTAAAGCGAACTTAAAGTTGCCACTCTGGTGCACACTCCTTGTTGCCTCACTCACTGCACTCGCCTCAGTTTCATTTGCAATAGCCATGTTTGCCCTATTCTCCCCAACCGATTATCTAGATAAAAACGTTTAATCTTCTTAGTCAAAATGGCGTGATTAATTTATCCAAATCACATATTGACCTTTTTATGATTAGTCACTAACCTCGATGTAAGCGCTTTCATTGTTAACATGTCGATAACCAAAGTCAATATTTTTAGTGACAGTCGGCAAGCATCTTTACTCTCTTTATCTTGAACTCTGTGTTTTAAATCGCAGGCATGAATTCAAAAATATAATTAAGTGACTGAATATATGAAAATATCTTTACCAAAGAACTCGAGACTCCAAAGTGAAGCGTTTACTTTTGGTGTGGCGACCGCTTCCTTTCAAATCGAAGGTGGCGTGGACTCTCGCCAAACCTGTATTTGGGATACCTTCTGTGCAACACCAGATAAAATCCGTGATGCCTCCAATGGCGATGTCGCCTGCAACCACCTGAATCTATGGCAAGAAGATATCGCCTTAATCGCGTCACTCGGGGTTGATGCCTATCGTTTTTCCATCGCATGGGGACGCGTCTTAAATCAAGATGGCAGCATTAATCAGCAGGGAGTTGATTTCTACATTGGCATTCTAGACGAACTAAAACGTAGAAATATCAAAGCATTTGTCACGCTTTACCATTGGGATCTTCCTCAACATATTGAGGATCAAGGCGGCTGGTTAAACCGAGATACCGCTTACCTTTTCAAAGACTATGCAGACAAAATAAGCCAAGCCTTCGGCGACCGAGTGTATTCCTACGCCACCTTAAACGAACCCTTTTGCAGCTCATATTTAGGCTATGAGGCAGGCATTCACGCCCCAGGTTTAATGAAAAAAGCCTATGGCCGTCAATCGGCTCACCACCTATTGCTCGCCCACGGCTTAGCAATGCAAGTGCTGCAAAAGAACAGCCCTAACAGCATGAATGGCATAGTGCTTAACTTCACGCCTTGCTACGCATTAACCCAAAGTGCTGCCGATATTCAAGCCGCAAAACAAGCCGATGATTACTTTAACCAGTGGTATATCAAGCCCATTTTCGATGCGGCATACCCAGACCTTCTCACAGCATTAGCGCCAGAAGACAGACCGGAAATTCACGACGGAGACCTTGAGCTTATAAGTCAACCAATTGATTTTTTGGGTGTAAATTTTTATACCCGCGCCGTATATCAGGCCGATGCCGAACATGGATTTGTGCAAGTTGATTTACCTGGGGTACCTAAAACCGACATAGGCTGGGAGATCCATCCACAGGCCTTTACCGATTTACTGGTTTCTTTAAATCAAACCTATGATTTACCACCTGTTTTCATCACAGAAAATGGCGCCGCTATGGACGATAAATGCATTGATGGGCGTGTCGATGACTTCGATAGGCTCAGCTATTACCAGCACCATTTAACCGCAGTAGACAATGCCATAGTACAAGGTGTTAACATTCAAGGTTACTTTGCCTGGAGCTTGATGGATAATTTTGAGTGGGCCGAAGGCTACTTAAAACGTTTTGGCATTGTCTATGTGGATTATGCAAGCCAAACCAGAACGATAAAGGCCAGTGGTCAAGCCTACAGCGACTTGATTCGCTCAAGGGCTCACATAACTAATAACAATAATAAATAAGGCTAAAGCCATGATTAGCATAAAAGAAAAAATAGCCTATGGGCTTGGCGACACTGCCAGCAACATCGTTTTTCAAACCGTTATGCTGTTCCTTACCTTTTTTTACACCGACATTTTTGGCATTTCACCCGCCTTTGTCGGCACTATGTTTCTGCTCGTACGGTTAATTGACGCCGTCACCGATCCTTTAATGGGCGCATTGGCTGACCGCACGAACACCCGTTGGGGTAAATTCAGACCCTATTTACTCTGGTTTGCCCTGCCCTTTGGGATTATCAGTGTATTGGCATTTACGACCCCTGATTTATCTGAAGATGGGAAAATGATTTATGCCTTCGTGACTTACACAGCATTGATGATGGTATATACCGCCATTAATATTCCCTATTGCGCCTTAGGTGGAGTACTGACGGCCGATCCCAAAGAGCGGGTTTCGGTGCAATCCTATCGGTTTGTGTTCGCCATGCTCGGTGGCTTACTTGTCTCAGGACTCACCCTGCCTCTCGTCGAATTTCTCGGTAAAGGTGACCAAGCAAAAGGGTATCAGCTCACAATTCTCGCCATGAGTATCTTAGGGGTTGCCATGTTTTTGGCCTGCTTCTGGGGCACAAAAGAGCGCTTACATCCGCCCGTGGATCAAAATTCCAGCTTTAAACAGGACTTTACCTATCTATTACAGAATGACCAATGGCGAGTGTTATCCGCCGCTGCAGTTTGCCTATTATCCGGCATGGTATTGCGCACTAGTCTCGCCATTTACTACGTAAAATATTTTCTTAACCTGCCGGATATGATCACTCTTTTCATCACCTTAGGTATGGTGGGCAATATTTTTGGCTGCATTCTCGCTGAGCCATTAGCCAAGCGAGTTTGTAAGGTTAAAGCCTATATTGTGTTGCAACTCCTAGCCGCGACCCTGTGTGTACTGCACTTTTTTGTCCCTAAAGATCAAGTCGTTCTCGCCTTCACTCTTTATGTTGTCTGGGGATTTACCTTCAATATGGCCACGCCATTACTCTGGGCAAAAATGGCGGATACGGTCGATTATGGTCAATACAAAACCGGCGTGCGTATCACTGGCATGATTTACTCCTCGGTGATTTTCTTTATCAAGCTTGGCGTCGCGATTGGCGGTGCGGCGGCGGGATGGTTACTGGCAAGTTATGGCTATCAAGCCGATGCCGTTCAGAGTGAAACGACGCTCAATGGCATCTTAATTTCATTTACCCTTTATCCCGCTATCGGCTCAATTTTGGTCGCATTTATCATGCGTCGTTATACGCTAAATAACCAGAAAGTGGATGAAATCCATCTGGAATTAAATAGAGCCAGCTAATAAAAATATGCTAATCTTCAAGGCATTGTACTTTTCAGTACCTCTAATCTGAGATGATATGGCCACTATTTACGACGTTTCGGTACTTGCAGGCGTGTCACTTGCGACTGTGTCACGGGTGATGAATAAAAACACCAATGTCAGTGAGAAAACCAAACAAAAGGTATTAGACGCTATGGCTCAGTTGGACTATCGCCCCAATGCGATAGCCCAATCATTAGCGTCCAACTGCTCAAATAGTGTGGGCGTCTTGGTATCACAACTCGATGGCCCATTTTATGGGCCTATGATGACTGAAATTGAAGATGCCCTGCGCGATGCGGGTAAACACGTCATTATTGCCGCGGGTAAAAGCAATGAATCCCTAGAAAAGGATGCGGTGCAATTTTTACTGGATCGCGGCTGTGATGCGTTAATTATCGATGTGGAAGCGGTTTCAGATGACTACCTTATCGATCTCTGTAAGCGCAGCACGCCAATCGTACTGATTAACCGCTATGTTGCCGCCATACGAGAACGCTGTATTTATCTCGATAACGAGCTTGGCGGTTACCTCGCGACTCAGCATATGTTGTCGTTAGGGCATAAACATATTGCTTATATATCAGGACCTTTATTCAAACTAGATGCTAGGCAACGCCTGATGGGCCATAAGAAAGCGCTCACTGAATCGGCCATTCCCTATGAGAGTGAGCTGTTCTACGAAGGGACGTTTAAAGAGTCGAGCGGTTGCGATGGCATGCGACATTTGCTCAGCCTGCAACGGCCATTTACTGCGGTGATTTGCGCCAATGACCAAATGGCATCGGGTGCGATTTCAACTTGCCTTGAACAAGGGCTTAGGGTGCCCGAAGATTTATCCTTCATGGGTTACGATAATATCCCGTTTCCCCAGTATATTTCCCCTAAGCTCACCTCAGTCAGTAACCCCATCCATGAAATGGGTAAAATGGCGGCGCTCTGGGTACTAAAACACGTATACAATAAAACCGACGTGGAAATTGTTAGTCGTTTCACCCCATCACTATTTATAAGAAATTCAGCAACTAAGATCATAAATAGTTAAATCTCTAAGGCGTAGACTCCCCTAGTCTACTCAAATACTTAAGTTGCCCTGATGGGGCGACCCAGTGGGCAAGGCACTGCATTTTTTCGCTTGAACTCAAAGGCAAAAATAAACAGGCCCGACTCAAGCTAAGTATAAAAAACACTCAAAAACAGCAAGAGAAACTCACGCTATATTTCCCCCGCTTACGCAAAATATCCTCACACTTTATCTATTCACCAAATGGCAAAACACGCCATTACGAAGTTCATAAAGTAGAGTTAGCATGCTTTCTTTCACAAACAACATCATCAATATGTAACAAAATATAAAACTGGTTTCATTTTAAAACAATGGGTTAGAATAAACTCGCAGACAAGAACAACATGATATTGCAACAATAAAGTAACTTACCGTTGACTCTGCTGATAATTTAAACTAGCTTTATGTAAGCGCTTACATAAACCTAACTCGAACAAGAATATGAGCAAGCTGTACATAATTTGTTCTACCCAAAAACAAAATCAGAGAGTTGTAGCCTGAATATCTACTCAACGGGGAGATGTAGATGGAACTTAGAACATTTAAAAAAACCAGATTGGCCACTAGCCTTTCGCTAGTCTTAGGCGTGGGCGCTATCATGCCCGCCTATGCCGCCGATACTGACAAAAAAGAAGAAAATATTGAAGTTATTCAAGTAACAGGGATCCGCGGTAGTTTAGTCCGTTCGATGGACGTAAAACGCGGCTCAGAAGGCATTGTTGATGCCATTAACGCCGAAGATATCGGTAAATTCCCCGACAGTAACTTAGCTGAATCGCTACAACGTATTTCTGGCGTATCTATCGACCGTCAAAACGGTGAAGGTAGCCGAGTGTCGGTCCGTGGTTTTGGTGCCGATCAAAACTTAGTACTGTTAAACGGACGTCAAATGCCAGTCACCACTGGCTCTCGTTCATTCGACTTTGCCAACATAGCGTCAGAAGCCATTAGTGCGGTTGAAGTGGAGAAAACCGCTAAGGCGGAAAATCCAACGGGCGGTATTGGCGCAACGATCAATGTGCTCACCCATAGACCGCTAAGCTCACCAGGCATGAAGGCGACTTTCGGTGCAAAGGCCGTTGATGACTCATCCACGGATAAAGGCTCTACCACACCAGAGCTTTCTGGCTTGTACTCAAACACCTTTGCCGATGATAAATTTGGGATTTCTATTTCAGGTAGCTATCAAGAAAGGGAAAGTGGTAATCAACAAGCCCAAGTCGGTACCGGTTGGCGCAGCTTCCCAGGTATCGTTGACCAAGATTACAGCGGGCCCAACGCAGAATGGGGCGGCGTTCCTAAAAACGACAATCAAGTCAATCGCCCTGGCGATGATGACGTGTATAGCGTGCCACAAACCACGATTTACCGTTTTGAAGAACAACAACGCAAACGCACCAACGGTCAATTAGTGCTGCAATACGAGCCAATTGATTCGCTGCGCGCAACGCTTGATTACACTTACATGCGTAACGACATCGATACTCAAACGCACGACGTCTCGGCATGGTTTAACTTTGTGCCGTCCCAAGAAAATATTTGGAGTGATGGCCCAGTTTCATCACCACTCGTTTATTCCGAAACCTACGATGCACCCGCCGACCTTTCAATGGCTGCTGGCGATTTCGGTACCCGCGACCAAAGTGGTTCACTGGGTTTTAACTTAGCTTGGGAAGCCAGTGATAATCTGACCTTAAACTTGGATTACCATAACTCCTACGCCGAACGTACGCCTAACAATGTCAATGGCAGTACGAGCAACCTCAGTACCGCCGCCTTTATTCGTACCAGTGCAGCGACCGATTTTAGCGGTGATGTCCCAGTACTCGCCGTTGGTGGTGGAAATGCGGTTCGCCCAGAAGATATGCGCGTGACTGGTTCAACCTTTACCAATGCCGTCAATCGTTCCGAAATCGAACAGCTGCAAATGTCGGGTAAATATGATTTAGCCGAAGCAGGCAGTATCGATTTTGGTATTGCGATGTCAGACGTGAATAACCACTCCCAACAGGTTGATATTCAACGTAACGACTGGGGTGGCGTTGGTGCAGCGGGTGATTTAGATACTGCTTGGTTCCCGACCAGTTCAGTTATCGATAAATTTGATGGTTCAAAAGGTAATTTCGCAGGTTATAACGGTAATGCTTCGACAGATCCACTAAACACTATGTTTCTGTGGGACTTTGAAGCGGTTCGTGCCCGTGCTGCAGAACTCTATGCAACCAACATAGTGGGTGATTGTGGTAATGGCTTCTGCCCTTCTACCGATTACTCCAAAGGCACAGACCGTTTCACTGAAGAAAAATCTCAATCTGCCTATATCCAATACAACTTCGCCAGCGAAATTGCCAACATGCCCTATGACGTGCATTTCGGCTTACGCTACGAAAAAACAGATGTTGAATCGACTTCTGTTGTTTCCTCCTATGATACAGCTACTTGGATTGCAGAATCTGAAATCGCGCTAACGAGTTCTGTGGATAATAATCGCGTTTATCAAACTCAAAAGGGTGATTACGATTACCTACTACCTAGCTTCAATTTTAATATTGAAATGCTGGAAGATGTGTTCATCCGCGCCGCCTTTAGCCAAACGATTGGTCGTCCTGATTACACCTCGATTCAAGGTGGCACCACAGTAGGAACGCTTGCCTATCGCAACGGTGGTAGCGGCTCGGCGGGTAATCCAAGTCTGTTACCACTCGAGTCAACGAACTATGACTTGTCGACAGAATGGTATTACAACGATGCCAGTTACGTCTCAATCGGTTATTTCCGTAAAGATGTGACTAACTTTATCAGCAGTAACCCTGAAAACTCAGACATCTACAACATTCCGGATCCAGCACACGGTAAATATGTTGATGAAGCCATTGCGGCAGGTGCCACCACTGCGATTCAACAACGCCAATGGATTTATGACAAATACGGTGCAACCGATCCAAATGTGAAGATCAATCCTGATAACGGCAATATCGAGATTACCGGTAACCCAGGTGATCCTTCGTTAAACTTCCTCATTACTAACCCCACTAACAGTGATTTGAGTAATGTGATTGATGGTTGGGAGTTTTCTATCCAGCACTTCTTTGGTGAGTCAGGATTTGGTATCCAAGCCAACTACACTATGGTGGATGCGGGGGACAGCTATGATAACACTAACTTAGGTCGCCCTGGTGATGCGACCCAGAACGTGATTTTAGGGATCAGCGATACCGCAAACTTGGTCGGTATCTATGAAAACTATGGTTTCTCGGCCCGTATCGCCTATAACTGGCGTGATGAGTTCTTAAACTCAACAGGTCAGGATACTGGCTCTAACCCTAAATACACCGAAGCTTATTCGCAGGTGGACTTTAACATAGGCTACGACGTTGAAGCAGTTGAAGGTTTGACCATCTTCATCGAAGGCTTAAACATCACCAATGAAGCCACCCGTGTACACGGCCGTGCGACGGAACAAGTCCTTAACTACACCCAGACGGGTGCGCGTTACAGTATAGGTGCACGTTACACTTTCTAGTCGTACCGATTTAAGAGCAACAGATCTTTACCCTAAGGTCGTATGAGGTATGCCATAGATACCTCATTTTTATCAGGATGACAGCAGGCTACACGGACGTAGCCGCTCTTTTTAGTCAATATGAGTAAAATAAATACTGGAAATCGCAATAAAACTATTCAATGCTAGCGCAATAGTTAACCGCGTTAGTGGTAACAAAAAAATAAAAGCCTTTTATAAACAACAATAAAAGATTAGGCACTCGATATGCAGCAAGCAACTCACACAGCCATTAATAACATTGTCATTGTCGGTGGCGGCACAGCCGGTTGGCTAACCGCTGCCCTTTTGGCCGCCGAGCATAATGTCGATAAAGGCCAGCTTGCGCACTCGCCTAAACTCAATATCACATTAATAGAATCCCCCGATGTGGCCACTATCGGCGTCGGCGAAGGTACTTGGCCTTCGATGCGTAACACCTTAGATAAAATCGGCATCAGCGAAACCGAATTTATCCGCCAATGCGACGCGAGTTTCAAGCAAGGCTCACGCTTTATTCACTGGCAGCACGATGATACTGAACATACTAACCCATTAGGTTCAAACCAATATATACATCCCTTTAGCCTGCCCCATGGCCATCAAGAGTTAGACTTGTGTCCCTTTTGGTTGCCTCACAGTGACAAGGTCAGTTTTGCTCAGGCGGTATCCAACCAAGATGCGCTGACTCAGTTAGGGCTAGCGCCTAAAACCATTGCGACGCCGGAATATCATTTTCAAAACAATTACGGCTATCACTTAGATGCGGGTAAATTTAGCCAGCTGTTAATGCAGCATTGCACCGAAAAACTGGGGATCAAGTACATTCGTGATCATGTCACTCAGGTTCACAGTCATGCCAATGGCGATATTGAAAGCCTTGCGACCAAAGAACATGGCGTGATTTTAGGTGATATGTTTGTCGATTGTTCCGGGACGAAATCATTGCTGCTGGGCGAGCATTTTAACGTGCCCTTCCTCTGCCAAAAAGCTGTGCTGTTTAACGACAGCGCCTTAGCGATTCAAGTCCCCTATGCCGAAGAAAACAGCCCTATCGCCTCATGCACACTCTCAACGGCGCAGCCCAATGGCTGGATCTGGGATATAGGTTTACCGACTCGCAAAGGCGTGGGTTATGTCTATTCATCAGCCCATTGTAGCGATGACGAGGCAGAACAAACCTTAAGAGCCTATTTAGCCATTGACACATCAACTAATCCTCAATCGGCATCCAGCAACGCGCTTGATAGTCGTAAACAAGAATATCGAAAGTTGAATATCAACCCCGGCTACCATGCAAAATGCTGGCAAAATAACTGTATTGCCATCGGCATGGCGGCAGGCTTTATTGAGCCTTTAGAAGCATCGGCATTGGCTTTAGTGGAATGGACGGCGAATACCTTAGCCACGCAACTGCCAACGCATCGCGGCGTAATGGACACGATTGCCCAGCGAGTGAATGAACGCTATGAGCGCCACTGGCAGCAAATCATCGACTTTTTGAAACTGCATTATGTCGTGAGTCGACGCGAAGTGGATGGCTACTGGCGCGATCACAGGGCCGCTACATCCATTCCTGAAAGATTACAGCAGCAACTCGACTTATGGCGTTATCAAGCGCCAAGCAGCCACGATATTAGCTACAAAGAACCCTTATTTCCGGCGGCGAGTTTCCAATATGTGCTTTATGGTATGGGCTTTAATACTGCCCTGCCCACCCATATCAAGCCGTCGCAACAACAAGTTGCCCAAAGACTTTTTAGCGAGAATCAGCAAAAGGTCCATGCATTGAGCCAAAGCCTTCCGAGCAATCGCGACCTATTAAACAAGGTAAGGCAATTTGGTTTCCCTAAGATTTAGCAAAAATAACAAGAATAACTCGCGGCAGTGAGAACTAACAAAGGACAAAGGTAACCCTATGAGCCAACACGTATTACTTAACAGCGTAGATCATAAAGATATCAAAATTATCACTGAGCGTAGTGCTAAGTACGGCGATAATGTCTGGTTCAGTGTCACTTTTCCGGCGGAGTTTCGCAGCATACAGGCGCATTATCCGATTTTTTTCCAAAAGGATCAGTCCACAGGCCAGTTCTTTGCGGTGGCGCTTTATGGTTTTCAAAATAATGAGAATCTGTTTTTAAATAATGGCACTTGGCAGGCTTCTTATATCCCTCTCACCCTACGTCGTCAGCCGTTTCTTATTGGTCAGCAAAGCGTGCGCGAAGACGGTATCGAGCGCAAACAAAGGGTCATACATATCGATATGGCGAGCCCAAGAGTCAGCACAACCGAAGGCGAAGCCCTGTTCCATCCCTATGGCGGCAATACGCAATATCTGGATGACATTGGGGATATGTTAGAAGGTATCCACCACGGGCTTATCGACAGTAAGCACTTTATCGATTTGCTTATCGAACATAAGTTGCTGGAATCCTTTACCTTAGATATCAAGCTCGACAATGGCCACCAACATCAAATGATGGGTTTCTATACTATTAATGAAGAAACACTAGCGGCCCTCTCGGCAGAAGTGCTCGCTCAATTACATGCTAAAAGTTATCTAGAGGCGATTTACATGACCTTGGCCTCACAGGCAAGAGTACGTGACTTGCTTAACCTTAAAAATGCGCAAGGTTAACTAGGTCGCAGCCATGAGTCTTGATGTGATTAAACCTAAAACTAATGTCGTCAAACACCTTGAAAACGGCTCAACCGAGCAGATGCTCGCGCTGATTAAAGATGCTGAGCAGCCTTTGGTATTTAAAGGACTTTGCGTAAACTGGCCTTTAGTGAAAGCAGGGCTTGAGTCCAGCGATAGCGCGATGAAGTATCTGGCCCAGTTTTACCAAGGCATGCCCGTCACCGCCTATTATCTAGCGCCTGAACATCAAGGCCGCGTATTTTATAACGACACTTTAGATGGGTTTAATTATCAGGCGGGTAAGTTAGATTTGCGGCAAATCTTCACGCAGCTCACTGCGCCGCAAGCCGCCAGTATTTATATGGGCTCAACCAATATTAATCAGTGCTTACCTGGACTTGGCGCCGATAATAGTTTTAATCTTGCGCCTTTGTCACCGCTCACCAATATCTGGCTTGGCAATCAAACTCGTATCGCTGCGCATTTCGACTTTCCCCACAACTTAGCCTGCAATGTCGTCGGTAGACGCACTTTTACCCTGTTTCCGCCGGAGCAAATCAGCAATCTGTATATTGGCCCAATGGAGTTTGCCCCGGGCGGCCAAGACATTAGCTTAGTCGATATGGATAATCCCGATTTTGACCGCTTTCCTAAATTTGCCAAGGCGATGGAAGCCGCGCAGGTCGCCGCACTGGAACCCGGTGATGTGTTATTCATCCCCAGTATGTGGTGGCACCATGTGCGCGGAATGGATGACTTTAATGTTCTCATTACCCATTGGTGGCGAGATACGCCCAGTTATCTTGGTCGCCCCAATAATGCGTTACTGCATGCGATGTTAAGTTTACGCTCCTTACCCAAGGCGCAGCGTCAGGCGTGGAAAGCCCTGTTCGATCACTATATTTTTGACCATGAAGATGGCGATCTAGAGCATATTCCTAGTGCAGCCCAAGGCATGCTGACCACCCCACTCGATGAAATCAACGCCCGAAAATTGCGGGCAGATTTAACCAATAAGCTCAAACGTTAGCCCAGTTAAGGATATAAACGATGACAACAGCCATAAAAAGAGTCGTGATTGCGGGTGGCGGAACAGCCGGATGGATGGCTGCTGCGGCGCTCACTAAGTTGATGGGCAAACACTTAGAAATTGTGCTGGTCGAATCCGATGAAATTGGTACGGTCGGCGTGGGCGAAGCGACGATCCCCACATTACACATTTTCCATCGATTACTCGGCCTCAAAGAACAAGAGGTCATGGCTGCGACAAATGCGACTTTTAAACTCGGGATCTCCTTTGAAAATTGGCAGAATATCAATAAAAACTACCTGCATTCCTTTGGTTTTTTAGGTAAAGATTGCTGGGCCTGTGGTTTTCAACACTTTTGGTTGAAAGGTAAGCTGCTTGGCATAGTGAGTGAAATTGGTGACTACTGCGCCGAACATCTCGCCGCCCGCCAAGGACGCTTTGCCGTATTGCCAAACCAAGATTACAACCATGCTTACCACATGGACGCCAGCCTCTATGCCAAGTACCTTCGAAAAATGGCCGAACAACACGGCATTCACCGTATTGAAGGAAAAATAAAACAGGTATTACAGCATCATGATAGCGGCAATATCAAAGCGCTCGTCTTAGAGAATGACGTAACAATCGAAGGGGATTTGTTTATCGATTGCACAGGCTTTCGCGCACTGCTGATTGAGCAAACGCTTAATACTGGCTTTGAAGATTGGAGCCATTATCTCCCCTGCGACAGTGCGATTGCGGTGCAAACGCAGTCAGTGGGTGCCCCTATTCCCTATACTCGCTCGATTGCCCGCGATTCGGGTTGGCAGTGGCGTATTCCACTGCAAAATCGCACGGGCAATGGCCTGGTCTTTTGCAGCAAATTTATCTCCGATGAGGATGCCACTGAATTGCTCCTCGCTAATCTTGAAGGGGAACCGCTGAATAAGCCTAGGGTCATTAAGTTTAAAACCGGCACCCGTCGCCTGCATTGGCATAAAAACTGTGTTGCCGTCGGGCTGTCCGGCGGCTTTTTAGAGCCACTCGAATCCACCAGCATTCATTTAATCCAACGTAGTATTATCAGATTGATGCAACTATTCCCGTCGGCGGGCATAGTGCAATCCGATATTGATGAGTTTAATCAACAAACTAAACTCGAAATGGACAATATACGCGACTTTATTATCTTGCATTACAAGGCCACGGAACGCGAAGACAGCCGTTTCTGGCGTTATTGCAAAAATATGGAGATTCCAGCGTCGCTCAAACATCGAATCGAAATGTTTGCCGACAGCGGCAAAGTCTATAAATACGGTAGTGAACTCTTTGGCGAAAGCTCATGGATCCAAGTGATGATGGGCCAAGGCATAATGCCAAAACACTATCACCCGATAGTCGATGTGATGGAAGAGCCTGAACTCGAAGCCTTCTTAAACAACATTAAATCGACCGTTAAGCGTAAGGTAGAGAGCCTACCTGCCCACATCGATTTTATTCAGCACTATTGCCCAGCTGAGGTTCTAGCCAACACTAAACCTATGGCAATGTGAGGTACAGGGATGCAAACCTTAGATCGCAACACGAATACGGCTAAGCTACAGGCAACTAAGCAGCAGGCAACTATGCAACAGCCAGTCAAGCTCACGCCTCAGCTAGTCTATCTTGGCAATGAAAAGACGCCCTTGATTATTATCGATGATGTTGCGGCGGTTCTGCTCCCAATACGCCAGTGTGCCTACAACCAAGCGCACTTTTCTGCCGATAACGGGTCTTTTTACCCCGGCGTGCGTGCTCCCTTGCCACAGGCCTATGTCACCGATGTACTCAATCTTGTGTACCAACTGATTTATGATGTGTACCAACTCCCTTCGAGTTTAAGCATCAAATTACAGGCATTGTATTTCTCGCTGATCAGCACCCCCGCGAGTGAGCTTAAACCGCTGCAATGCCTGCCGCATTTTGATACTCCCTCACCGCACTATTTCGCGCTGTTGCACTATTTAAACGACGGTCCCCATGGCAATACGGCGTTTTTCCGCCATATTCCGACGGGCTTTGAGCGGATAAATGAAGAGCGTATGCCAGACTACTTTAAGTCGGCTCAGCCTCTGGTCGATGAGATTACTCGCCATCCGTCGGGCTATTGTGTTGAAAGCGACAGTCATTATGAGATTTATCATCAAGTCGAGTATCGCCCGAATCGTTTAGTGATTTATCCCGGTAATTTGCTGCATTCCACCTTAGTGAACCCACAAACCGATATTGATGCCAACCCAAGAACAGGCCGGCTAACGAGCAATATTTTTATCGAGTTTAAACCCTCAGTCCGCTAACTCAGCGATACATAAAGTGTTATCTCACTGTTACTGATGCTGACGACTTTAGGTTTAGCTGGGTTTATTGACGTCCCAAAAATCGTTGTTAACACCGCCCGACGCCTTAAACATACATTAAAATTCATCAATTCATTTGTAACAAAGTCTGTTTTGCCAGTCTCTGCCATTGGTTTGCTTGGGTTATCGCCTTATACTTTTGAGCTCAAATATTAAAACAACAATGTTGGAAGCAAGCGATATGACTATTGGGACTGCTCCGGTAAGTAAAACACATTCATTTATGACTGTGTCTCTTATCGAATTATGGGAACGCTTTGGTTATTACGGTATGCAAGCGCTGATTGTGTACTTTATGGTGCAGCGCCTTGGCTTTGATGACTCACGTGCAAACTTAGTATGGAGTGCCTGTGCGGCGCTCATTTATGTATCACCAGCGATTGGTGGTTGGGTTGGGGATAAGATCCTCGGCACTAAACGCACTATGCTGCTCGGCGCGGGGATTTTGTCTCTGGGTTATGCGCTGATGGCCGTACCCACTGAAAATACGTGGTTTATGTTTTCAGCGCTCGGCGTGATTGTGGTCGGTAACGGCCTGTTCAAACCCAATGCGGGTAACTTAGTTCGTAAAATTTACGAAGGTGACGATTCTAAAATCGACAGTGCGTTTACCATCTATTATATGGCGGTCAACGTTGGCTCGACCTTCTCTATGTTGCTGACGCCTTGGATTAAAGATTATGTCAACGCCCAGTATGGCAACGAGTTTGGCTGGCATGCCGCCTTTGCCGTGTGTTGTGTCGGCATATTGGTGGGGTTAGGCAACTATGCACTTATGCGCAAGAGTTTAGTCCATTACGGTTCTGAGCCAGATACTCGCCCAGTGAACAAGAAAAGCCTCGCAATTGTGTTAGCTCTATCCGCATTGTCGGTTGTCGCTTCGGCCATTATTTTGGAATATGAAGCGGTTGCCCGTGTCTTTGTTTACGCCGCTGGCGTAGCCGTATTGGCCATTTTCTTCCACTTGATCCGCACCAGCGAAACCAGTGAACGAGCGGGACTGATTGCGGCGCTGATCCTCACAGTTCAAACCGTGTTCTTCTTTATCTTCTATCAGCAAATGTCGACTTCATTGGCGCTGTTTGCCCTGCGTAACGTGGACTGGGATTTCCAAATTTTTGGTACCCATTTGTGGACTTGGTCACCGGCCCAGTTCCAAGCATTGAATCCATTATGGATTATGGTGTTAAGTCCAATCTTGGCGTGGAGTTATTCGTGGGCGGGTCGTAATGATAAAGACTTCTCTATCGCGGCGAAATTTGCCCTCGGTTTTGCCGTCGTCGCTATCGGCTTCTTTATCTATGGCTTTGCCGGACAATTCGCCGTCAACGGTAAAACTTCTTCATGGATCATGATCTGGGGCTATGCCTCTTACTCTTTAGGCGAATTGCTGGTGAGTGGTCTTGGTCTTGCTATGATTGCCCGCTACGTACCTGCGCGTATGGGCGGCTTTATGATGGGCGCCTATTTCGTCGCCTCTGGTATTTCACAGTATCTGGGCGGTGTGGTCGCTAACTTCGCCAGTGTGCCAAAAGATTTAGTCGATCCACTGCAAACCTTACCCGTATACACCAGTCTATTTAATAAGTTGGGTATCGCGGCTGTGGTCTGTACCTTTATCGCCCTTGCGGTATTACCGCTAATGCGTCGCCTAACTGAGACTCACCATTCACATAATAATACTGAGAATGAAAGTGCTGCGGCATCGCTACGTGATGTAAAAGCCGAGCAATAATGCTCGACTGACAATAGCGATTTATCTATTGCATAACATCAACTGCCGATAGCCCTGCTATCGGCAGTTTTTTATCACTTCACTTAGTTATACCCTTGTGTTGCAACTCATAACCAAATGAGCTGTAGCAAACGTCACCCAATCCCGCAGTGACAGGCCTAGCGCTGAGTTGCTGAGAATAAGATCTTCAGTTCCACATTATCGGCCCTCACACTGGGATGACTTCACCGCCTCGATTTGTTACAAAGCAAGTATGAGCCCGGACGCACCCAGTTTAAACGCGCAGCTCAAGTGCACACTCAAATTGAAATAACCAACGAAAAACGAAGGGGAAAAGAGTCAGTCGTTCAAGCTTGAGAAGCGCGGCACTCAGCCCCATATCAATATCACTGAATACCTTTTATTCATCAAGACTGAGCCGTTAACGCTTGTTCTTCGCTATGCGCCTAACAATGCCACTAGCAATGCGACTAACACTGTTAGCGCCGAATGTTTTCGCTAGCAAAAGACGGCAGTCACTTGGAGACACTATGTCACAACCGACATCAATATTGGCCGATATTCCCTTCTCGCTATTGGAACTCGCGCCCATGCGCCAAGGTTCGACTGTGGGTGAAACGCTGCACAACAGTTTGCAGTATGCCAAGGAAGCCGATCGCCTCGGCTTTAATCGTTTTTGGTTTGCCGAACACCACAATATGCCCGGTATCGCCAGCGCGGCGACTTCAGTATTAATTGGTTATATTGCTGGCAATACGCAGCTTATTCGCGTCGGCGCGGGTGGCATTATGCTGCCAAACCATGCGCCGTTAGTGGTTGCCGAACAGTTCGGTACCCTTGAAAGTCTCTATCCTGGTCGCATCGATTTAGGACTGGGACGCGCACCGGGCAGCGATCAAGTTACCAGCCGAGCACTGAACCGCGATACCAGTCGCGCCGAACAATTCCCTGAAGAAGTCAGTGAATTACAAATCTTACTCGGCCCTTACAATGGTCGCCATGCGGTGCGAGCGATTCCTGGAGAAGGCACCAATGTGCCGATTTGGTTATTGGGCTCGAGTCTCTTTAGCGCACAGTTAGCGGCGCAGCGCGGTTTGCCCTATGTGTTTGCAGGCCACTTTGCACCACGTTTTCTCTACGATGCGATTGAAATCTATCGCCGCGACTTTAAACCTTCTCAAGTGCTTGATAAGCCGTATGTGATGTTAGGTTTACCGCTCGTTGCCGCCGACACTGATGAAGAGGCGCAATTGCTGGGCACGACCTCGAAACAGCGTGTGCTAGCACTTATCCGTGGTCACGAGTTATGGTTAAAACCTCCGGTTGACACTATGGATGGCTTGTGGA
The DNA here is from genome assembly GCF_031932105.1 of Shewanella sp. SP1S1-7. NCBI lineage: Bacteria > Pseudomonadati > Pseudomonadota > Gammaproteobacteria > Alteromonadales > Shewanellaceae > Shewanella > Shewanella sp. SP1S1-7. The sequence goes on from NZ_JAUOEU010000002.1 coordinate 303,906, forward strand.
GTGCGCAGGAAGAAACCTATGTCGATAATTTCTTAGGTTTATCTGTCACTGGCGGCCCAGCGACGATTAAGCATCGTTTGGAAATGATCGTCAAAGAACTTGGCGTGAATGAGTTTATCTTCACCAATGACTTGTACGACCTTGATAAACGCAAAAAAGCGCTGCAGATCCTAATGGAGATTAAACAGTAGCGATTCAGTAAACTGACTGGTGCTGAAAGCCATTGGCAGTAAAAATAACTGCCAATAGAACCATCCTCAAAACAATTGCCCCATAAAAAATCCCGCCGAAGCGGGATTTTCATTATGTAAAACTGTCATCTAAAACAGCTTTATATCAAAGCAATATTAGCTTTTCAGAACGGCATCGAAGCTGGCTTTGAGGATACCAAGGCCAGCATCAATTTGTGCATCCGGCGCGGTTAATGGCACCAAAATACGCAGCACATTACCGTAAGTGCCGCAGGATAATAAAATCAATCCACGGTCACGGGCATCTGCTAACACTTGCGCGCAATAGTGCGGTGCAGGTTTGCCATCTTCCATCAATTCAATGGCGATCATCGCGCCTAAACCACGCACATCGGCGATTTGTGCATGTTCAACTTGCATCACATTCAATGCAGACTTAATGCGCTCACCAATGGCATTGGCCCTTTCTAGCAACTTTTCTTCTTCAAACACTTCAATAACAGCAAGTGCTGCGGCGCAGGCTAACGGGCTGCCTCCATAAGTACCGCCAAGACCACCCGGACCAATGGCATCCATCACTTGCGCGCGGCCAGTAATGCCCGAAAGAGGGAAACCACCCGCGATAGATTTAGCAAAAGTGGTGATATCCGCACTCACGCCCATTTGCTCCATGGCAAAGAAAGTACCAGTACGACCAGCGCCCGTTTGCACTTCATCGGCGATCAGCATAATGCCCTCACGATCGCATAATGCGCGCAACCTCTGCATAAAGGCGGGTGATGCGGCGTAGAAACCACCCTCGCCCTGCACTGGCTCTAAAATAATGGCGGCAATATCACTTGGCTCGGCATCATTTTTAAAGATACGTTCAATCGAAGCCATAGCATCATCATCGGACACGCCGTGCATCTCGCACGGGAACTCGGCGCGGAACACATTTGCCGACATCAGCCCCATACCTTTACTGTAAGGCGCGACTTTACCGGTCAGTGCTAAGGCTGCGATAGTGCGACCATGGTAGCCAGACGTAAACGCAATCACGCCAGCACGTTTGGTATAGGCACGCGCCACTTTAACTGCGTTTTCAACCGCTTCTGAACCACTAGTGAATAATGCCGTCTTCTTGGCAAAATCCCCTGGCACCAGTTGATTTAACTTTTCACACACTTGGATATAGCTCTCGTAACCAAGCACCATAAAACAAGTGTGGGAGAAATTATCCAGCTGAGCCGCAACCGCCGCCTTCACTTTAGGGTGAAGATGACCGGTATTAAGCACAGCAATGCCGCCCGCAAAATCGATAAATTCGCGCCCTTCAACATCCCACACGGTCGCGTTTTCGGCGCGCGCGGTAAAGATTGGGTGAATTTGCCCGACACCACCCGCAACTGCGGCTTGGCGACGTGCCATCAATGAATCATTGGTTGTTGTCATTTAGTGTTCCTCACACGCCAAATCGGACCGTATTAAACGGACATGCAGATGTACTTCATTTCTAAATATTCTTCGATGCCGAACTTAGAACCTTCGCGGCCAAGCCCTGAAGATTTCATCCCACCAAAGGGAGCCACTTCAGTCGAAATCAAGCCAGTGTTGACCCCAACCATGCCGTATTCCAAGGCTTCGGCGACTTTCCACACCAGTGAAATATCGCGACCATAGAAATAGGCGGCGAGGCCAAATTCCGTATCGTTAGCCTGTTTAATCACATCGTCGACATCACTGAATTTAAACAGCGGCGCAAGTGGACCAAAGGTCTCTTCACGGGCGACACGCATGCTTTTATCGACATTAGTGAGCACGGTTGGCTCGAAGAAATTACCGCCAAGGTCATGGACTTTGCCGCCAGCGACCACTGATGCGCCTTTGGCAATGGCATCGACAAGGTGACTTTGCACTTTTTCGACCGCGGCAGCATTGATCAGCGGGCCCGTTGTGACGCCCTCCTTGATGCCCTCTCCGACTTTGAGCTTGCCCACAGCAGTGCTGAGTTTTAAGGCGAATTCATCGTATACGCCATCTTGCACATATATACGGTTAGCGCAGACGCAGGTTTGGCCGGCATTACGGTACTTAGCGATCATGGCGCCTTCGACAGCGGCATCGATATTGGCATCGTTAAACACGATAAATGGCGCATTACCGCCTAATTCTAAAGATAATTTTTTAAGAGTTGGCGCACATTGCTCCATCAGCTTAATGCCGACATTGGTCGAGCCAGTGAACGACAACTTACGCACTATCGGGTTGCTGCACATTTCATTACCAATCGCGACGGCATCGCCCGTCACTACGCTAAACACCCCTGCCGGAATGCCCGCACGCTCGGCAAGTTCGGCCAAGGCTAATGCGGTAAACGGCGTTTGCGGCGCAGGCTTAACCACCATAGTACAACCCGCAGCGAGAGCCGGAGCCGCTTTGCGAGTGATCATCGCCGCAGGGAAGTTCCACGGCGTAATCGCCGCCGTTACGCCAACGGGCTGCTTAATCACCATCAAGCGTTTATCCCCTTGATGCCCGGGAATGGTATCGCCATAGATACGTTTCGCTTCTTCGGCAAACCACTCGATAAAGGACGCCGCATAGGTCACTTCACCCTTGGCTTCCGCCAGCGGTTTGCCCTGTTCTGTGGTCATCAATAACGCGAGGTCATCACTGTTTTCATTGAGTAATTCAAACCAGCGTCTTAATTTAGCGCCGCGCTCTTTGGCTGTGAGCGCTCGCCAAGCTGGCAGCGCCGCTTCCGCCGCTTTAATCGCAGCTTGGGTTTCGACTTGCCCCATTACAGGGACGCTTGCAATCACAGCGCCCGTAGCAGGATTGGCGATGGCGACAGTCTCTTTCGACTCGGCATCACACCACTGGCCGTTGATATAACATTGTTGACGTAGCAAACTCGGATCTTTTAGCAACACAAGGACGTCCTCGCATTAGTGAGGCAATCACTTGCCTCGAATGAAAATAAATGAAACAGACTAGATACCTAATTTGTCTCTCAAAGTGTAATACCAAGCTCCGATAGCACTAAAAGGGACGCGAAGTGCGTGACCACCGGGGAAGGGATAATGTGGCAATGCGGCAAAGGCGTCGAAGCGCGTGGCTTGGCCGTTGAGCATTTCGGCAAGTAACTTGCCCGCCAGATGGGTATAAGTGACACCGTGGCCACTGCAACCCTGTGAATAATAGATGTTCTTACCGATACGACCGACCTGTGGCAGGCGCGACAGCGTCAGCAGAAAGTTACCTGTCCAGGCATAATCGATCTTCACATCTTTTAATTGCGGAAAGGTTTTGAGCATGTTCGGAATAATGATCGACTTGATATCCGCCGGATCACGGGCACCATACACTACGCCGCCGCCGTAAATCATCCGCTTGTCGCCAGACAGGCGGAAATAATCGAGCAGATAGTTACAGTCTTCGACGCAGTAATCCTGCGGTAATAAGCTCGCCGCTAGATCGTCACTCAAGGGCTCAGTGGTTATCACTTGCGTGCCGCAGGGCATAGATTTCGCCTGCAGTTCTGGTAATAACTTGCCTAAATAAGCATTACCCGCCACGACCACAAACTTGGCTTTAACACTGCCCTGCGCCGTATGCACAACTGGGCTATCGCCTTCATCGACACTCAGCACTGCTGAGTCTTCATAAATCTTGCCGCCGAGGGATTCGACCGCGCGCGCTTCGCCAAGAGCTAAGTTAAGCGGGTGAATATGGCCGCCGCTTTTATCGAGCAGACCACCAACATAGCGCTCAGTATTTACTACACCGCGAATACCTTTGGCATCGAGGAGTTCGAGCTGATTAACATGACCGTGGCTTTCCCACAGTTGCTTTTGATGGCGCAGATGACCCATTTGCTTTTCGTTCATCGCAGCAAACACGCCGCCATCTTTGAGATCGCATTGAATGTTGTACTTAGCAATCCGATCGCGGATGATTTTTCCGCCCTCAAAAGCCATTTGGCCAAAGAGTTTACCTTGTTCTTTGCCGACTGTTTTTTCAATAGTATCAATGTCACGGCTAAAACTATTGACGATTTGTCCGCCATTACGGCCTGAGGCGCCCCAGCCAATGCGAGCGGCTTCTAACACCACCACACTAAAGCCAGATTCTAATAAATGCAGCGCAGCAGAAAGGCCCGTATAACCCGCGCCAATCACACAAACATCGGCTTCAATCGATTCCTCTAGGCGCGGACGTTCAACCTTATCGTTGGCCGATGCCGCATAATATGATCCAGCGTGAGCTATGGCAGACATGTTGTTCCCTTGAATTCTAATGTTCATTATTTTAAACAGCCATCACATCCTACACCTTCAGAAAACGAAACACTAGCCAAAAAAGTGCAATAATTTACATTTTGTTTGATATTTCAAACACGCGATAATCTTAAGCTCAATGATGTCATGCTACTTAAGCTAAGCGATGTCATATTAATGGTGTCGAGTCGCAGAACTGGCCTGCAAAGCAAAGCGGATGATGGAAGCGGTGACAATTAACAAGGGTGGCTTTGGCGATACCAAAGCCACCTTATATTAAGCTAACTAGTTCATCGGTGTGCGGTCGCGTTTCTCTGCCCGCCTTGCCATATACCAAGACAAGAAGGCGATTAACGAAACACACAGAATGATCAGCGTCGCTAAGGCGTTGATCTTAGGCGAAACCCCTAAACGTACCGAGGAGAACACCACCATAGGTAACGTCGTCGCACCTGGGCCAGAGGCAAAGCTTGCGATCACTAAATCGTCTAATGACAAGCTGAATGACAACAACCAACCCGCCACCAGCGCCGGCGAAATCATAGGCACTGTGATGAGGAAGAAAGTCTTCAGCGGTGTAGCCCCTAAGTCCATTGCCGCTTCTTCGATAGACATGTCCAGCTCGCGCAATCTTGACGACACAACCACAGCCACATAGGCGGCGCAGAAGGTCGAATGCGCAATCCACACGGTCAACATGCCGCGCTCTTTAGGCCAACCAAACAAGTCGGCCATGTGCACAAACAGCAGTAGCAAAGACAGACCTGTGATCACCTCAGGCATAACCAGTGGTGCAGTGATCATGTTCGATAATGTCAGCTTCGCCCATGAACGCTTAAAACGTGTCATCACAAAGGCTGCCATAGTGCCAATAATGACCGCCATGGTTGAGCTATAAAACGCAATCCGTAGACTGGTCCATACCGCATCTAAAATCTGTTGATCGGCAAATAACTCACCGTACCATTTAGGTGAAAATCCGCCCCATACCGTCACTAATTTAGAGTCGTTAAAGGAGTAAATCACCAGCACTAACATAGGTGCATACAGGAAGAACAAGCCAAACCACAACATCGCTGAAGAAAAACTTAACTTTTTCATAGGTCTTTCTCCAAACTACGCGCCTGATAGCGATGGAATAAGGTAATAGGAATAATCAATAAGCCCAGCATCACAATCGCCAGTGACGAAGCCACAGGCCAGTCGCGGTTATTGAAGAATTCTTGCCATAAGACTCGACCTATCATTAATGAATCTGGACCACCGAGTAGTTCAGGGATCACAAACTCACCCACTGCAGGAATAAACACCAACATAGAGCCAGCAATCACACCGCTTTTTGACAGCGGGAAAGTGATTTTCCAGAAGGTATTTAAACGGCTTGAACCTAAGTCAGACGCAGCTTCAATCAAACTCATATCAAGTTTCACTAAGGTGGCGTACAAAGGCAAAATCATAAAAGGTAAATACGCATAGATAATGCCGATATACACGGCAATATTGGTATTGAGGATTTGTAACGGCTCAGAGATGATTCCCAACCACATGAGTGAATGGTTGATGATCCCAGTGTTACTTAAAATCCCCATCCACGCATAAACCCGGATTAAAAATGAGGTCCAAGAAGGCAACATGACTAATAGCAGCAATACGGTTTGCAACCGCGCTGGCGCACGGGCAATCGCATAAGCCATTGGATAGCCAATAATCAAACAGCCGATGGTCGAAATTAAGGCCATTTTCAATGAGCTGAGATACGCCGTGTAATACAGCGAATCATCAAGCAACATCAAGTAATTACCCAAATGCAGGAAGATATTTAACACATCGTCGCTATATTGGAACGTAGCCTCATAGGGCGGAATTGCAATCGCCGCCGTCGAAAAACTCAGTTTAAGGACAATCGCAAAGGGCAAGGCGAAGAACAGCAGCAGCCAAGTGTAAGGTATGCCTATGGTCCAAAAACGGCCTTTGAGAAACTTTAATTTAGTCGGTATCTTCATGATCTCAACACCACGCCACTGGTGTCCTCCCAACTGATAAATACTTCGTCATCCCATGTGGCATGATCGGCGCGGCGTTCACGGTTAGTCATACTGCACTGGACGATTTGACCATTCTCTAAACGAATGTAATACACTGAAATACCGCCTAAATACGCGATATCGTGTACGATTCCTTTCGCCCAGTTGTACTGACCTTCAGGCTGTTCACGGCTAATAATGGTCTTTTCGGGACGCACAGCGAGCCACACATTTTTGTCTTCGACGTTGGTCGACACACCGTAACCGACATAGAAAGATTGAGCCAACTCATTAGGCTTAATGATCAAATGGTCGACTTCATCCACTTCAATCGCGCCACCAAACAAGTTAACAGTGCCGATAAACTCGGCAATCATGCGGCTGTTCGGGCTTTCGTAAATATCCATTGGCGAGCCAGTTTGGGCAATCCAACCGTCGCTCATAATGGAAATGCGTCCCGCCATTGTCATGGCTTCTTCTTGATCGTGGGTCACCATCACGCAGGTCACACCAACACGCTCAAGAATTTCAACCACTTCGAGTTGCATCTGAGTACGCAGTTTTTTGTCCAATGCGCCCATAGGCTCATCGAGCAGTAATAATTTCGGCCTTTTTGCCAGTGAACGAGCCAAGGCTACACGCTGACGTTGACCACCGGATAACTGATGCGGCTTACGTTTACCGTATTGCTCCATGTGTACTAGCTTGAGCATATCTTGTACGCGCTGCTCAATTTCGGCCTTAGGTAACTTGTCTTGTTTCAAACCAAAGGCAATGTTTTGCGCCACTGTCATGTGGGGAAACAGAGCGTAGGATTGGAACATCATATTGATCGGACGTTCGTATGGCGGTAAATCGGTAATGTCTTCGCCATCGAGGAAAATACGGCCAGAGGTGGGTTTTTCAAACCCTGCTAACATACGCAATAACGTCGACTTACCCGAGCCAGAGCCGCCTAGTAAAGCAAAGATTTCGCCTTTATTGATGGTTAATGACACGTCGTCGACAGCCCGCACGTCATCGAATAACTTGCTTACCCGCTCAATCTTGAGCAGTACTTTTTCTTGCGTCTTTGTTGTCGGTTTATTGGTGACGCCCGAGGTGATTGCCATAGTACTTCTCCACCCAAAAATGATGCGTCAACACGCTCAAACTCTGGGTTCAACACGATTAATGAATGAAAAGAGGTTAACCAAACTGTGTCAAATCCTATACGTGGATGAACTATGCATAGGATTGGACATAGCAAGTCTGCCAAGCTAGGGGCAAGCTAGGCTTGCCCCTTATCGACTATTGTCCTGACTTCACTTTGGTCCAAACACGGGTTAATACGCGTTGGATTTTCAAAGGTCGGATTTCACCAATATAAAGTTTATCTAACACTTCTTGTGGTGGATAAATCGCGGGATCGGTGCGGATAGCCTCATCAACCAGAGGTTGAGCAGGATCGTTCGGGTTAGCATAGGCCACATAGTTAGAGATAGGCGCTATGACTTCTGGACGGAGGAAATAGTTAATCAGCGTCAGTGCATTATCTGCGTTAGTTGAATCCGCTGGGATAGCTAACATATCAAACCACAGGTTAGCGCCTTCTTTTGGAATCGAGTAACCAATCTTATTGCCATTACCCGCTTCTTCAGCACGTGCTTTAGCTTGGAATACGTCACCAGAGAAACCAAAGGCCACACAAATATCACCGTTTGCTAAGTCAGAAATGTAGCGGGATGAGTGGAAATAGGTCACGTAAGGACGGATTTTTTCCAGTAACTCACCGGCTTTTTCATAATCGCTTGGGTTGGAACTGTTAGGATCTAAACCTAAATAAATCAGTGCTTGAGGCACCATATCGTCGGCAGAGTCCAGCATAGCAAAGCCACACTTAGAGATTTTTTCAGCATATTTAGGATTGAAGATCAGTTCCATTGAGTTAAATGGCGCATCTTCACCCACAGCCGCTTTCACTTTATCTATGTTGTAACCAATACCATTGGTTCCCCATAAATAAGGCACGGCATACTGGTTACCCGGATCGGCTTTCTCAAGTAGCTTCATCAGGGCGGGATTTAAATTTTTGAAGTTAGGTAGCTTAGCGCGGTCTAAAGGTTTGAAAGCACCCGCTTTGATTTGCTTAGCGAGAAAATGGTTAGAAGGGACAACGATATCGTAGCCACTACGACCAGACAGTAATTTAGCCTCAAGCACTTCGTTACTATCGAACACATCGTAAATAACCCGAATGCCCGTTTCTTTCTTGAAGTTTTCTAAGGTATCTTCCGCGATATAATCTGACCAGTTATACACGCGAACCACTTCTTCCGCTTGGGCCGCTGCGCTCGCTAATACGCTCGCAGTGACCAGAGCTAGAGTGGTCATCTTATTAAATAGCTTCATGCTTTCTCCTTTCTCGGGTAGCAGAATTGCTTAAGCAAATTCTGACATTGTGTCACCGGGCTATCCGGATATTGTTGTTATTTTCGACCAATGCTACACCTTACAAACCGCATCGGCAGTCTCTACGGCATGAGTTCCATGCCACCTTTATATCTTGCTGCAATTTGTTAAGTATCAGGTTTCGTGCCAAATTTTCGAGGCATCGGTATTGCATTAACACTCAAAAAAATAGACTAGATATGACACTGCTTGTACATATTGCAACATTAAGGCAAATGCCTCAAGTCCCTAAGCAATCGCAAAAACCACTAAGATAAAACACATTTTAAATATGACTAACAATTAGTTAGCGACTCTATCAAACGAGCGACTTAAAAAAGTTAGGCATATTTCACTTCTCTAGCGGACACGCATCTGAATTGAATAATCACTTTAATCAACAAGCTATTAAAAACCATCAGATTATTTAACAAATGAGTTGCACCGGTTGGGTGCAATCTCACTAAAACAGTGCAAAGCTCAGTCTTGTGATTACCGACATTAACTTCAGTTTTCCTTGGGTTAACTCGGCAACACTGTCAGTACGCTCAATCCAAAAACATTACACAGTGAGCAATAGGAATTCACGTTCCCATGAGCTGACCACACGGCGGAAGTTTTCAAGTTCGGCCTGTTTCACCGCCACAAAACCTGTGGTGAAGGCTTCACCTAAATACTGCTTACAGGCATCACTTTCTTCCATCGCCGCTAACGCTTCTTCTAAGGTTAAAGGCAAACAATGGGTGTTGTTACTGCGGCTTTCGTTGGCTTTACCCTGCACTGGCGTCGAAGGTTTTAGCTGCTCAACCATGCCGATATAACCACACAATAAGCTCGCGGCAATTGCCAAATAACAGTTAGCATCGGCGCCGGGAATACGGTTTTCGATACGACGGTTTTGTGGTGAAGACTCGGGAATACGTAATCCACAGGTGCGGTTTTCATCGCCCCACTCTAAGTTCACTGGCGCCGAAGTACCGGGTAGGAAACGACGGAAAGAGTTTGCATTGGGCGCCATCAGCGGCAGCAACTCAGGGATGAATTTTTGCAGACCGGCAATATATCCCAAGAATAACTGGCTCTTAGTGCCATCTTCATTGGTGAAAATATTTTTGCCCGTCTCTTTATTGATCACACTCTGATGAATGTGCATTGCACTACCAGGTTCGTCAGTCACAGGTTTAGCCATAAAAGTAGCGCAAACATCGTGCTTCAGTGCCGCTTCGCGCAAGGTGCGTTTAAAGATAAACACTTGATCAGCAAGGGACAATGGATTGCCGTGGCTGAAGTTAATCTCCATCTGCGCAGGGCCATCTTCATGGATTAAAGTATCGATATCTAGACCTTGAAGCTCACACCAATCGTACATGTCTTCAAACATAGGATCGTATTCGTTGGCAGCATCGATAGAGAAAGACTGGCGACCCGCTTCGGGGCGACCTGAACGGCCAATAGGTGGCTTTAGGGGTAAATCGTGGTCGTCACTACGACGGGTCAAATAGAACTCCATTTCAGGAGCGATAACCGGTTCCCAGCCCTGTTCGTCATAGAGAGACAAGACTTTTTTCAATACGTTACGTGGTGACAGCTCAATCGGATTACCCATTCTGTCGTAGCAATCGTGGATCACCTGCGCCGTGGCTTCGATGGTCCAAGGCAACATAAAGACAGCGTTTTCATCGGGTACACAGACAAAATCGATGTCGGCAGCATCGAGCAAGCTGTAGTAAACATCTTCATTCACAAAATCGCCGGTGACGGTTTGTAACAGCACGCTTTCGGGCAAACGCATACCTTTTTCATCGAGAAACTTATCGACTGGTGCAATCTTGCCGCGGGCGATGCCAGTCATGTCACTGATAACACATTCGACTTCTGTGATTTTTCGTTCTTTTAAAAAAGCGATTAGCTTATTCATTATTATTTCACTCGAGTTGTAGCCCTGCGCCGGCATGCATCACCGAAGGCATTGAAAAGGGAGAGGTAAAACGGATTTTCGCTCACCTTCCACTCTGGATGCCATTGCACACCGAGGGCAAATTCTTTAGTACCTATTACGGAGAAAGCCTCCACTAACCCATCTGGAGCATAAGCTTCTGGCCGCAACCCAACACCCAGACGCTCCACGCCTTGAGTATGCACAGAGTTGACCTCTGCAGAGTTACGGCCCCAGGCCTCGTAAATAAGCCCCCCGGGCTCAACAGTAATACTGTGAGAAGCCCCATATTGCACATCTAAGGATGCGGTTTTATCTTCTCTATGTTCAATAAAGCCACCCACCTCATATAACTTCTGGTGCAAACTGCCACCAAAGGCCACATTCATTTCTTGAAAACCGCGACAAATACCTAATACAGGTACCCCAGCAGCGATAGCAGCGTGGATCAGCGGCAAAGTCGTCGCATCACGTTTAGGATCATGGTGTGTACCAAGCTCGCTCGGTTGGCCTGCATAAAGATGGGGTTCTACATTAGAAGGAGAGCCAGTAAACAAAATACCGTCAAGACGTTCTAAAATCGCGTCTATCGGTAAATCGCCGCCTAACGATGGGATCACTAGCGGCCAGCCTTTCGCGCCATTCACGACACCTAAAAGGTATTTTTCACCAACAATATTAAAGGGATGTGAACCCAGTTGTTGATTACAAGCAATAACACCTATGAGGGGCAAATCGGCTGACATATCTCACCTTTAGAATTCGTTTTACTAGCATAACGAACACTTTGTCTTTAAATGTTCATTTTTTCACACAGTACACCGAAATTTCACACTAGGCAAGAGGTTAAGCACTTGTTAAAGGTTATTTAATCCACTTGTGTTTAATAAGCATAAATAACATGTAGTTAAACCTATATTGTGGTTGTTTAATGTTATTTCATGTGAATAAAATAGTGCTTCAGCGGGCAAAAAGCTCACTTTTAGCAGCGTAAATTAAACCGTATTCGCGCTAAATTTGAACCAATATTATTTACACAAAGAAGAGGATATATAACAAATATGACAGAATTAGAAAGTAGGTAAATCCGCAATTATGTTGAATAACAGTATTACGCCACTCACTTTTAGCGAATGAGTGGCCTAAGGTGTTAAATAATAGGATAAGTTAATGACTTAACTAGAAGTTCGCAGGCGTAGTCGCACTCACCAGACGGCAAGGTTCATCAAAGGGATTGCGGAATCTATGGGGCACTTCACTGTTAAAGTAGTAACTGTCACCCGCTTCCAAAATATACACTTCATCACCCACAGTGAGTTCGAATTTACCTTCGATCACCATGGCAGCCTCTTCACCTTCGTGCTTCAGCATTTCTTCACCCGTATCTGAACCGGGCGGATAAATTTCACTCATCACTGACATAGCACGGTTGGGATAGTCACGGCCGATCAGCTTAAATTCAAGTGGTCCAGTGCCGATATCCAGTAATTCATTGGATCGATAGACGACCTTTTGCTCACTATCCGCAGAGGCTTCAATGGAGAAAAAATCCACTAAAGACATCGGGATACCCGACAGCACTTTTTTTAGAGAGCTGACTGACGGGCTAACACTGTTTTTCTCGATCATTGAAATCGTACTGTTAGTCACTCCAGCACGTTTGGCCAATTCTCGTTGAGATAAGCCTTTCATTTTTCGAACAGTTTTGAGGCTGGCTCCAATATCCAAATTTCACATCCCCCTAAAGGCTCGGGTCAACCCCGATAGATGACGAACAGGTTGTTCAGGATAAACACCATCCAGAACGCATTTTCGCCCAAAAAGCGCGTGTTTTACTGCTTTCATTGTATTCTACATAAAAAGCGTGTTAAATAAAACGAACACTTTTTTGCGTCATGTTAAAAGTGTGATGAGTATACTGAGACAAGTCCAATTTACAATAAAAACAATTTTTTGGAGCCATAATGGCAAGCAAACCTCCAGTGCACAGCGAACAGTACCCACACTCTTATTATGTTGATACTGCTAAAGAAATTTACGCGTACCCACAACTCGAAGGCAATATCAGTGCCGATGTCTGCATAGTGGGCGGCGGCTTTAGCGGTATCAATACCGCCATAGAACTCGCACAGCGCGGCATGAGTGTCGTCCTATTAGAAGCCAAGCGCATTGGCTGGGGCGCATCGGGCCGAAACGGCGGCGAACTCATTCGCGGCATAGGCCATGACCCTGCACAATTTCACAGTGAAATCGGCACTGAAGGTGTTCAAGCAATCCAACAGATGGGCTTTGAAGCCGTCGAAATTGTGCGAAATCGCATACAAGAACACAGTATCGACTGCGATCTGCAAATGGGTTATTGCGACTTAGCAGTTAAACCTCGTCACATGGATGAGCTTGAAGAAGAATTTAGCGCACTCAAGGCCATGGGTTATCAGCAAGAAATCAAGCTGTTAACTAAGCCGCAATTAGGTGAAGTCATAGTCTCAGATTTTTATCAAGGTGCGCTGGTTGATATGGGCAGCGGCCATTTACACCCACTGAATCTTGCTCTGGGTGAGGCCCGCGTCGCCCGTAATCTGGGCGCACAGTTATTTGAATACAGCGCCGCCGGAAAAATCATTCAAGGCGCTAAACCTAAAGTCATCACCCCCAAGGGCGAAGTCACTTGCCAATACTTGGTACTGGCTGGCAATGCGTATATTGGCCACAAACTTAACAGTTTTGTTGGGGGCAAAGTGTTACCCGCTGGCAGTTATTTATTGGCGACCGAGCCCTTAACTGCGGCCCAATGTGCGAGCATTATCCCGCAGAATATGGCCTTCGCCGATATGCGAATTGCCTTAGATTACTTTCACTTATCCGCAGATCGTCGACTGCTGTTTGGTGGCCTTTGCACTTACTCAGGTAAAGACCCCAGAGATATTGAAGCAGCACTAAGACCGAATCTGGAGAAGGTGTTCCCGCAGTTAAAAGGCGTGCGTATCGATTATGAATGGGGTGGCATGATAGGTATTGGGGCTAACCGTATGCCACAAATTGGTCGCCTGCCCGATGCCAATAATATTTTCTACGCCCAAGCCTATGCAGGACATGGGGTGAATGCCACTCACATGGCGGCAAAACTGCTGGCCGAGGCTATCTGCCAGCAGGCAGGACATTTCGATGTGTTCGCAAAAATCAAACACATGACCTTCCCCGGCGGCCCGACATTTCGTTCACCTATGCTCGCGGCTGGCATGTTGTATCACAGATTCAAAGACTTGTTTTAAAGCTTATTTAAAGCATTTTTCAAGAACAGATGTTAAGGGCTGGTCTTAAGGACTGGTTTTAAGGACTGGTTTTAAACCATAACGCATGATGCCCATCGGATAAACAATCCGATGGGCATCATTGTTATAAGCACGAACCATTTAACCACTCGTCATTTAGATACGAGTCATTCAGTAAAATTAAGGCTGCAACAACGCTAAGCCTCGCCTAAGAGATAACCTCGGTCTGAGAACCATAACAACTTTTAAAAGCTAATTTGCTCTCGCTAATCTCTGCCGCTTTCTACGCCTTGCCCACAGGATAAAAGGGATTGACCCGAGATAATGCACGACTAACGCCACCACAACGCCAAAACCAATCCCACTGGTGGTTAAAGGTATCCCAGGCTTAAAGTTACTGACGGTTTTCTCAAGATAATCAAAGCGAACGGGATTAAACATATAGGCAGTTTTCTCAAACAAATTGCCCGTGTTAAACATCGCCAAGCCTTGTGTTAACTCTTTATAAAGCTCGATTGTCTGTACCTTTTGCTCGGCGTCGGCACGCACGCTAGGCTCCTCATTTTGCTGGTGACGGGCAATCATGGCCTCAGCATCGGCATAATGCTATTCCTTAGCCGTTGCCTCGTAGCCTTCTACCTGCCATTGGGTCGATGCATAGAGTCCAGCGAGAAATTGCTGATAATGATCAGCAAGTTGCGGCAACTGCAAGGCAATCACAAGAATCAACCCAAAAACCAACTTATCAATCAATCTGCCAATCAAGGGATCCTCCTTGGTGATCTAGCCAAACAACGCAGCGGTTACGACACTGCAATGACATAATGCTCAAAACTGTACTGACTCAATCAATGCACGGCACAATTAGCACTCAATTGGCAGATCGGTACGACTGCCCCAATCCGCCCACGAGCCATCGTAGAGGATGGGATGTGTATGCCCTGCCGCAACCGAAGCCAAGATCAAAATACACGCCGTAATCCCAGAGCCACAGCTAAATATCCGTGCGGACTTGTCCGCTGCTAGCCCTTGATAAATCGCCTGTAACTCACTGGCCGTTTTGATTTTATTGCCATCGAGCACCTGAGCGAAGGGTAAGTTCACCGAGCGAGGAATATGTCCTGAGCGCACACCGGGGCGCGGCTCACTCACTTGGCCTAAAAAGCGTGGCGCACCACGGGCATCGACAATCGCGGTTTCGGCATCTTCAATACGTGATAACACGGCCTCGGCATCCATCACCCGCTCGGGGTGGTATTGCAGCACACCCGCCAAAGTATCGATATCCGTCGGGCCGTAATCGACGCCTTCAGCTTGATAACGCGATGAGGTGATGCGGTCTTCTTCAATCCACTGAGGCAAGCCACCATCGAGTACATAGACTCGATTAAAACCCATGACTTTAAAGGTCCACCACGCCCGTGGAGCTGAATAAATACCTTGGTTATCATAGATAACGATAACACTGTCGGCCTCAATCCCAAGTTGCGCTATCCCTTGGCTGAATTGCTCAAACGTCGGCAAGGCATGGATTTGAGTTGAAGTCTTATCGCAAAACACATTTTCCACATCGAACCTGCGTGAGCGCGGGATACAAATAGGCTCATCGTAAACTAGGGGTTCTTTACCAATAACGGTTTCCATACTGGCATCGAGCAGGACTAAATGGGGATCGGTGAGGTGTGCTTCGAGCCACTGCGTACTAACAAGTGGGTATTCCATAGCGGGTCCTTTTACTGTTATCCAAGTCTGCCGCTAGTCTCTCACCAAATGCCGTAAAGCCCAAATATCGGCTTAACAAATTGTCTGCTGTGGGATTTTATTTAAAAGCGTCGACTCGATTTCATGCACTCAATCATTAAATTGCGGCGAAGCCATATTTTGAAGAGAGTGCTTTCAAACTGCTCATTTTTAATGATGCTGCTTTCAAAAACGATCTTTTCGATATGAACGTGTTCGAGATAGCCCTTTTCGCAACAGTTCTTTTCTAGACAGCTGCTTTCGAAATAGCCGCTACTTAATGACTTCAATTTTCACGTCAATCAAGCCAGAAGAAGTGTTGCCTATACTACTGAACGCCGATTTAGACAGATCAATAATGCGGCCACGCACGAAAGGCCCTCTATCATTGATTTTTACAATCACACTTTTGCCGTTATCGACATTGGTGACCTTAACACTCGATCCAAAGGGTAACTTTTTATGCGCCGCCGTCTTTAATTTATGTTTGTAAAGCTCACCGCTGGCCGTCTGCTTATTTTGATGTTTATCCCCATAAAAGGAAGCTTTACCCGATTCAGTGAATCCCACCCAGTTTCCATTTTCACCCGTCTGCATTGAAGAACAGCCAGCCAAAAAACTTAACAATGCCAGTACAGCTAGTTTAACGAAATGGAACTGCCTAATTAGGTTTTGAAGTGCATTCACATGACACCCTCTCTAATGAGTGAACGCATTGCTGACAAGCGAAAGGCTCAGCAAAAGTCACGGGGAAAATAACCAACAACCTTAGATGGCAAAGCTCGAAGCTTGCATCCTAAAAGATCAGAACAAGAAACAATAAATTTCCACGAGGCTACAGCAGTTGCACTCTAAAATCACGTATTTACAGGTGAATACTCTCGGTTTGAAGTCAAAAGGTTGTGGACATACTGACTTAGAAACAGACATATATGTACATATGTGTTGTAGACTAGTTTTTGGGGCCTGTAATCTTAGTTGTTAGCTGTTTAGTGTTTACTGATATCCACTCACACAGGCTTGCCATGGCATTCGCTCACCGACACGCAGCAAGTCCATCCGTGGATGCTCGACCGACCCGTCCATGGGGCGGACGGTCGTCTCGCCAATCACCATGGCTCACCTTTTTTGCATTAGCGTAACCTATAGATTTAAAAGCGTTACGCTGCACGCTTTTGGACAAAAGCGAGCTAGATTCCTAGCTCTAATTCGTGAGTTTCAGATTAAAATTTCTATGGCGTAATATATCAAGAACCAGCGCTGCTTGCAGCGTACGCGTTACTTGACTTGTTAAAACCTTTGTTTGTAGAAGACTTTTGTTCAGCCGCAACATCAAGAAATAACTTTTTCATAGCCTCCGGCCGTCCAGTAAATATTTGATACCCACCAATTAAAAGAGACAGCGCAACTGCAATGATTGAAATCCAGAATGACATTTTCGAGTCGCCAAGATACTCATCAACCAGCATATTTTTCTCGTGCAATTCATCTACTAGGTTATTTATATCATTAACTATATCAGGATACTTCTCTCCTGATTTGATACGAATGTTTTCGAAGTAGTCTTTTTGACCAACCTGTAATTTATCAAATGGATTGACTTCGTCGTACTCTCTGATAATTGGCTCAATAGTAGGCAGTAAATCTTTTTTACCTTCTCTAAAGGCATTAACACGGATATCACTTAAAACAACCGAAAGTGGAACGTCCACGCGATAATAATCGGACTTATGGGAATATAGGACTTTCATCGAATTTACTGTTGGCTGAGTTCGCAAAGACTGCTTTATTGCTTCAAGATCACCGCCATTTGAAACAATTGTCACAATATCTTTTTGTAATGATTCTTTTTGTAAATGCCTGTCTTCGCCAATTAATAGCAGTGAGAGTGATATCATTAATGACAGCATAGGCAGTAATAAAATCAGAAAATACAAGCGTCTTCTTCTATTCTGTCTTTCAATTCTCTCGATAACCGCTTTCTGATAGTGAAGGCTTCTATTTCTTTCTTTAATGAATGATTCGACATTAATGTATTCAACGTCATCTGGCATCTAAGAATTACTCCATATTCTGAAATGGTTCCAACCTTTGTATAGTGCGCATGCGCGTTTACCTCATTAGACCAGTAAAAATGCGCATAGTTAACTACATGTATTGCAAAGAACTTATCAGCTTTCCATCAAATATACCATCCGGAAAAACGCGCATGGCATTTCCAAAACCTATCATCTACTCAATCAAATGGTTAAGCTTTTAATTTTAATGATATTTTACTTAGCTAAAATGAGAGGACGCGCACGAGTGCAGGCTAAAAATAGCTCGGAATTCTTATGAGTTAAATACGGCTGAATAATCGCACAGTTTTGACAAATCGCTGGCGACTAACACCAAGCGAAATATATGAGAATTTTTAGGGCACAAAGTCCGTTTTTTGCGACGCAACTGGCAACTTTCTAAGGGGCAATAGCTTTTTAGCTACACGAACAGCGATAGGGTTAGTGAGGATTGGCATTGTTGTACCAGTGACCGTTGGCGGCATGGATGCCGCCGTCGAGCCTATAGGGATATATTTACGGCGAGTCACTGGGAAAGCAATGACAATTAATGTTGCACCTGTGACCTTCTAAAACATGAATGTTTTAGAAGGGCCCTCAGGGATACTTCTTGTGAAATAAAGGGAGGTGGCGAGTCACTGGGGAAACAATGGCAATAAATGCAGCACAACTGACGATTCAATAATCTTGCTTTGGGGCAAAACCGCCCTAAAAATAAAAACCTCTTTCCATGTAATATGAAAAGAGGTTTTAGTATTGAGCGAAAGCGGCTCATTCTCTTATATAGACAAAAAAGAGCGGCTATAAAAACAGAACGCTTATAACACGATCCAAGTCGCTTTCAGTTCTGTGTATTTGTCGAAGGAGTGCAGAGATTTATCTCGGCCATTACCTGACTGTTTATAGCCACCGAACGGCGCTGTCATATCGCCACCATCGTAATGGTTGATCCACACCATGCCAGCGCGCAGGGCTTTAGCAGTTTTATGGGCCTTGCTAATATCCGAAGTCCACACGCCAGCGGCTAAACCGTAGATGGTATCGTTGGCTATTGATATCGCTTCTTCCATGCCATTGAATTCAATAACAGATAGCACAGGGCCAAAGATCTCTTCACTGGCAATTTTCATCTGATTGTTTACGTTAGAAAATACCGTTGGCTGCACATACACACCGCCAGTATCGGTCATAACTTGGCTACCACCGTGGACTAAGGTTGCACCTTCATCTTTACCCGCTTTGATATAACTGAGCACTGTGTCTAACTGTTGTTTATCGACTACGGCGCCGCTCACCGTCGCAGGATCGAGTGGATGACCCGGATGCCATGAGGCTAGCTCCTCTGCGATAAGCGCGATAAGCTCATCTTTCACCCCTGATTCCACCAGCAAACGCGAACCTGCGGTGCAAACTTCACCTTGGTTAAAGGCAATGGCTTCGGCCGCAGCAACGGCAGCGGCTTTCAGATCTGGCGCGTCATTAAAGACGATATTGGGGCTCTTGCCTCCGGCCTCTAACCACACGCGTTTCATGTTCGACTCGCCAGCGTAAATCATTAATTGTTTTGCGATTTTGGTGGAACCTGTAAACACCAACGTATCCACATCCATATGCAGGGCTAAGGCTTTACCTACGGTATGGCCAAATCCTGGCAACACGTTTAGTACGCCTTGTGGGATCCCGGCTTCAATGGCGAGTTGTGCCATGCGGATTGCCGTTAAGGGAGATTTTTCAGAGGGTTTTAATACCACACTGTTACCTGTAGCAAGTGCAGGCCCGAGCTTCCAACACGCCATCAGCATAGGGAAGTTCCACGGCACAATCGCAGCGACAACACCGACTGGTTCACGGGTGATCATGCCTATTTCATTGTGAGCGGTTGGTGCGAGTTCATCGTAAATTTTATCAATCGCTTCGCCAGACCAGCGAATCGCACGGGCGGCGCCCGCCACATCCACCGCTTTAGAGAAACGAATGGGTTTACCCATGTCGAGGGTTTCCAACAATGCGAGTTCATTGGCATTTTCTTCGAGTAATTCGGCGAAACGTATCATCACTTGTTTGCGCTTTACTGGAGACTGCTGCGACCAAACACCGGAATCGAATACGCTGCGGCCATTGGCAACCGCAAGATTGGCATCCGCAAGATCGCAACTCGCCACTTTTACCAGCAAGCGGCCATCGATAGGGCTAATACAATCAAAGGTGTTACCCGAAACGGCATCTTGGTATTCGCCATTGATAAACGCCTTCCCATTAATAGACAGGCTGGCAGCAAGACTTTCCCATTCGCTGCGTTTCTTCGGTGTGCTCATGATGACCTCTTAATAGTTCGCATAGGTGTGGTTTATCGTTCATCGACAAGAAATAGTGATATGTGACGACATTAGCGCAAATGCTACACATCATCACAGTCGTAATCCGAGCTTCAGATTACGCTGTTTGAGCAATAAAATTCAATATTTTTTACAAAAATAGCTTTTTTGCCACAAATAACTGCACACAGCTCTTCCATGTTCATTATTTCTAACATAGCATAGCAAATATTAGCCACCCTAAAACAAGACCTGAAAATACAGGACAAGGTAGACACTATGGCCGATTTGCCGCTCAATTCCTCAAGTGATGCTTCACATCAATCTTCAACTGAGCATCCCTCACTTGAACATTTCTGGATGCCTTTTACCGCCAACCGCCAATTCAAAGCCAACCCGCGGTTACTCACCAAAGCGGAAGGCATGTATTACACAGATATTGATGGCAATAAGGTATTAGATGCTACCGCCGGTTTATGGTGTTGTAACGCAGGCCATGGTCGCAAAGAAATCAGCGAAGCGGTCAGCAAACAAATTAAAGAGATGGATTACGCGCCCTCCTTCCAAATGGGTCACCCCATTGCCTTTGAACTTGCCGAGCGCTTAGTCGAGCTCAGTCCTGAAGGATTAAACAAAGTCTTCTTTACTAACTCAGGTTCTGAGTCCGTCGATACAGCACTTAAGATGGCACTTTGCTATCACAGAGCCAACGGTCAAGCCTCACGCACTCGCTTTATCGGGCGCGAATTGGGTTACCACGGTGTCGGCTTTGGCGGCATCTCCGTGGGAGGGTTAAGCAATAATCGCAAGGCATTTAGCGGCCAATTACTGCAGGGCGTCGATCACTTACCTCATACCTTAGATATCCAAAATGCGGCATTTACCCGCGGACTCTCGCACTTTGGCGCTGAAAAAGCCGAAGTATTAGAACAACTAGTGACCCTGCATGGCGCCGAGAATATTGCCGCCGTGATCGTTGAACCAATGTCAGGTTCAGCTGGGGTAATATTGCCGCCACAAGGTTACTTAAAACGTCTGCGTGAAATCACTAAAAAGCATGGCATCCTACTGATTTTTGATGAAGTCATTACCGCTTTTGGCCGCGTTGGCGCCGCCTTCGCGAGTCAGCGTTGGGGCGTTATTCCAGACATTATCACCACGGCTAAAGCCATCAATAACGGTGCGATTCCTATGGGCGCAGTGTTTGTGCAAGATTTTATCCACGACACTTGCATGCAAGGCCCCAATGAACTGATTGAGTTCTTCCACGGCTACACCTATTCCGGTCATCCAGTGGCTGCCGCGGCGGCGCTTGCCACCCTATCGATTTATGAGAATGAGCAATTATTCGAGCGCAGCTTTGAGCTTGAGCGCTACTTTGAAGATGCCGTGCACAGCCTCAAAGGGTTGTCGAATGTGATTGATATTCGCAACACAGGGCTAGTCGCTGGGATTCAATTCTCCCCTAACGCTCAAGGCGCGGGTAAACGGGGTTACGGCGTGTTTGAACACTGCTTCCGCCACGGCACTTTAGTGCGAGCCACGGGCGACATTATTGCCATGTCACCGCCACTGATTGTCGATAAACGCGAAATTGACCAAATGGTTAATAGCCTAAGCGATGCCATTAACGCCGTTGGATAATAGCGCCAGCGGTTCGTTCCACTCTCACATTTAACACCCCGCTGCGGCGGGGAACATCAAAGGTTAACTATGCTCAAGATCACTCACTTTGTTAATGGTCAGCACACTCCTGCCAGTAGCAGAACCCAAGATATTTTTGAACCCGCCACGGGTGAACTACGTGGCCAAGTCTCACTCGCAAGCGAAACTGAAGTGGGTGAAGCCATCGCAATCGCTAAAACCGCCTTTGAAACCTGGTCACAGGTGACACCGCTCAACCGCGCTCGAGTGTTATTTAAATTCAAAGCCTTAGTTGAGCAGAACCTAGATGAAATGGCGCAGCTTATCACCCGCGAGCACGGCAAAGTGATCGACGATGCTAAGGGCGAGTTGATCCGTGGTCTCGAAGTGGTCGAATTTGCCTGTGGTATACCGCACTTGCTTAAAGGAGAACATACCCAGCAAGTCGGTGGCGGTGTCGATTCTTGGTCAGTTAATCAAGCTTTAGGTGTTGTCGCAGGCATAGCGCCCTTTAACTTCCCCGTGATGGTTCCCATGTGGATGTTCCCAATCGCGATTGCCTGCGGTAACACCTTTATTATGAAACCCTCGGAAAAAGACCCAAGCTCGGTGATGCGAATTGCCGAATTGCTTAAAGAAGCGGGCCTTCCCGATGGCGTGTTTAACGTGATTAACGGCGACAAAGAAGCCGTCGATACCTTACTCACCCATAAAGATGTGCAAGCGGTGAGCTTTGTGGGCTCAACGCCGATTGCCGAATACATCTACAGCACAGCCTCTAAACATGGCAAACGCGTGCAAGCCTTAGGCGGCGCGAAAAACCATATGTTACTCATGCCAGATGCGGATTTAGATCAAGCCGTTAGCGCCTTAATGGGTGCAGCTTACGGCAGTGCTGGCGAGCGTTGTATGGCGATTTCAGTCGTGCTCGCGGTAGGTGATGTGGGCGATGCGTTAGTGGAAAAACTGCTACCGCAAATCCAAAGCTTAAAAGTCGGCAACGGCCTGACGCCAGAGATGGAAATGGGTCCGCTGATCTCAAAACAGCACCTTGCCAAGGTCACCCAATATGTTGAAGCCGGTGTGCAAGAAGGCGCAGCGCTGCTGGTCGATGGCCGTAAACTGAGTATTGAAGAAAATCCACAGGGCTATTTCCTCGGCGCCTGTTTGTTCGACCACGTCACGCCTGAAATGAGCATCTACCGCGAAGAAATCTTTGGCCCAGTGCTGGCGATTGTGCGCGTGAAAGATTACCCGACGGCGCTTGAGCTGATTAACCAACACGAATTTGGCAATGGCACGGCGATTTTCACCCAAAGTGGTGAAGCGGCGCGACATTTCTGCCACCACGTACAAGTGGGTATGGTTGGGGTGAACGTGCCGATCCCGGTACCAATGGCGTTCCACAGTTTTGGCGGTTGGAAGCGATCACTCTTTGGGCCGCTGCACATGCATGGTCCAGATGGCGTGCGTTTTTATACCAAACGTAAGGCAATTACTGCCCGCTGGCCCGTGGGTAAACAGACTCAAGCCGAGTTTGTAATGCCTACGATGAAATAGCCGAATGTCAGCTCAACAAGGAAATCGCAAATGACTGTGAGTATCAACGCTATTATTCGCTTTGCTACGGCGCAAACAGCCGTCGAGACCTATCAGTTACCGACGGAAAAGTTGTTAGCAGGCAATCCAACTCAAGGGTTAGAGAATCATTATTCTAGCCCTTGTGATCAATTTCACAGTGGAATTTGGCAAAGTGAATCAGGCGCTTGGAAAATAAACTACACTGAATACGAGTACTGCGAAATCCTCGAAGGGATAAGTGTTATCACAGATCTTCAAGGTCAATCGCAGACGTTCACTGTGGGCGACAGGTTTATTATACCCGCGGGTTTTCAAGGCACTTGGGAAGTCGTGGAACCCTGCCGCAAGGTTTACGTCATTTTCGAACAAAAGTGAGATCAACGAGGCTGATGTTAGCCTCAAACAAGCTAAGTTATCTTAGCAATACTCGCCATGAGGTCACAGCAACGGGTTTTCCTAGGCTGTTGTTTGGCAAACCAACGGATGCACTGGCACGATTGAATAACCATGGCCGCCAGTAACACGTCCGAGTCAACAAAGAAAATGGGAGAAATACCGTGTATAACAATCTGAATAAAAAACGGCTGGTACAGCTTGTCGGACTCGCGCTAACCACGACCCTATTCTCCGGCATGGCCGCCGCCGAAGTAACAGGGGAAATTAGTCTCACTAACGACTATCGTTTCCGCGGCGTTTCACAAACCGCTGGCGATCCAGCCCTGCAAGGCGGTATTGATTGGAGCTTCGACTCGGGTTTCTCTGTCGGTGCTTGGGCAAGTAACGTGGATTTTGATGAGCCAGGTTATAACGGCCCTGCGATCGAATACGATTTCTATGTCGCCTATGGCGGTGAGATCAATGAAGATCTGACCTATGACATTACCCTTAACCGTTATAACTACTCTGGCGAAAGTGACATTGGCTACTTTGAAGTCACGGCTGGTATGGATTTTAAAGGCTTTCGCGCCGCTTACTGGTACACCAATGACTATGGCGGCACTGATTTAGACTATCACTACGCTGAGCTTAACTATTCCTATGAATTTGTTGAGAACTGGAGCCTCGATCTGCACTACGGCTATAACGTGGGTGATGCATTAGATGACGGTGAAGGTTTTGATAGCTACTCAGATTACTCTGTTGGCGTATCGACTGAACTATCAGGTTTTGGGCTTTCTCTTGCTTGGTTAGGCACAGATCTTAGCGGCGATCAAAAGGTCTCTGATGGTGTATTTAAAAACTCAGATACCGTGCTTGCTAGCGTAAGTTACGCGTTCTAATTTGGCCTTAGTGTAAAGTTCACAAGAACCGCTTAGATAAACTAAGACACAAAGAAGCCCTCATCATCGAGGGCTTCTTTTTAGCTATTCAAGCTGACTTGTCTACCAACTACGCATCTTATGGCCTTTCACCGCGTAGAACAGAATGAACAGATAACAGGGCAACATCACCATATAACCGCCCTGCATACCCATATCTGTCGCCGAACTCATTAAGCCCCAAGACACGGGACCAAAGGCGCCACCTGCAATCCCCATGATAAGCAGCGCAGAACCTGTACTGGTCAATTTACCCATACCAGACAAAGCTAGCGGCCACACCGCAGGCCAAACAATCGCATTAGCTAAACCAAGGAAGGCAATCATCAACAGGGTGTCTGGCAACGCAACACCACCAAAAGGCACTAACACAACATTCGCGATAGCGTAGGAGTTATTGTCGCCGAACAAAATACCGCATGTCAGTAGCAAACCTAAAATGGCCGACACCATCAAGGCCTTAGGCTGTGAAATAAAGCGAGGAATTAATAGGATACCGAGCGTGTAACCTAGCACCATACACACCATAGTATAGGAGGTCATCACCCCGTAATGTTCAACCCCGAGTGATAGCGCAAAAGTGCCGATAGTGTCACCAGCGATCACTTCCACCGCCACATACACAAACAGCGCCAGCACGCCAAAGGCTAAGTTAGGGTGAGACAGTGCCGCTTTAAGTTGGCCTTTATCGGTATTTTCAGCTACTTCATCTTCATTGGATAATTCAGGTAATGGGGATTTTTTTACCGCTAGCGCTAAAATTCCGATAAAAATCGCCATGCCTAAATAAGGGAATACTAGGCCGTCGGCCATTTCTTCAATTTGAATTTGAGTCAGCTCAGTACCAATACGGTCTTTAAAACTGTCTAAAATCAGTGCAGAGAACACCAAAGGCGCAATCACACCCGCACCTTTATTCAAAATACCCATCACACTCACACGGGCAGCGGCGGATTCTTCAGGGCCTAAACGCACCACATAAGGGTTAACCGCAGTTTGTAATAGAGTTTGGCCCGCGCCCATCACTAATTGGGCGAAAAGGAATAAGGCAAATATTTGGGTTTCTGCGGCGGGGATAAACAGTAAACCCGCCAACATCATCACGCCCATGCCAATCGCCATACCATTCTTATAACCGACTTTGCGAATAAGCCAAGCGGATGGCAAGGCAGTAAAGGTCACTGCGATATAAAAAGAAAACAGGATCAACGACGCTTGAAAGGGATTGAGTTGCAATATTTGTTTCAAATACGGCATCAAAGAACCATTCAACCAAGTGGCGAATCCGAGGATGAAAAAGAGAGCGGCCACTATGGCCATGGGGAGAAAGCTGCTTTTTTGCTGGCTTTTATCGAGTGTCATTTCCATAAACCTGCTTCTTATAGTAATTAATTATTGAGGTGATAACGGGGTTCACATTAATGCCTAAGTTCCCGAATATCCGTATCGCGACTCGTCCGCAATGGCTAATGTTATCATCCAAACGCACCATTGTTTCAGTGATGTTAAAACAAATAACACAAAAAGACAACGCTGTCATTTAATAAATTCTCGCGAATATTCCCTCGTAATCATCGATTGGCTAACTGATAAGTTATAAGTAAGTGATGACTCACATCCAGAAAATAATGTAAAAAAAGCCGCAGACACTGAGTGCGTGCGGCTGATCTCAAGCGATTAAGCCAACTGACTAAATTCTGACAAAAATATTGCGGCGATACATCCAATATAAAACCAGCCACTGCACCGCGAGCAAGCTGATAACCGCAGCTAACGCTTGAGCGCTTTCAGGCAAGGCCAGCACTAAGCCGCCAAACACGCTTTGGGCGATATATTTCCAATCC
This sequence comes from Shewanella sp. SP1S1-7, assembly GCF_031932105.1. Taxonomy (NCBI): domain Bacteria; kingdom Pseudomonadati; phylum Pseudomonadota; class Gammaproteobacteria; order Alteromonadales; family Shewanellaceae; genus Shewanella; species Shewanella sp. SP1S1-7. The sequence continues at coordinate 330,521 of NZ_JAUOEU010000002.1, forward strand.
ACTAAGCTCGACGCTAAGTAAATAATGATGGCGTTGGTGCCTATCACTACGAAGAAAAATGCGGCTTTTTGCCACTTAAGCACATCGACTAAGGCATAGAATACCGCCAGCAGTATCATGCTCCAGCCCGACGTCACCAGCACAAATGAACTGGTCCACAGCTCTTTATTGACCGGAATAACAAGATCTAACAGCCAACCGAAGGCTAACAAAACGCCACCCGCAGCGGCGAGCAACCCCACTTTGGCCCACTCTCCTTTAGGATGGGATTTAACAATAAAGTGGCCAACAAACACACCCGCTAACGCATTGACTATGGCGGGGATGGTCGACAGTAAACCTTCAGGATCGGGTGTACGTCCCTGATAGCTCACGCCGGGTAATAACATCGAATCGACATAGGCATTGATGGATTCCGTTGGCGAGAGCACGCCTGCCTGTCCACCAGGGAAAGGTAACCAAAGTTGCATTGCGCCGTAACCGAGCAAAATACCCAAAGCGACGATAATTTGGGTTCGTAGACTCGTATGCCACACCAATAATGCGGCAAAGAACCATGCAAAGGCGATGCGGCCTAACACACTGGCATAACGAATTTTTTCAGGATCGGCAGGCGCGCCCGTACCCCAACCGTGATTGTATAAAATGCCCAGTAACAGCAATAAAAAGAGTCGTTTAATCCCGTGACGATACACAGGTAATCGCTCCTTCATAGGTAATTTATCTAAACGTTTAGGGGATAAACCTAAGGCCACACCAGAGAGGAAAATAAACAGCGGAAAAATCAAATCGTAGAAGTGAAAACCATGCCATTGGCTATGGTGCATTTGTTCATCGCCCCATTGCCAACCTGCCCAGCCCGTTAGAATAAGCAAGCCACCAAACAAAGCCTCACCGCCCAAAATCCAAAACATATCGAAGCCGCGCAGTGCATCCAGCGACATCAACCTAGGTTTATTCACCTTTACAGGCTCAATTGCGTTTGTCTGTGTCGTCCCCATGCCATCATCCTTTATTATTGTTATTAAAAGCTTTTATAAAAGTTGAGCAAAACTAATACTGTACAAAACTAATACTGTTTAAAATTAGTGCTGTACAATAAAAAAACTTAGCCCCTGTCATCAAAATACGACAAGGGCCAGATGTTAAAAATCACCTAAACTGCAAATGTAAATGCAATTTAAGGGTGTGCATAAACGGCTTGTCCCGCAATGTAGTTTGCCTGCACTTTGTTCTGCGCATCGAGCAAGACAAAGTCAGCCCTATGTCCCAGTGCTAAACGGCCAGCCTTATGGTCAATCCCGAGGAACTGTGCGGGATATAACGCCGCCATTCTCAAGGCTTCCGCCAAAGGTAAACCCAACAAGTTCACAGTATTATTGACCGCAGTTGCCATATCGAGCACACAGCCCGCCAGCTCACCTGTCACGGCATTTAATCTGTCGCCGACTCTTAACACTCGAGTACCAAAGAGCTCGAAGCTAGTCTCATCCTCCATACCAACTGGCGGCATAGCATCGGTGACTAACATCATCTTGCCCCTCGGTTTTGCCCTTAGTGCAACCTTTGCCGCCGCGGGATGTACATGGTGACCGTCGACAATCAAACCACACCAAGCGGTTTCACTTTCAATCGCCGCGCCAACCATGCCCGGCTCACGGGAACCCAGTGGTGACATCGCATTATAAAGATGGGTAAAGCCCGTCGCGCCTGCCGCTAATGCCGCAACAACAGTATCGTAGTCAGCATTAGAATGACCCAAACATACCTTCACGCCCGAAGCAACGAGCCTGCGGATCACCTCTGGCGACACATTCTCAGGCGCAAGCGTGACGACTTTAATCCCCAGGTCTTGACGACAAAATACCGCGAGTTCAGCATCGGTTATTTCGCGAATAAAACCCTGAGGATGCACACCTTTTTTAGGCACAGATAAATGTGGTCCTTCAAAATGCACCCCTAAAACGCCAGCGCTACCTTTAACTAAAGCCTCGGCCACTGCATCGGCTGCATTGGCCATCACGCTGACATCATCGGTAATAAGCGTAGGTAAAAATCCGGTCGTGCCAAAACGTGCATGGGCACGGCCGATAGTTTCAATGCAATTAACACTCGGATCGGCATTGAATAACGCCCCGCCGCCACCGTTCACTTGCACATCAATAAAACCTGGCACCAGCGTTCCGGCTTGGCGGATTTCCTTCGCGCCAACAACCGTATCAAACGCCAGAATGTGCCCGTCTTCGACAGTAACAGGCACATCTTGATGGAAATATTCACCATCGAAAATACGCTCGGCGATCAGGGTGATTTTCATCGCAAACCTCTTTCAATAAATAACACGAGTGACTTAAGTCTTAAATTAAGTTCACTGCGAGGGCTTAGCTGCACGAGCTTAGCTGAACAGGTTTAATCGTGCAGCTGCTTAATCGTGCAGCTAAAAGTCCGCTAGATCTAATCCGCAGCACCTAAACCTCTAAAACGTTGGCCGCTTAAAGCTCGGTAACTTAGAGCGTTTGCGTCACTTTTTTAAGGCCAGCAGGTTGATCGGGATCGATACCGCGGGCAATCGCAACCGCAGCCACATCGATATAGAATCGTTGTAATAACGCTAACGGCGCCACACGTGGGTGAATGTCCGTCGAGGTTTGATTCAGATGCACTAAATCGGCGCCGCGTTGGCTCACGTTTTCAATCTGTTCTATGTGGCTAGCGTAGGATTCATCGCCAATACACACATCAACGATAGTGAGTTTTTTCTCAACTAAGGTCACAGGACCGTGGAGGAACTCGGCGCTACTGAATGCTTCAGCATGGATTGAACACACTTCTTTTAACTTAAGCGCGATTTCCTTAGATACCGCATAACCTAAACCACGGCCAAGTACGACTAAGTTCTTCACGTCGGCAACAGATTCTGGCGTGAGTTGTGGCTCAGCGTCCACCGCCGTTTGCAGCGCTTGGGGTAAAGAAGCGACGGCGCTAGCAAGCGATTCGCTTTGAGTCCAAGCGGCGGCAAGTTGTAAAATCGCTGACAACGTTGCGAGGTAACTCTTAGTTGCGGCAACCGCTTTTTCTTCACCAGCACGTAAAGGCACAACAACATCGACGATATCTTTAATCGGTGCGGTTTCATCATTGACTAAGGCAACACAAAAAGCGCCGGCATTTTTTGCCATACGCGCCTGCGCCAAAATATCAGGGCTACGGCCAGATTGTGAAATCACAATCACTAATGCGCCTTCGAGTTTCAAGGTCTTACCATACACACTCGCCACTGAAGGGGCGGCGGCAAACGTCGGTACGCCCGCTTCGATTTCAAATAAGTACTTAGCAAAAACACCCGCATGATCCGATGAACCACGACCAACGATCATTACAAAACGGGGATCGAAGGCGCGCAGCTTTTCACCTAACTGCTGCATGATTTCAGCGTTAGCTTCTAACTGGCCAGCGATTTTTTGCGGTGCGGTGCGAGCTTCTTGCTCCATAATAGTGTTTGTCATGTCTTTTACCTTCACGTTCAAATACAGGATTTGGCTTCAGTGCCTATTTGCACTGACAACGACTTATTAAATTCTTGCTGGGCGAAATACATAGCACCGAGTTCGGGTGGTGCTAAGGTTTCTGAAATTTTGGCGACCACATCGGCACCGAGCCAGGCTTGTAAAGGCTCTGCAAGGCCACCGATCATCGAAAAACGCACCGGATTTAGGCTAAATAGCTTACGCGCCATGTCGCTAATATAATCTGCGCCCTCTTGCACTATCGCCGTCGCGACCGCGTCACCTTCACTGGCGCAATCGAGCACACTTCTGGCTAATGCGGCATAGCAACTTGATGATTTACCGGCTAGATTTTCGACAATACCGAGCGCATCGGTGACGTTAAAGTAGCTCAGCAGCATATCGGTTAATCGGGTTGGTACGGCAAAGCCATCGAGTGCTAACAACACGTGTTCGGCGGCTTTTAATCCCAGCCAAGCACCGCTGCCCTTATCACCTAATGCAAAACCATAACCGCCAATACTCAAGCTGGTATCACCAACATGGGCATAACCGCAAGAACCTGTGCCCGTGATGATCACAGCGCCATCGGCACCGCGGTGGGCACCAATACAAGCCGTATGCAGATCTGTGGTGACATACATGGCCGCAAAAGGATGCTGCCAGTTGATAACGTCTTGATATAACCGAGGGACATTTACGCCAGCAAGACCAAGACCCGCCACCAGCAAGTGACTATCGCTCTCGTTCATGCCCGCATCCAACAACGCCAGGCGAGTCGATGCTTCAATGGATTCAAATGTTTGTGTGAGACCATGCAGTGGATTTGCACGTCCTGCAACACCTGTCCCTAAAACGGTACCGTCTGCGCAGTAAATGGTGGCTCGACATTTACTGCCGCCGCCATCTACACCTATAAACAGTTGTTGATCTTTTGTCTGGACTAACCCCATGACACCCCTCTTCACCTATCAATGCAGCGCTACCGTTGCTTATTATTTGCCGTTAATACAGCGCTCAACTTTAGTTAACTCAATGTTACAGCAAAAATGACAGCGTTGTCATTTACTTTTTTAAGTGATTTATGATCTAAAATCAAATTTAGGCAATCACTGACACAGAAAAACAAAAAGGCTGTATTTTATCTTTAAAATACAGCCAGATATAAAAATCGATTTAGTTAACGATTAAACTTCGGCCTTTACGAATACCATCGGCAGCTATGGCACGGACCTCAATCGGTGCAGTGACCGCCTGTCCCGCTTGATAAGCTTGCCATTGGCCATTTAGGCTTCGGTATTCCAGTTTGAGTCCGGGATAGGCGATATTAGCAAACAGTTTACCCTCACGGATCTCGGCGCCGACCGTCGGTACGCGATAATCAATCCCCGCTTTATCTAGCTTAACAAACTCTTTATGACCTAAAGTATTCGCAAGTTGTTGCCAATCCTTTGCCTGTGCATCACGCATAGTCAAAGTAAAAGCGCCTGAACTTTGGTTATACACAGCGCCTTGATATTGATAAGGCACTTCCCATGCGGCTTGATGCCAAGCACGCTCTGCCAACATCAACAAACGCGGGAACACCATGTATTCAATCGTATCGTCACTGCGAATAGACTCACTCCAAACCTGCCCTTGCAAGCCAGTAAAAGGTTTGCCTTTCTCCCTTGGGCCCGAGACTTTGTTACCCGCCTCATCGAGTTTTATTCTGTCGTCCGCTTCGAACGGCTGATTTTGAATATCGGTCCATTGCTCGGCATTGGCGGCCAAGTTATCTGGCATAAAGCTAAAGACTTTATGGCTGTTGGTCGCGCGGCTCGCCCAGTAATAACCATGCTCCTTGGGATCGGCCTCATAGGGGAAATCAAAGTACAACACCTCAGGATTAGAGAGCACGGTTTCCCAACCAAGATTCGCCTGCTGATTGGCGCGCTCATGACCTTTATGGGCAATCACATCCCAAATATTAGACTGCACTTTAGCGGGCATATTCTCAGGGCGAACATGGCTCATGCCATCGCTCCACCCCGCAGCTTCAATGCCTTTGGCCGCTAACATAGTCGAAATTCGTTCAATAAAATAAGCGCCTAAGTCATCTATCGACTTAACGCCTTTATCGTTATTGGCAACAAATGCTAAACACTGGGGTGATTGTTTCCAAGCTCCCGCCGTTTCATCGGCACCAATGTGGTAACGCGTCAATGGTTGACCCGCGGCTTGGTGTAACTTGGCAATTTCATCAATCACTTTATCGACAAAGTGATAAGTCGACTCCATACACACGTTAAGCGTATTGTCGTCGTAATATTGCACTGAAGAATAAACCGTTTTGTCGTTTGCATCGGATAACAAATATTGCTCAGCTGCAGTGGTTTTCCCTTCAGCTTGTAATTGACGAGCGCCCGCATCTAACGCTTTTACTGCTGTGCTAGCTTGATTTGCCGCTTCCTGCACAGGGACAACCTGCACTTTGCCCGTATTTTGCAGCTCTACGTCTTCAGCCTGTAATCGACGAAAACGCGCATCCATCGCTTTAATCGCGGCGCGGCTATGACCCGGCATATCCATCGACGGGATCACCTGAATTTGACGCGCCTCGGCATATTTCACTATGTCGATATAGTCTTGTTTGGTGTAATAGCCATTGACGCTTGTATCGCCAAACGGTCCACTGCCTAACTGCGGTAATAAGCAGGTATTTTCATCTAAATCATGGCAACGTTTACTGCCTATGTCGGTTAATTCAGGCAGACCATCGATTTCTAAACGCCAACCTTCATCGTCAGCCATGTGTAAATGCAGTTTATTGAGCTTATAAGCCGCCATTTGGTCGAGCAAATCCAGCAACAATTGTTTGCTGTGGAAATTACGTGCCACATCAATGTGCATACCACGGAACGGATAACGTGGGCTGTCTTCAATGGTCATGGCATTCACTTTCAGCGAATTCACATCCACAAGGCTTGCTAATGATGACAAACCGTAAGAGAAGCCCGCCGCATCATTGGCAGCGATCACAATTTCAGTTGGCTGAATATCTAAGCGATAACTGCCCTCATCCCCTTTATGGCTGGCAAATTTCACCGTCATGCCACTCGCAGATTCAGCCACACCCAGCCGAGCTAAACGTGCCACCGCCGCCGCAACTTGACTCTTTTGCTCTGGGTTATCTTGCTGATATTCGAGCTTAATACCACCAGCAAGAGATACTGGTGTATCAGTTGAATGGATCTTCACCTTTTGTGGCGTTGGGATAATGGTATCCACAGCCAAGGCGGCATCTTCACTCACGATTTGATTGTCTTTAAATAATTGCGCGGCATCGGCTGGCGCGAGTTTATCCGTTTCAGTGCGTTGATATTGGGTTTTAAAATTCGTAACCCCTTCAACATACGGACGCGTCTCTAAACCCGTTTCGGCATCTTTCCCTACCTGAGTGCTGGCGATAATGACGGGTTCTAATCCGTTTGCTGCGAGGTAATAGTTTGGCATAGCGTCGGTTTCAGCCAATTGCCACGGCTCACCACGGAACGTCAGTTGCTTTTTCTCACCCTTAATAAATCCCTTAAAAGCGGCCGTTGGCGTAATACGATGTAAATCACCTTTAACGTGCGTTATCGTCAATTCACCGCTTTCAACCGATTGCACTGGGCGCATTTGGCTTAAATAAATTTCCCAATTCTGGCTGGCTAAATCCATACCGGGCACGAAATCAATTTGAGCGACAAAACAGCGACCATCGGCTTTATCTTTTAGGCACTTATCGTCTGGCACATTGGTTACAACACGGTAAGTTACGACTAACGAATCCCCGAGTTGTTGTAACTGAGCTTGAGTTAATGCGTCCTGAGCTTGCTGTGTTTGAGCCACAGCCTTACTGGCTGACGCTGTGGAAGGCGTCACAGGCGCCTCGGAACAGGCCGTTAATCCTAAAGCCAGTAAAATGGCGCTTGCTGAAAGTGTTTTATTCATGATTATCCTTATCTAGCTCCAGAAATGGCTACAATCTGAAGGAAGTTACTAACGTCCGCAGTCTTTCCCCTTGGTGAAACAGTCGCTCGCTCGAGTGCGCTAAGTGCTCGCTATCGAGGGAGGCTGAACCTGAGACATTGGCAAGATCATTTAACGTACGAGAAATCGCTTCGGTGACGCAGGTTTGTTCCTGCGCCGCATGGGAAACTTCGATGTTCATATTACTGATATTTGAGACTAAATCAGTCACTTTAGTGAGTACTAACTTAATTTCTTCCGAGCGGTTAACGCCCTGAGTCGAGAGGGCTTGGCTCGCTTGCATCACTGTGACCGTTTCTGCCACTCGGCTCTGAACCTGCTGGATCATTTTCTGTATTTCACCTGTGGCTTGTTGAGTTCGGCTCGCCAGCGTGCGCACTTCGTCGGCAACCACAGCAAAACCGCGCCCTTGTTCACCCGCCCTTGCCGCTTCAATAGCAGCATTAAGCGCCAGTAAGTTGGTCTGCTCGGCAATACTGCTGATCACTACGACCACTTCATCTATCTTTTGGGTTTCTTGTTGTAACTGTGAGACGGACAATGCCGAGCGAGCTAATTCAGATGCCAGCTTGCGGGTAATATCTAATCCCGAATCAAACTGACGCTGACTGTTATCGACCGCTTTATCGGCCTGACTCGCCGCATCCGCGGTGCGCTTGGCATTAATGGCAACTTCGTTAGCACTGGCACTTAGCTGAGTTACAGCCGTCACTGCGGCCTCGGTTTCTTTTAGTTGGGTTTGCACGCGATCATTGTTGGTTTGCGACAGTGAACCAAGCGCTTTGGCATCGCCCAGTAATTGCCCTGAGGTTTCGTGCACTCTGGAAATCGTGGCGTGAATTTGCTCAACAAAACCATTAAATGCCTTGGCAAGCTGACCAATCTCATCCTGACTCTCAACGGGTAATCTGTGGCATAAATCACCGTCACCGCTGGCAATTTCTTCCATGGCACGGACAACATTCTCCAGTGGATTAATCACTAAACGTTTAAGAATAATGAAGATAACAATTAAACTGCCACCGAGAATTAACAGCGCCTGCAAGAAATAACCTAAGAGTAAATCTGACAACTGAGCGCGAATGGGCAACATAGAAAACTGAATGGCCAATTGGCCCGTCGGATTGCCTTGGTCAGCAAAGTGAATTTTACGTTTTACCAGATACTCATCGACCACCGTTTGAGCCTGCTGACTCTCGGCTAACACTTTACCGCGATGGTCGCTCACCACGATATGATAAATCTGCGCAGATTTAAGCATCACAGATAACACGGCTTGGATTTGTTCATAATCGTAGGTGAAGATGGGCTGCGCCATAGTGACTTGCAAATTGGCGACGGTATTGTCTTCAAACTCAGTTTCACTGGCGGCCAATTTATCACTCGCCAACCAATAAGATGCGCCGAACAAAACGCTGACTATCATAAAAATCGCTGCTGCTAACCCAATCTGTACTTTTAAGGCTAATGTTTTCATTATGTTGCACCTTGCATACTAAAGAGATCTAACCATAATTCTGTGCGTTCTATTGGCGTTAACGGACTTAAATCAGGCGTATCGAGACGGATAATGACCCTTTGTTCAAACTTTGCCTCGCGGTACAGTTGCTCAATTTTTAGCTCGCGATTGAACATCTCATCAAAGGAGCCGTCGCTTACCATACTTTCAAGCCCAGCTAAAATGGCCACCGCAAGTTCGGGGCGCTTAGGGGACACAAAGAAATAAGCCGGCGAGCGATATTGCAGCAGAATATGGCTATCAACCTTTAGTGCGGGATCGGGGTGACTTGCGAGTTCTTCACCAATTTCCTGGGCGCCGAGGGCAAGATAATCAAAACGCCCACCTTCTAACATGGGGTATAAATTGGTGTACTGATAACTCGTCACGACGGGTAATCCATTAGCTTCTAAAATCGTGGCATCGGGCCAATAACGATTTTGCCCCGCCTTTAACTGTCTAAAATCCGCCATGGTTTTCACCTTGGCAAATCGCGTTTCATCCGCTTTGCGGATAATTAGCAGTCGATTACCGAGTAATCCTTTAAACAATGGAATGCGCACGGGTAGCACGGTTTCTTCTAATTCTTTTGAGGTCATACTCCAAAACACATCGACTGTTCCAGCCAGTGCTTCTTCGACCTTGCGTTTTTGATTCATCTGAGTCGACATTTGCTGCACTTGATAGCCGCTATCCGAACGGCGCAGTGCTTCCTTAAGCAAATTTAGCTGCCAAGTCTGCTGTATGGTGGTGACGATTGTTTTTGAAATCGGCGCCTGAATGTGAGAAACGTCAGACTTAATGGCGTCAGAGGAACCGGAATTAGAGTTTGAGTTTGAGTTTGAGTTTGAGTTAGCGGCAAAATGACTTGAGGCAATATCGGCTGCAAACACAGCGAAGGATGAGGCTGAAAGCCCCGTCAGAGCCATGATAAGCAGTGACCAGCAAGCTGCTCGTTTAGTGATAAGTGTGCTCGTTAGTGTAAAAACATAACGAATGACACTCGTCATGCCCGTCGCAATGACGCGCATCGCAACCGCTAAATGAATCGCCATAAATTGCAGCCTCTTTTTATTATCTGGTTTTTACCAGTGAGTTTTGTTTATCTATGCCGCTAACGTTCAAATGCTGAGGTAGGCATTTAAGTCATATTGTAAAAACACCCTAAAAAAATGGCTGGGCACTGCTTACAGTACCCAGCCCACGCTAGTTTCTGGGGAGAGACTATCAAAATATCAAAGACAAACGTATCGCCGCCCGACAGCAATACTCCTGCCAAACACATGAAAAGGAGACCTCATCCTCTCATGCAGACCTTACAAACAACGTATCACACAAGCAGATGACAGCGTTGTCATTGTTAAAGTACACAAGAAAGAACAGGATTTCTACATTTTTTTGACAATTATTGTTATTTTTTATGAATAGACATTTTAAGTCATTATTATTCAATGACTTAAAATGTTTAATTTATTTACTCAAGCTTATGTGACAACGTTGTCTTTCATTGGTAACATGGCGATAACATGACAAAGATCACGGTAGCTATCGATGAGTCCCCTTAACACATTAGTGCCCAGTAATACCCAATCTGCTCCGCGCTTAACTCGGCACTACCGAAACCTCAGTTTGATATTGCTACTTTGTGGAGTTTGGTTATTTTGGGCGAGCCATTTTCATTCGCCATTTGATCTTATCCAAGAATATGGCCGCTTTATTTTTCTGGGTATTACAGGAGCGATATTTGCCAATGCGACGGGAGCAGGCGGTGGCGTCATCTTTATTCCCGTTTTTTCGAGCCTCAACTTTAGTGAGTCTCAAAGCATCGCGACTTCATTTATGATCCAATGCTTTGGTATGACAGCAGGCGCGATTTCATGGTCACTGCATTATCAAAAACGTCACCGAGAAGATGTCACCTGGTCTGGTTTTGTGAAAGCAGCATTACTTGCCGCCTTCTTTTCAGTATTAGGTTTCTGGAGTAGCCAATTACTACAGCTCAATGCGCCCTCTTCGCTACACACAAGTTTCAGCATTTTCTCGATAATACTCGGTATTGCCATCATTCTCAGTAGCAAAAGAAGTACGCAAATAACTCGCGCTATAATGCCGATTGATTTTCTATCGCTCGCTCTCATTGGTTATTTCGGCGGTATTATCACAGCTTGGTTATCGGTAGGCGTCGGAGAATTAGTGGTGATTTATCTGATGTTACGGGGACTATGCGCCAAAATGGCAGTCGCCACCGGCGTTGTTGTCTCTGCGATTACCGTTTGGTCGGCAAGCCCTATTCATATCTTTTCAACAAATAGCCAAGCCCTCTTTGAGTTAGTGTTATTCGCAGGCCCGGGCGCCGTTATCGGGGGATTACTTGCTCGCAAATTAGCGCTATATCTCCCAGTAAAAGTATTAAAACTCTTTTTCTCCATTTGGATCATTTTGACGGGGGTTGTTATGCTGTAACATTTTTTATGCTACAAAGTTAAAATAGACGATGAAACTAAATAAAAAGCACTATGCCTACTGATAGAATTTAATTACATTATTTTAAATACTACTTTCTATAAGAATAAAATTAAATAAAGTTTGATTACACCGTTATTTATTTAATGGTGGAAAGCCAACTTCAATAACTAAGCATGTACGTGGTAAGTGGCTCTTGTGTACAGTTGTTCCATGTAAAAATCTTGCGTCATGACAAACAAGTCGACCTGTTTTTGATTTGACAATATATTGCTTCTCAGCCGGGTATTCGTGACAATGATCACCCCGCATAATGCTGTTATCTTTATCATTAATAAAAACCAAGTCTGCACTTTCATCTGGCACATCGGTATAATATATTGCAACTAAATGAGGAATAGTCCAATCGTTATTGGCATGCCTATGGGCAATTGCATCACAATTATACTCCATCCTATTTGCCCAAGTTCGGTGATACTTAAGCTTTTTAATATCTCGAGTATTCTGAAACCCTAACAAAATAGCAGATTCAAATATACGCCTTAAAATCCAATCACCTAAAGGATTGGTTTTGAAGTTTAATAATTGTGGAATTGGATGGGTTTTGTAAAGATGTGCAGTTGATAATGCCCGTCCTCCTTTCGCATCAGGAACGTTCCCTTCATTGATCACATCAGGAAGTGAAAACAGCGTTTCAAGTGTACTGTATGTTTCGTGTTTACCATCAAAACTATCATATTCGTCGAAATCAAACACACAAATAGCTTGTTCAAATACAGGCACTAACATTTAATATCCTCATGACTATCTACTTAAGCGTCTTACCTTCAACAGCGCGCATTAATCCTTCCAACCATTCTCTATGATTTAAGAGTAAGGTTTCAGCTCGCCCAACTAAGAGGTCATTATCAGAGAAAAGTGTCTCACAATGTTTAATTTCTTGCCGAGATAAAACTGAATGATTTGTTTTAAATTTCATTCCATATAAAACATACAAAAAATTCTTATGATCAAATAAATCAAAACGACTAAAAAAGTCAGACTGATGCGGAGGACGTAATTTGAATCTAGCTAAGCGCTGTTTTAACTCAAATGAAATAGTATCCTCTTTTTGATTCTCTAACCAAAATGATGAATCTTTCCGGTCAGAAATACAATAGTGCAACTTAATGAAGTCAACAACACGCTCCCAAACATACGTAATAACACTATTATAATATGAAGTAGAGACGCTAATATCCTCTATAGTTCGAGGGAAATGACGAGCTAACAGTTCAGCAGAAAAATCGGAAACTAATATAGATGTCGCCTCAAGTGGCTCAACAAAGCCTTGGGCCAATCCTAAAGCAACACAGTTTTTATGCCAAAACTCCTTCCTATAACCAATCTCCATCGGAATTTTCCGCGGCTTGAATTGAACTTTATCGACTTGTAAGTAATCAGCATATAACGTTAAAGCCTCCTCATCACTCATGTGTCGACTTGAGTACACAAAGCCAGTTCCGCGACGCGTAGTGAGTGGAATATCCCATATCCAACCAGCCTTATGGGCCGTCGCGGTTGTATAGGGATTGATATTTTCTCTTACATTCAGAGGCACTTGCTGCACCAAAACAGTATCCGTCAGTAACTCGCTTGATTTACTTTCAAAAGGAACTTTCAGTACTTTATCAATTAGGATCGAAGAAAAACCACTGCAATCCACATAAAAATCAAAAGCTAACGATGAATTATCAGCAGTAATTAAATGTGAAATCAGTCCAAATTGATCCTGTTCAACTCCTACAATAGTGGCAAATTGATGCTTAACATTAAACTTTTTTTGTGCGTTCTTTGCTAATAAGCCTGCAAACTTTAATGCATTAAAATGATAGGCATAAGATAAGGCCCCATCATAGTCTCCCGAGCCTTTACGCTTAGGGGATAAACCTAAGTCACAAATCCTTGCCTGAATGCCAACATCATCAAATGGACGTTGACTCGCGTGAGAAACCCAGTAACTTGAGACATCAATACCTGCAGGGTAAGGGGCATCGAAAGCATGATAGTAATGGTTGTCTCCATGCACGTTTTTATCGAGCCAATTAACAAACTTGATTCCTTGCTTAAAAGTCGCATCACAAGTCAGCAATAGCTCTGCTTCGGAAATACCAAACCGCTTCAATCCCTTCGCTAGATATGGAACACTTCCTTCACCTACACCGATTGTTGGCACATCTAACGACTCAATCAAAGTAATCTCTATTTCAGGATCATGGCACAACTCAGCCCCAAGGTGATTTGCAGCTAACCATCCAGCTGTTCCGCCCCCTATAATTGCAATACGTTTGATTTTCATAGTGTTTGTTTACCTATAAAAAAGCCCAGTCAAGACTGGGCTTTTGAATTACAACAAAGTGTTAGAATACAAAGCTAGCACCAAGTTTATATGTAGTTTCGCCTTTAAATGACCAAGCAGGGAAATCATCTTGAAGCGCAGGCTTAACTTCGGTACCTACGCCGGCAGCACCATATTGAACGTCATCTTCAGCTGTTAAGTTAACAATTTCAAGACGTAATGCAATAGCTTCTGTCACATTCCAACCTAAAGTCACATCGAGTGTACCAAAGGCATCATGCATACGGTTGCCGTAATACTTACCATATTCACGAACCATGTACTCAGAACGCCAGTTATAAGCGGCACGTGCTGAGAAATCATCATTCTCCCAGTAGCCGACTAAGTTAGCACTATGCTTTGATGACTCAGTAAACATACCTATGTTGTCAGTATAAACTTCTGAAGGTGCACTACCATCTGCATATGTATAGTTCGCATTAACACCGAAACCGTTATCAAATGCATGGTTTAACTGCAGTTCGACACCATCGATCTCACCACCACCGGCATTTTCATAGGTATTAACGGTCCAACTATCAGCTGGCACCTCTAAATCCTTATTTATGATACCAATGGATTGATTAAACTCTGACGAAGCGACAATAAAATTGCTTATGTCTTTTATAAAGTATGTAGCAGAAACAAGATTGCCATCACCATAGTAATATTCAAGACTCAAATCAGCCTGCGAGGACTTCATCGGCTTTAAGCCTGGAGTTCCTTTCGTTAAAGCTTCATTCCCTTTACGATCATCTGGGAATCCAGTTAAAGTTGCTAGGAACAAATTATCATAGTTAGGACGAGTAATAGCTTGTCCTGCTGACATACGTAAGATCAAATCCTGAGCTAAATCGAATGAAATGTTGAAGCTCGGTAAGACATCACTATAGCTGTCTTTAACGCTATGAAGCTCTTCACTCCAACCTTGGTTAACAGCTAAGATATCCGCTGGTGAGTTATCAATCACATGACCGCTCGAAGTGACATCAGTCTGGATATAACGTAAACCAAAGTTACCGCGGAAACCTTCACCATCAAACGAGAACATACCATACATAGATAGGTTGTCTTCTTCGATTAAACCATAGGCTGAGCGGCTGTAGGCAAATTGATCAACCAGAGACTCTGTGGCATTAATCATAGCGTCTAGGTCAGCTTTAGGAATCGTCCAACCGTCATAACCTAACTTCATTGTGCCACTGTAAAGGTCTGAAGTTTTAAATTCATTTGTTTTGGTTGGATCATAGATGGCGCGGTATTCGCTCTTCTCGAACTCATGTTGTGTGTAACGAACACCTGTTTCAAACTTATTGATAACACCTAGGTCAAGGTCAAAATCAACATCTAACTGAAAATAAGTTTCTTCGTCAGAGTTAGGTCCTTTAATCCCCGTCCAAGTTGATGTACTCACAGTTGTATCTAATTGGTCTTGGGTAAAGCCCATATCACGACCATTAATATCTACTTGTTTACCTGTAGCATCTACAGTGCCAGCCCACTTAACTTGACCAAATTTATCACCCCACCAACCATAACCAAAGTTAGCACTCATTTGAGTACCACCTTCAGCTTTTGTCCTTCCTGCAACACCTGAAATTGCGAAACCATCACCTTTATAGTCAGCGTTCAACTCAAAGGTATCTGACGTCATCTCACCTTTACGCGCCCAGTTTTGGAAGAACACATCTGATGGCGCATTTTCAGGTGTGACACTTAACGTACAAACACCAGCAGCATTGAATTGTTTACATGCTGAAGGATTAGTTGTATTACCGGGTCCAGCGGTGCCATCTTTAGGGGCGCCAGCCCAGTTTGTATCGGTTTCAATATACATGTTAGCGCCAATACTATCAGCACCGAGTTTCAGTGATAGTACGTGCGCACCTAATTCTAAATTATCCGTTGGTCTGAATTGTAGTGTTGCATCTAGCGCAGTTCGCTCTTGCTGCTGCAAGAAACTAGATGGCTGAACAGAAGAACGTCCACCCCAATCTAAATCCGCTTCAGTACCAGTCCGTAAATACTCACGGTCAATATATGAACCCGCAACTAAAACACCAAATGTCTCGTCATCATTTTTCCAGCTGTATAAACCTGATAATTCAGGTGCTACATCTTCACTTACAGTTCCATATTCGCCCTTTGCAGAAACAAATACAGAATTAGCATCCATATCTAGAGGCTTACGGGTTTTAACGATAACCGTACCACCGATACCACCTTCAACAAGGTTGGCTTGAGTGGACTTGTACACTTCCATGCCACCAATCAGTTCAGAAGGTAACATAGAATAGTTGAACGAACGGTCGACGTTCATTTGATCGTACCAACCAGTAGACGCTACGTTCTGGCCATTTAAGGTGGTCAGAGTCATTAAAGGATCTGTACCACGGATAGAGACTGAACTACCTTGACCAAATGTACGACCCACAGTTACGCCAGGGACACGACCGAGAGCTTGGCCGACATCAGAATCAGGAAATTTACCAATATCTTCCGCAGTAACAGCATCCACTACTGCGTTAGAAAATCGTTTTTCATTGATATTGGCCTTATTTGAAGCGCGAATACCGCGAACTTCAATTTTTTCAATATTTTCAGGCGCTGCTGTGGTTGCCACGGCATCTGCAGCGACAGCGCTGATGGATACAGCACTGCCGAGTAGGACAGCAATATTTGTTGCTAGTACAGTTTTCTTAAAGATTGATGGTCGCATCTCGTTTCCCTTCCATAACTTTATTATCGTTTTAGTATTCATAACCATTCCTTGTGGAATGACAACGCTGTCATGTCTAGTGCAAACATTACACAATAATTAACAGCCTTGCCACAACAAAATAACGATGGAAGCGAAAAAATGTCATAAAGCAGAATTTTGAATCATACATTTTATCAAAAATCATTATAAAACATGAGCTTTAATATTATTACGTAAATTTACAACTCCCAGCATAATTGCAACAACGATAAATTAACGCCAATTTGTAACAATTCAGGATTGCTAAGCACATCAAAAGCTCGCACTATAAGACGTATAAGTAAGAAAATACTGATAATAAATGTAAGCTTGTAAATTGCTAGTAAAGAATTTACGTTCATAGAACAGTTAACCCTTCGCGGCCTTAGATAAAGAGTTTTTACATCAATGAAAGTCACTATTAACGACGTAGCTAAATATGCTGGAGTGTCTATTAAGACAGTATCCCGTGTCACCAATAACGAACCTTCAGTGAAGCAGGCCACAGTTGACAAAGTGAACGAGGCGATAAAAGCACTTAACTATCAGCCTAATTTAGCAGCGAGAAACCTTGCGGGCACAAAATCCTATGCTATTGGTTTTATTTACGATAATCCAAACGCATACTACATTATTGATATGCAAAATGGGATCTTGGCAGCCTGTAAAGACAAGGGCTATGAACTGGTCATCCACCCTTGTAATGCTAAATCAGAGACCATTTGTGATGAGCTTACAGCACTAGTCAAATATTCTAGGCTAGCGGGATTAGTACTGACGCCTCCCTTGTCAGAAGATCCGAAAGTACTCAAAGCACTTACTGAGATTGATGCTAACTATGTGCGCATTATTGCAGGCGAAAAAGGCAACGATCAGAATGGATTGACTATTTTAGTCAACGATAAATTTGGTGCAGTTGAAATCACCCAACATCTGATTGACTTAGGCCACAAGCATATTGCTTTTTTAAGTGGGGATTTACACCATGAATCCACTAAAGAGCGGTTACTTGGTTTTAAACAGGCATTAACAATAAATGGCCTAAAACTGAATGAGAACTACATAATTGAAGGGAAGTACTCATTTGAGTCTGGTGTTGACGGTGCGAATAAGCTTATTAAACTAAAACATCGTCCGACTGCGATTGTGGCTTGTAACGATGAAATTGCCGCTGGTGCACTTTTTGCTGCTCGTTTAGCGGGTTTAGATATCCCAGTAGACTTGTCGATTGTCGGTTTCGAAGATAGCCCATTCTCACGTCAAACCTGGCCTAAACTGACCACAGTACATCAGCCCAATGAGAAAATTGCCCAAATAGCCACTGAGCTGTTAATAGCAAATCGCCGTGAGCAAAAAATTGAGCAATTTAAAGTGTTTACACCAGAGCCTGTAATCCGCGACTCTTCCGCGGTGCCGTACAAATAAGTAATGTTGAAAGACAAAAACGCACTC